>DATLRQ010000001.1:0-2407 GCA_035534555.1 Candidatus Micrarchaeaceae archaeon
GCGACAGCGAGCACCGATTTCTCCGTCCCTTTGCCGGCCGGCCGCGAAGCGTCCACATTCATGTCTGCGGGGTTGGCAGCGAGTGGGAGCGGCGGCACATCGTGTTTCGCGATTACCTGAGGTCCGATGCGGCCGCCAGGGAGGCTTACCTCAAGACGAAGGAGTCGGCCGCGGCGCGTTGGAGCGATGATCGCCTCGCCTACACGGAGGCGAAGGGCGAAATGATCCGGCGTCTCACCGTGGCCGCCGACGAGTGGGCTCGGGGAACGGGCTGGAGCCTGCCGGCGGAGTTGCACGTCTTCTGATCGCACACCTCCCCATCCGGCGCTTCGCGCGACCTTCCCCGCGGAGCGGGGAAGTGATTAAGACGCCAGCTTCCCCGCAAGTGGGGACTGATTTAACCCGGAAGGGATTCGAGCGCGGCCACTGCCTCGTCCAACCTGGCGCGAGGGAGGCGCCCGCTCAGGACGGCGGCTTTGATCGCGTCATAGGTCGCGTCGGCGACCGCAAGGTGGTGGGCGACCATCACCATGTCTCCGCCCGCTGCTAGGAACTCCACCGCCGCTTCGGGGGTCGGCGTGCTGTTGGTGATTGCGCCCATCTCCATGTCATCCGAGATGATGGCGCCGCGAAACCCGAGATCGGCCCGCAGGATCTGCACCGTCGCCGGCGAAAGGTCCGCCGATCGAGCGGGGTCCAACGCCGGGTAATAGAGGTGCCCCAACAGCACGAAGTCGACGCCGTGCGCGATGGCGCCCTGGAAGGGCGGTAGGTCGCGCGCTCGCATCGTGGCGAGAGATTCGTCGATACGCGGCAGCGTGGTCTCAGAGCTGACATTCGTGTCGCCGTGGCCCGGGAAGTGCTTGGCAGCGGAGAGCATCCCCGCCGCGTGGATACCCTCGACGACAGAGCCGACCGCCACCGCGACCGCCGATGGGTCGGTGCCGTAGCAGCGGCCCCACATGATCGAGCTCGTCCCGTTGCAGACGTCCGAGACCGGCCCGAGGTCGAGGTCGAACCCAAGCTGCCGCAGCGCAGACGCCATCTGCGTCGTGGCGGCCTGGCCGACCGGCATGGCGTCGCAAGGGACTGTGCTCATCGCGATGCACACCTGCCCGCCCTCCTGATCGGTGGCCGCGATCAACCGGTGGGGTGTGGCGGCGCGGACGGCTCCGATCAACGCGGTCATCGATGCCGGGGTGCTCGCGTTGTGGTTGAGGTTGACGATGAGCAGGCCGCCGAACTGCCGCTGCTTCCAATCGGCCAGGATGGAGTCGTCGAGCGGGCCTTGAAAGCCCACCATCATCACTGCGCCGATCTCCTGGTCCAGCGTCAATCCACCCGGCCCCAGCTGCGGCGACGGGCTGCCGAGCGCAGAAGCCGATGGAGTGGATGGAGGCACGGACGCGCTCTGTCCTGAGCACGAGGCGAGCAAAAGGGAAGTCATGAACAAAACCGGAACGCCAAATCGCACTCGCGCCAAGACAACCACGTTAGAGAACTCTCGCCGGCCACCGTGAATACTCGGGGCAGGAGTCCGGTTGTAGGTATTTGGCACAGCGCGGGATTGATTCCGGCCGCCCGGCCGGGCATTTAGGAGGTTTTCTCATGGGAACATGGAAGTTCGACCCGCTCCACACCCAGGTTGAGTTCTCAGCCAAGCACCTCGGCATGATGACCGTGCGTGGCCATTTCGCGGAGGTCACCGTCACCGGAGACGTCCAGCCCGAGCAGCCTGAGAAATCGAAGATCGAGGCGTCGATCAACACAGATAGCATCCGTACGCACAACGAGCAGCGTGACAAGGACCTTCGCGCATCCACCTTCCTCGAGGTTGACAAGTACCCCACGATGACTTTCAAGAGCACCAAGATCGAGGCCGCCGGCGCCAACAAGTACAAGGTGACGGGCGACATGACGATCAAGGGCGTGACCAAGCCCGTGACCTTCGACGCCGTCAACTACGGCGAGTTCAACGACCCGAACATGGGCCACCGCTACGGCTACTCGGCCGAAACGGAGATCAACCGGAAGGATTTCGGAATGAGCTTCGAGATGATGCTCGACGGCAAGTTCATCGTGAGCAACGAGATCAAGATCCACATCGAAGGGGAGCTCGTCGAAGCCAAGGAGTAGGGATGTCCGCCTGCACGCACGCGGCGACCGTCGTGAAAGTCACGCCGTCAGGTGACGGCTGTGAAGACTGCCTGCGGACGGGGGATCGGTGGGTCCACCTGCGGCTGTGCATGACGTGCGGTCACGTTGGATGCTGCGACAGCTCCAAGAACCGGCACGCGACCAAGCATTTCCACGCGACGGGGCACCCTGTGATGAAAGCGTTCGAGCCCGGGCAGGATTGGGGCTGGTGCTACATCGACGAGGTCGAACTGGATGGTTCGGTTTGGCC
>DATLRQ010000002.1:0-5601 GCA_035534555.1 Candidatus Micrarchaeaceae archaeon
CCCGGTAGTGCGAGAGACCGCCGTTCGCCCTCACCTCGCGCGAGACCGTGGACGGCGCCCGGCCGATCCGGCGCGCGATCGCGCGAATCGGCTCACCGGCGGACAGCCCGCGGCTGATCTCCTCCCGGTCGCCGAGCGAGAGCCGGTGCTCACCCGGCGACCACACGATCTTGCGGGACTCTCGCTTGCCCGGCCCGTGCGTGACGCGCTTCACGGTCCGAAGCGAGCATCCGATCTCCATCGCGATCTCGCAGATCGTCTTGCCCTTCCGACGGAGCGCTCGCGCGTGTTGGCGTTGCTGGAGCGTCAGGTGCGGTGTCAAGGGAACCTCCCGGTCGAGTCAGCTCACAGTTGCTGACTCACCGAGCTGTTGCGCGGATCCCTTGAGCCCGCCGATCCAAGCGGCGGTTGCGCTTGGCGAATGCTTCGAAGCTGGTCGCCGGCCGGCCGATGGCGGTCTCGACGTCGCCGGTGGGCGTCGAGCCGTTGCCGGCGATGGTCGCGCCGGTGAGCCATCGAAGCATCGGGGCGTACTCGGCGGGCACACCGGCCGCGATGGCCCCATCGATCCAGGTCTCTTGGTCGACGTCCTGGCAGGTGACGGGCCGTCCGCTCACCGCCGCGACGGTCGCGGCGACCTCGTCGAACGTCAATGCTTGCGGTCCGGTGAGCACGTAACTGGGCGCCTGTGCGTGCCGAGAATGTCATCCACCGGCTGCGAACTGGACTTTGACGCCTGGTCCCATCCGCGGCGAGCATCCGGCGATGACTCTCTCGTTCCTGTACCGGGCGTTCTGCCGCGTCCTCCAGCTGATCCGACTCGTCGGTCGCAGTGACACGGATCTCGCCATCGAGGTCGTCATGCTGCGCCACGAGGTGGCGGTCCTCCGACGCCAGGTCCACCGACCGGCACTGGAGCCGGCGGATCGAGCGGTGTTGGCGGGGCTGGCGGGGCTACTCCCCCGCCAGCGTCTCAGGCGCTTCTTCGTCCAGCCGGCAACCCTGTTGGGTTGGCACCGGGACCTCGTCGCCAACCGCTGGACCTACCCGCACGGCCGGCCTGGTCGACCTGGCATTGAACCTCGAACCCGGTCACCGAGCTGCTCACCTTCTTGGGCATCGGCCGCAGCCACAGCCGTCCGCACGTGAGCAACGACAACCCCTACTCAGAAAGCCAGTTCAAGACCTTGAAGTACTGCCGCTAACATCCCCGAGCGCTTCGGCTGCATCGAGGACGCCCGGGCGTTCTGCGAGCAGTTCTTCGCCTACTACTGCCACGAACGGCGTTCTCATGGGGTCTGAGCGTTGTGGCGTGTTGTGGCATGAAGACCGGTGTGACCGTCCTCAGCACTCACGGAACCGGGCTCCATCTTTGCGGCAACGGCACGGTGGTGGTCACGATCCAAGCGGACGATTTCGGCGAGAACGTGAGCGTCTCCGGCGTCGCTCTTCGCCCCCGAGGTGGAGTGCCGTTCCCGATATCGCGCTGCCGACAGCGGATTGATCGCAAAGACCTGGTAACCAGCCGCGCACAGCGCCGACACCCACGGACCCCGATCGGTCTCGATCCCGATGATCACCTGGCCTGCTGTTTGTTCTGGAGTGAGTTCCGCCGGCGCATGCTCGGCCACCAACGCGTGGAGCGCGCTGATGCCGTCCAGACCCTCAGGCAAGCGGGTCCGAGCGAGCCGGTGACCGTCCTCGCTCTCCATCTCGATGTCATGGTGGTCCTCAGCCCAGCTTCGGGGTGACGCAAAAAATGCTCGCCCACCACCTCCTGCAACTGAGCGATCTGCGCGTTGAGCGCAGTGATGACGCCGACCTGACCGACTACGACGGACGCGTAGGCGCCCTCGAGGACCGGTGCCTGACGCAACCCAGGAGCTCGCAACAGCCTCAACAAGGCGTCGGCCTTTTCTTCGACGTGGTGACGGCGAGCGGCCCGCAGAGCCGCCACGAGTTGAGGGCGGGTCAGCTTGGCCGCACGCGTCGGGTCAGGGGCTCGAGCGAGCAGTAACAGGGCGTCCCTTGCTGCCAGGTCGATGAACATCACCGTGGGCACTCTCCTTTGGATTCGGCCGGCTTGATCACAGCACCCGGAGACGCCTGCAACCTAATGATCAAGTGCTCACGCAGAAGCGGGCACGACATCCCATCAGCAGTCCAGTCAACCGGCACGCGGTCAAACTCTTGGCCCGTGCGCACCAGACCGCGATCTGGGAGCGGACCCGCCAAGTGCTGGTCAACAGCACCGGTCATCATGACCGGGACCGTGCACCGACCGATGGAACCCACCCTCCCATAGAAGACCCGGCTCCCCTCATTAGGTTCCGGACCGCTTGAGGTGTAGCGTCCAGACGAGACAAAACGCGCTTCAAATACATGGGGCTAGTGACGGGCTAGTGAAGGTCGGCTCGGGGGCGACCCGGAACCTGACCGTTATCCGATACCCCTTTGGCTTGGAAGGACCCGATGGTCCGCAAACGGTTGGCCCTGAGAGAGCCGTGCCCCGTCCGGCTCGTAGATACCGCGTCGTCTCGGTGGTGTCATGGTGCTCGTCGCGCGATCGCCGCCGTACGAGGTCCTGTGCGGGGCGATCTGGATGCGATCGTCTGATGCCCCATCGCCCGGGCCACGATCGTCACGCGACCGTTCAGGCCCGCCACGCCGAGCGAGGGTAGAAGACCAACTGTGGATGGAATCTGTCGAATCGGAATGACCGCCACCAACGTGAGCGGTGCTGGGATCATGCTGATGGCGAACAGTTACCCCGTCGTGTCGCTCGCGGCGACCAATCCGGTGAGCACGCTCATCGAGGAGTTGCAGTTCACTCTCGGCGAAGGCCCGTGTGTCGACGCGTACTGCCAAACGAATCCGATCGCCGAGAACGACCTCAGCGGCGCCGGCGCGCGATGGCCGGCATTTACGCGCTCGGCACTCGATGCTGGGGTCCGGGCGATATTCGGTTTCCCCATCTCGGTGGGCCCGGTCTGCATCGGGGCGCTTAGCCTCTATCGTGACTGCCCAGGCTCCCTGACTGACGATCAGCGTCGTTCCGCGCTCGCCGTTGCTGCGCTCGCCGGACGTCGAATCATTGCGCTTCAGACCCACGCGGAAGTCGGCGAAGTCGCTGCGGAGTTCAGCCCGATGCTGCAACGCTGCGAAGCGGTGCACCAAGCCACCGGGATGGTGTCGGTCCAACTCGGCGTCAGCGTCGCTTCAGCGTTGCTCTGTCTGCGTGCACGAGCATTCGCCAACGACTCGGGACTCACGGAGCTTTCCGGAGACGTGGTCGCTCGGCGCCTGCGCTTTGCGCCAGAATGCGAGGAGTAGCCAAGTCAGCCGGGAGGTGTCCCCAGCGGCGGATCATCCTCGATCAAACCGGTTCGTAGCAGCCGGCTATCCCGAGAACGCGCTGATCAACCAACCCAACAGCTCGCGGTCGTCGGTTCAAATCGGCGCAGCTGCTCCAACCTTCGGGTTCGTGACCCGAAGTTGCATCAGGCTCGGGCGAGAGCGCTGGACCGGTCGGGGTAGCCGCGAATCTGCACCACCTGCTCGTCCTCGACCATGAAGACTTGATACAGCCGTTCTGGTGGTGCCGAGCAGGCGCCCTCAGCTTGGCGGGCCACGCTGAGGCTGAGGAGGACGGCGTCTCGGTCAACCTCGACGCCTTCTACCGTGGCGACGGTCCCGCCGGCCTGGAGTCCCCGGTACCAGTCGAGCACCTGGGTGCGGTCCTCGCACAGCCCCGTCCAGCGGACCAGCGGATGCAGGAGCGAGGCCAGCAGGTCGAGATCGAGGTCGCGGTAGGCAGTCTCGAGGTGCTGGGCGACATCCGCCATGACTCCGGTACCGAGGGAGGGTGCCAGGCTGTCCTCTTCGTCTCCCCCGGGCGCGGGCTCGTCGTCTGGGGTAATGCCGTAGCCGCGGAGAAGGTCGCAGACTTCTTCGCTGGGCGGCTTGCCCGAGATCCACACGCCGTCTCGGGAGGCGCCGGCGTCGACGAGGAGCCGGATCGTCTCGATCCAGTTGCCCAGCTGTCCGGCCCGCTCGCCACTGCCGACAGTGGCGTAGGCCAGCGGAGTGCCGTCGAAGTTGTCGTCGCGGGCTTCGACATCGGCTCCTGCGTTGAGCAGCAGCCGGACCGCCTCGGCGTTGCCGGCGTAGGCGGCGGTGTGTAGTGGCTGTTCGCCAAAGCCGTTTCGAGTGTTGGGCGTGAACCCGAGGTCGAGCATCAGGGCGACTGCGGCGGCGGGGGCGGAGCCGGCCGCCTCGACAACCGCGGCGCGGTCGTGGTCGGTCAGCCGATCACGCAGATCGGGATGCTTGGTCAACAGTTGCGCGGCCGTCGATTGCTCGGCTCGTATACATGCGCCGACGAAGCGGTCGATGTCGGTGCTGTCATCGGGTGCGCCGACCCCTATGAGCAGCTCCGCCGATTCCGGCCGGCCAGCGCGCGTGGCGAGCCGCACCGCCGAAATGCCTGCATCATCGCGGGCTCCGGGGTCGCCGCCAGCGCGCACAAGCGCGTCGAGCACGTCGATTGAGGCTGTCGCGGCGGCGTCTGCCATCAGCTTGGAGGCTGACTCATGCGCCGTTTCGCCATTTCGCTGGGCGGCGCTCAACAGGAGAGCTACTCCCTCAGGGTCGTCGGCGCGAACTGCCACATCCAGCGCCCAGGTCCCGGCCACGGCGGCCCCGTGGGAGAGCAGCAACTCCAGACAGGCGTGATCGCGATGGCCGGCGGCGTGATACAGGGACTCGCCATCGCTGGGATTGGCTCCCCGCTCTAACAGCACCCGGGTGATGGTCGGGCTGTTGACCATCGCCGAGCCGTGCAGAGCAGAGCGGTAGCCGCGGTGCGGTCGAGCCCCGTTGTTGGTGTTCGGGCTGGCACCGGCTTCGAGGAGCAGTCGGACCACCTCGGCCAGCCCAACCGCCCGGTCCGGGTCGATCTGATGCCACCGCGAGTAACAGGAATACAGCAACGGCGGCCAGCCTCGCTCGTCGTCGATGGCGACGGCGGCCTCGGGGTCAGCGGCCAGCATCGTGCGAACCGCCTCGACCTCGCCCAGCATCACCGCGGCGTGCAGACTCCGCCCGGCCATGTCAGGGTCGGCCCGAAGCAGCGCTTCGGCCTCTTTCAACCGACCCTCGATCGAGGCCGCCACGAGCGCGCTGGCTCGGCTATCGGGTCCGCCCACGGTGGCGTCGACGGCGGCCTTCAGCTTGGGCCAGCTCGAAAATCCCAGCTCGCGGGCGATGACCAGCTGGGCGGCGGCCAAACTGACCTCGCCGCGGTGGGGCGAGGGGTGATGGCGGGTCAGGCGTTCCGCCGCCGCAGGATCGCCACGGCGGGCAGCGTCGCGCAGTTCCTTGGCCTGCCGGCGCAGCTGGCCGAGATCGGGCCGATCGGGAAGCGAATTGGACATGGCGTCTCCCTCCTACGCCTGCGATCCGCTGCTCAGGCCGAGGAAGAGGCCACCGTGATGGTGCTCGGTGCTTCGGAGGTGGACTCAGTCCTTCCCGCGGACCCGGCGGCGCCCTCCCGGCGCCACGCGCGATGGTAGCCGAGTGCCGCTCGGATCACTTGACGCC
>DATLRQ010000003.1:0-2510 GCA_035534555.1 Candidatus Micrarchaeaceae archaeon
TCGACGACGGCTTTGCCCTTGGTGGCATCGCTGTAGGAAGTCCGCAGGATCACCCAACTGAAGCCGGCGATCGGATACGTGGTGTCACCGGGCTCGTTGGTGATCGAAAAGTTGGTGGCGCTGATGTCGCTGACCTGGGCGGCGGCCGCAGTGGCCCCCGGCACACTGGCCTGCAGGAACTGGCCATTGGCGTTCTTTACGTAGGCCATGGTCATCTGCGCCTGAACGACGTACGCGAGCTCGACGTAGCCGATCGCACCAGCTGTCGAGGTGACGGTCTGGGCCACGGCCTGGTTGCCGCTACCGCCGACGCCGACGGGCCACTGGACCGATTTGGCTGTGCCCACGCTCGCTTTCCACTCGGGCGAAACCTTGGCCAGGTAGTCCGTGAAGATGTAGGTCGTGCCGCTGCCGTCGGAGCGGTGCGCCACGGTGATCGCCTCGTTGGGCAGATTGACGCCGGAATTGAGGGCGGCGATCGCGGGGTCGTTCCACTTTTTGATATGGCCGAGGTAGATGTTGGCCAGGGTCGGACCGTCGAATTGAAGTTTGCTCACACCGGCAAGGTTGTAGGCGATCGAGACCGCGCCCAAGGTCACTGGGATCTGCACCAGCGAGTCTGGGCCGCCGGCCGAGGCAATGTCCGTGGAACCCATCGGCACGTCGGTCGCTCCGAAGTCGACGGTCTGCTTGGTGAACTGCTGGATCCCCGCGCCCGAGCCGACCGGCTGGTAGTTGATCGTGACTTGCGGGTACTTCGCCGTGTAGTCAAAGAATGCTTTCGTGAATAGAGGGTCGTCGAAGGTCGACCCGGCCCCGGTGAGTGAACCACTGCCGACGTCCACGGGTGATGGCGTGCTGGCGGTGGTGCTGCCACACGCGCTCGCCACCATGGCAACTGCTGCACCGACAAGCAGAAACCGCCCGATTGCTGTGACTCGAAACATCGAACCCCTCCTGACTGGCTTCGGACTCTTTACGCCAGTCCACGTTATGGACGGACGTTTAAGAAGGGGTTAACCACAGCTTAAGGTTCGGTGCCGCCGATCGGCTCATATACTCCGGCCGTGAGCTGGAATCGACGAGCAGCCGGCGGCGAGCCTCGGCGCGAGCCCGTGCCCGGAGACCTGTTCGCCGAGCTGCTCGAGAGCGCACCGGTCATGACGCTGCTGCTCGACCATGACGTCCAAGTCCTCGGCGCCAACGCGGCGGCGCGGGATTTCTTCGAGATCGACCTTGCGCGGTTGCCGGCGAGCCTCGTCGAAGTCACGCTCGAGTCACGCCTTTTCGAGATCGTGACGAGCGACGAGACCTTCACCGAAGCGCAGCTGGTGCACCACCGGCGAATCGTTCAGACCAAGCTCGTCCGCGCTCGTCGGGAGGGCGAGACGCTTCTGTTTCTCAGCGACATCACCGAGTTGAAGCGGCTGGCCACCGTCAGGCAGGAATTCGTCGCCAACCTCGTGCACGAGCTCAAGACACCGATCACTTCGCTTCGCCTCACCGCGGAGAGCTTGCTCGGTGACCCGCTACCAAAAGACCGACGGCGATTCGCCGAGCGGCTCATCAGCGAAGCCGACCTGATCAGCAAGATCATCGACAACCTGCGCCAGCTCGGTGACATCGAGACCGGCGTCATGGCGGTCGACGTCACGCGGTTCGACCTGGCGGAGCTGATCGCGGACAGCGTTGGGCGCCTGGGCATGGACCGGCCGGTGAACGTGGAGGTCGAACAGGGGCTCACCCTCGCCACGGATCGCGCCAAGCTCGTGCAGGCACTCGGCAACCTGCTGGACAACGCGGCGAAGTTCTCGCCCGCCGGAGCTGCGATCGATGTGGGGGCAAGACGCGCCGGGGAGGAAATCGTGCTCACGGTTCGAGACCGTGGGCCGGGCATCTCGCCCGAGCACTGGAGTCGTGTCTTCGAGCGCTTCTACAAGGTCGACCGAGCACGGCCTCGCGAGGCGGGTGGATTCGGCCTGGGGCTCGCCATCACCAAACACCTGGTCCAGGTGCTGGGCGGGAGGATCTGGACCGAAGCGGCGAGGGAGGGCGGCCAGATCTTCTACATCGCGCTTCCCACCCAATCCTTAACCGGCCCATAAAGCTCCATTAACCTGGAAGCGCATATCCTGATTCCGGGGGATGGCAGACGCTCGTCCTTTGATCCGGCGGCCGATGCAAGCAGGGAGGCCTGAGCTGCGCCCTGTGAATGGAGCCGCGCCGGCCAAGTTCAGGGTCGACAAGCTCTCCTTCCTGTATGGCAAGAACAAAGCCCTGAACGATGTCACCTTCGAGATCCCCGAGAAGCGCATCACCGCGATCATCGGCCCGTCGGGTTGCGGTAAGAGCACGCTGCTTCGTGTCTTCAACCGGATGTACGACCTGGTGCCGGGCGCCCGCGCGCTCGGATCCGTGCTGCTGGACGGCGAAGACGTGGTCACCACGAGGAACCTGCTTGCGCTCCGCCAGAAGGTGGGCATGGTCTTTCAGCGGCCAAGCCCGTTCCC
>DATLRQ010000004.1:0-5460 GCA_035534555.1 Candidatus Micrarchaeaceae archaeon
GATCGGTCTGAGTAGCGCAGTTGAATCCAGCAACTTCGGCTGTTCCCGAGCTGGGCTTGATCCGGCATGTGAGCATCCGGATTGTTGTCGTCTTGCCGGCTCCGTTGTGGCCGAGAAGACTGAAGATCTCGCCGCGCGCCACCTCGAAGCTGATCCCATCGACTGCTTTGACCGCGCCATAGTGCTTGGTGAGATCCTTGGCCGCAATCATCGGCGTCGAAGGTTGGGCACGGACGACCGTAGGTGACTTGATCAGTTCTGCGAGAGCAGCCATCTCGACCATGGTCTGACACAACGGCTTGACATCAAAAGGGCCGTTTGGCCCTGCGGCGTGTGGCGAAGAGCCCCTGCTTGCAGCTGCGCGGGTCATGACGCGGGTTGTCGGCAAACCTCGCCAAATGGCGCGTCCCGGGAGGCATTCGCCTCTATCTCAGAGACGATGTGGATCCGAGGATGGTTTCGTACCAATAACCCCCAGAAGGAGATCTGTTATGAACCGTCCCCACGAAAACGCGAATCGTTCGGCCCGGGACTATGCCGTCGGCATGGGCATTGCAATCGGCGCCGGCATCGGAATGCTGTTTGGTCTGTTGCTGGGCAATATTGCAGTGGGCATCGGGGCCGGGGTGGTCGTGGGCCTTTTGGTGGGAAGCGTTGTTCAGACGCAAGGCTCTGCGAAGGACAAGAAGAGCTGACGTCAGGTCTGCCGTTGCCAAATCGCACCGCCTCTACCGCAAGCCGCCTCGTTCCGGAGCTCCGACAGGTCGTCGAATGGCGCCCTGGTCGGTCAGAGGCAATCGTCTGGAACGCGGTCGGCGTCGCCGTTACGGTAATTGCCCTTGTTGGATTCACATTGCCATTGATGTTTCGAGCGGGACTCGCGACCGGCTCGGTGAGAATCAGCCTGCTTGATGTTCTGCTCGTCGTGGCGCTCACATCGCTTCTGATGATCGCGCATGAGGCGATCCACGGCATGGTCATGCTCGGCTTCGGGGCCCGACCTCGGTTCGGCGTCACGCTTGTCGGCAAGGTGGTGCCGGCGATGTATGCGACGACCGCCGGGCATCGCTTTACCCGCAAGCAGTATCTGACTGTGGCGCTGGCCCCGACGGCCCTGGTCTCGGGCCTTGGGCTATGGGCATGCTTTGGTCCGTGGGCCGGCTACCTCATCCTGCCCCTGGCGTTGCACCTAGGAGGTTGCGTGGGCGACGGCTTCGCCGCGTGGCGGGTGCTTCACGAGCCACCAGGGACCGAATACGAGGATCTTCGGGACGGCATCCGATTTCATCGCCCCGGCAGCGGTGCGATGATCGGCCCCGCAAGCGCGGTGTTGGAACACCGTTTCGGGCGCGGCGCTGTTAAGACGAGTTCAGGCGGTCGGAGCCGGCCTCGCCGGTACACCGCTGCGGAACCTTGCCGTCTCGGTTCCATCGGGTCCTGCGATCACGTAGATGATCACCGCAATGGATCCGAAGCTGAACAGGCCCAGGAGCAACAACACGGCGAACCAGATGTTGTCCTCAAGCGTGGCCGTGTTGAGCACTGCGCCGATCCAGGACACGAACTGACCGATTGCCCCGCCGGCCATCGCCAGGGCTCCGATCACAGCCCTACAACGGACCGGATGTCGTCGGCGTCAATGAGTTAAGGCCAGCCAGGCGGCGACGACCGTGAGAAGTCCGCCCGCGATTGCGAGAACGCTGCCGGCGAAGATCCTTGTCACTGTGTGCTTGGTCATTTTGCAAACACCTCCATCTACAGGGTGTGCTTGGATCGGGAAGTGGCCCAGAGCGCGAATGCCCTGGATCAGCGGGACCAAAGCCCCGAGGCGCAGGTCCCCGCCCAGCAATTTCGGATAACCAGCGATTGCAAATATCAGCGGCAGGTAGCTTGCCTCGGTCCCACGGGAGGGGGGTCGAACAGCCCTCGTAACGCTAGCGAGAGCTGATGAAGCGTGGGTTTATAACCCACGTTGAACCCGGGAAAGGAGAAGACTCGATGTTTGCACGAATCAACCTGAAGGACGCTGTCAAGGACAACGAGTTCTATCGCAAAGTGCTGTTCACGGGCAAGAACAGCCAGCTTGTGGTGATGACCCTGGCGCCGGGCGAGGAGATCGGCTTCGAGACGCACTCGGTCGACCAGTTCATCTACGTGGTCAAGGGCGAAGGCTGCTCTGTCATAGGGAAGGACGCTGCGGAATTCGAAGAGGGGGACGCTATCTGCATCCCCGCGGGCGAGCTCCATAACGTGGTCAACACCGATGACAAGCCGATGAGACTCTTCACGATCTTATTCGCCACCGCAGCACCCTGCGAACCTGATTCAGGAATCGAAGCCAGCAGATGCCACCGCCACCGCATAGCCCCGACCAGCTGCAGCGCTTCTAGCCCGGCAGTTCTCCGAGGGTCACAGACATCGAAGCCACGGAACCGTCTGGCCGCGTGATCTCCACTTGGACTGACTGCCCGGGCTGGAGGCCTGACAGCACCGAAGCCATAGTTAGCTGATCGGGTGTGTGGCGCTCCCCGATCGCGGTTATGACGTCGCCCGTCTTGAGCCCAGCCTTGTCCGCTGGCCCACCTGGAACCACCGCGTAAATGGAGACACCAGTTCCGTTGGGGAGGCTGGCGCCCTGCACACCGAGATATGCACGATGGCTGTTCGTGACGCGACCGTTCTTGATCAATTGGGAAGCGATGTCTTTGGCGACATTGCTGGGAATCGCAAAACCGATCCCCGGAGCGGTTCCGCCCGCCTGCGGATCTTGAGCCGCCAGCGTCGGGATGCCGATCACCTCGCCATTAAGGTCGACGAGTGCGCCGCCGGAGTTGCCCGGGTTGATGTCCGCACTGGTTTGAATCAAGGGCGGCAGCGCGACGCCGTTCGGTTCGGTCACCTCACGTCCAAGCGCCGACACAATGCCTTCGGTCACCGAGCTCTGTAGTCCAAGCGGGCTGCCGACAGCCATTACGATGCTGCCGACGCGCAAATGGTCGGAGTCGCCAAACACAGCCGGCCGGAGATCGGGCGCGGTGATCCGGACGACCGCGAGGTCATCGGGCACGAAGGTGCCGATCAGCCGGCCGTCATACGATTTGCCGGTGGCGAGGTAGACACGAAAGACCCTAGACTCTCCCACCACGTGGGCATTGGTGACGATGTCGCCCTGGGTGTCGACAATCACGCCCGATCCCAGGCCGCTCGCGGTCTCGATCACCACGACGGACTGGCCCACCCGGCTGATGACCGATATGAACTGATCCTCAAGGGCCGTTGCGTCGCCTCCGGCCGGTTGACTAGCGGTTGGGGTCGTGAGTGCGGATGGCGGCTCTGGTTGCCCGCCTCCACATGAGGCCAGTGCTATTACGGCGACAAAACCTGCGAGCCAGTACCGGGTGCCGCCGACGCTCACGGGCCTCAACGTTCTATCCAGTAGCAGGGCGCTATTTCAACCATCGGATTCCTGCCCAAAACTGTCACGGCTTGGGCCGACTCAAACATCGGCCAGCCGGCCCCCTGCATAGGGTCATTCGGCCCGGGCCCCCAGCCTCGATGAGACAAGACACCTTGTGATCTCACGGCCGTGAAAACATCATGGTGATGACGCGGGATTCTTCGGTCGTCGCGCTCGGCGGGCTGACCGAGACAGAAGCTCTCGCCAGGCTGAAGGCCGAGGGGTACAACGAGCTGCCCCGCCCCGGTCGGCGCACGCCCTTCCGCATCGTCTACGAAGTCCTGCGCGAGCCCATGATGGCGTTGTTGCTCGGCGGCGGCGTCATCTACCTGGCCCTCGGCGACCGCACCGAAGCGCTGATTCTGCTGGCCTTCGCGACGCTGTCAGTTTCGATCACGGTGGTGCAGGAGACCCGGACAGAGCACGTCCTCGAGGCTTTGCGCGACCTGACGAGCCCCCGCGCGCTGGTCATCCGCGATGGCGAGCGCAAACGTATCGCCGGCCGCGAGGTGGTTCGTGGAGACTTGGTGGTGCTCGCCGAGGGAGACAGAGTGCCGGCTGACGCGATACTCGTGCAGGGTCACGACCTCCAGACTGACGAATCGCTACTGACAGGCGAGTCCGTGCCAGTGCGCAAGGTTGCGGGCGCTATCACATCGTTGGATGGTGGTCGACCGGGTGGCGATGACCTGCCATATGTCTTCTCCGGGTCGCTGGTTGTGCGCGGCACCGGAATCAGCGAGGTGACCGCAACTGGTGCATTGAGCGAGATCGGCAAGATCGGCCATTCGCTGAGCACCCTGGAGACGGAGCCGCCACGTTTGCGCGAGCAGACCCGCCGGCTGGTAAGGAATTTCGCAATCGTCGGTGGCGCCGTCAGCGTGCTGGCTGTGGTGCTATACGGAGTGTCGCGCGGAGGGTGGCTCGAAGCGCTGCTCGCCGGCATCGCCCTGGGCATGTCGATGATGCCGGAGGAGCTCCCGGTCGTGCTCACGGTGTTCATGGCGGTCGGTGCTTGGCGAATCTCGCGGGCGCGTGTTCTGACCCGGCGCGCCGCAGCCATTGAAACCCTCGGCTCAGCGACTGTCTTGTGCACGGATAAGACCGGCACCCTGACCGAGAACCGAATGTCGGTGGTCGAGCTGCGCCTCAGGGGAGGAGAGACCGTCCAGCTCAGTGCCCCTGTTGACGCAAAGGTGCCGGACCACTTTCACGATCTGATTGAGTTCGGGGTTCTCGCAAGTGCACCCGACCCCTTTGATCCGATGGAGAAGGCGTTTCATGATCTCGATCGCGAACAACGGGCTGGGGGCGTCCACATTCAGGGCGCCGATTGGAAGCTCGTTCACTCCTACGGGCTCCGCCCTGACCTGCTCGCGATGTCGCAGGTCTGGAGGCCGAAGGCTGGCAACCCAGGCTTGGTCATCGCAGCCAAGGGCGCACCTGAAGCCATCGCCGACCTCAGCCACCTCGGGGCGGCGGATCGCACTGCGCTGACACAGTCTGTCGAGGCGATGGCCGCCGAGGGTCTTCGGGTGCTGGGTGTAGCCCGCGCCTCATTCGCTGGGCACGACTGGCCTGAGTCACAGCACGACTTCGATTACGAGCTCCTCGGTCTCGTGGGCCTTGCCGACCCACTCCGCCAGAGCGTCCCGGCTGCAGTCAGGGAATGCCGGTCAGCAGGTATCCGGGTAGTCATGATCACCGGTGACTATCCCGCTACAGCAGGAGCCATAGCCCGCCAGGCCGGTATCGATGCGAGTGACCTCCTCACCGGAGCGGAACTCAAGCCGCTCAGCGACGCTGACCTTGCTCGACGTGTGAGCACGGCGACCGTCTTCGCGCGGATCCTGCCGGAGCAAAAGCTTCGGATTGTCCAGGCGTTGAAGGCGGCCGGCGAGATCGTCGCCATGACCGGTGACGGCGTCAACGATGCGCCGTCGCTCAAGGCGGCGCATATCGGTATCGCCATGGGCGGACGCGGCACCGATGTGGCGCGCGAG
>DATLRQ010000005.1:0-217970 GCA_035534555.1 Candidatus Micrarchaeaceae archaeon
AGCGCTGGAGGATGCCATCCGTTTATTCCTCACGGTCAACAACGAGAATCCAAAGCCCTTCGTGTGGGTCAAAACCGCAGACCAGATCCTTGCTAACATTGCCCGCTTTTGCCTGCGAACCTCGGAAGCAGGACACTAGGCGAACGAGTCGAAAGACCGCAAGCCGAAATACGAATAGGAACTCAAGGCTAAACAGAAAAGTCTTTTCGGGACATTTTGTTTCCGGCACCGTGAAGGCGCTCAACGCGCCGGCGGCCTAGAGCTCGCGCGGCGCGGCGATCACACCAACTGCCAGCAGGTCGCCCTTCGACACCATCCCGATCGTCGAGTCTCGTTTCTTCGGTGGGGCCGCCGACCACCAGGAGGTCGGTCTTCGCGGGAATCGTGGCAGGCGCGTCATCAACCGAGAACAGGCGGACGGTACCGTGGCGTCGCAATTTCGTTCGCGATCGCCTCGGCGACCTTCTGGGTGTTTCCATGTCGCGATCCATAAACCACGATGCTGTTCATGTCGAACCACCTCCGTCGAGTCGCAATTGGACGATGTGCGCCCGACACGACCGTTAGGCGGTACTTTGCGCGGGCTTAAAAGGGCTGCTCGTCACGCACGTAAAAGGGCCTACGGCCGAGCCGGGTTCCTCCGCAAACCCCCGATCCGATGTAGGGGTCCTTTCGGCCGGACCCGAAGTCTCTGATCGTGACGGCTCGCTACGGAGCGCTTGAAAGCACCTGGCGCACGGCGCGCGCGACCTCGACGTCCTCGTGCGCATGAATCACAAGGGTTCGGACACTTGCGTTGGCAGCGCTGATCTCGGCGTCTCCAGAGACCTGAGAATTCAGCGCCGGATCGATCGCCAGGCCGAGGAAGCCAAGGCCGCCTGCCGCCGCCGTCCTCACCGCGGTCGCGTTCTCGCCGACCCCGCCCGTGAAGACGACAGCGTCGAGACCGGCCATCGCGGCGGCCATCGACGCGATGCACGCGCGGAGTCGGTGAACGTATACGTCGATGGCAAATGATGCTTTGGCATCGCCCGCCGAGGCACGCTGCAATAGCTCGCGCATATCGCCCGTGCCGGCCAACGCAAGCAAGCCGGATCTGCGATCGAGCGCATCGTTCAACTCCGCTTCGGTCAGTCCCGCGTGGCGTTGGAGCCACAACAACATTCCCGGGTCGACGCTGCCGGAACGAGTTGCCATCACGAGACCTTCGAGCGGGGTGAAGCCCATCGTCGTATCGACCGAACGGCCGCCGAATACGGCCGCGAGCGAAGCGCCGGAACCGAGGTGGCAGGTGACCACACGCAGTTCCCTTTCGGGGCTGCCGAGTAGCCGTGCGGCGATGCGTGAGGAATACGAGTGAGAAAAGCCGTGAAAGCCATAGCGGCGGATCCCGTCGCGGGCGCGCCAGTCCTCCGGAATCGCATAGGTCGATGCCGCGGCCGGCATGCGCGAGTGGAAAGCGGTGTCAAAGCACGCCACCGCCGGGACCTTGGGATACGCCTTCGCGGCGAATGCGATTCCTGCAAGGGCAGCCGGGAGGTGCAATGGGGCGAGGTCCGTGATCGTCGTCAAGTAATCGACCACCTCTGGACTGATTCGCACCGATTCCGAATAGCGTGAGCCTCCGTGCACCACGCGGTGGCCGATGGCTTCGAAGCCATCCATCGCGCCGACCGCTTCTTTCAGCCGGTCGTCGTCGAAGCGCCCTCTGGCGGCGTCGAATTCGTGGTCGGCGAGGATCGCATCGTCAGGACCGACCAGGCTCACCTTGAGGGAGCTTGAGCCGGCGTTGACTACGAGTACGCGCACGCGGCGCCTAGGACGCCCAGATCCAGCTGCGAATGTGAGGCGGGTCGTCACCGAACTCGCGCGTGTACTGCCTCACACGCAGTCGCTCGTCAGCCATCTCCTGGCGGATGTGGCCTGCTTTCGAACCCAGGCCCGGAACTCGGTCGATGACGTCCATGACCAGGTGGAAGCGGTCGAGGTCGTTGAGCATGACCATGTCGAAGGGAGTCGTCGTCGTGCCTTCCTCCTTGTAGCCGCGCACGTGGATGTTCTCGTGGTTTGTGCGCCGGTAGGTGAGGCGGTGGATCAGCCACGGATAGCCGTGATGGGCGAAGATGACCGGCCGGTCGGTGGTGAAGAGCGCGTCGAACTCACCGTCCGACAAACCGTGCGGATGTTCGCTAGGCGGCTGTAGCCGCATGAGGTCGACCACGTTCACGACGCGCACCTTGAGATGGGGGAGATGACGCCGAAGCAGGTCGGTCGCGGCAAGCGTCTCGAGGGTTGGAATGTCTCCGGCACAAGCCATAACGACATCGGGATCGCCGCCCTGGTCGTTGCTTGCCCAATCCCAGATGCCGATGCCTCGCGTGCAGTGCGCGATGGCTTCGTCCATCGAAAGATAGTTAAGGGCCGGCTGCTTGCCGGCCACGATCACGTTTACGTAGTTGCGGCTGCGCAAGCAATGATCTGCAACCGAGAGCAGGGTGTTGGCATCCGGAGGCAGATACACGCGGATCACCTCTGCCTTCTTGTTGACGACATAGTCGATAAAGCCGGGATCCTGGTGGGAGAAGCCGTTGTGGTCCTGGCGCCAGACATGCGATGACAGCAGGTAGTTAAGAGATGCGATAGGCCGGCGCCAAGGTATGTCGCGCGTCACCTTCAGCCATTTGGCGTGCTGATTGAACATCGAGTCGATGATGTGGATGAAGGCCTCGTAACAGTTGAACAGGCCATGGCGGCCGGTGAGCAGGTAGCCCTCGAGCCAACCCTCGCACAGGTGCTCGCTCAACACCTCCATGACGCGTCCCTCAGGACTCAGGTGATCGTCTCCCGGCAGGAGCTCGGCGTCCCAGGCCCTGTCGGTGGCTTCGAAGACGGTGCCGAGCCGGTTGGAGGCGGTCTCGTCGGGGCCCATGATCCGGAAGTTGTCCGGGTTGCGGACGATGACGTCACGCAAATATGCGCCGAGAACACGTGTCGCCTCGCTTAGCGTGATGCCGGGCCTCGGAAACTCGACGGCGTAATTGCGAAAGTCTGGCAGCCGCAGGTCCTCCAGCAAAACGCCGCCGTTGGCGTGTGGGTTGGCGCTCATGCGCCGTGCGCCACGCGGTGGCAGCTCGGCGAGTTCTGGGACCAGGCGACCATTGCTGTCAAAAAGCTCCCCCGGACGGTAGCTGCGCATCCATTCCTCGAGGATTCGCATGTGGTCAGGGTTGGACACGAAATCCGTAACGGGGACCTGGTGGGCGCGGAAGGTCCCCTCGACCTGCAGGCCGTCGACAATCTTGGGTCCGGTCCAGCCCTTGGGCGTGCGAAGCACAATCAGCGGCCAGCGGGCATGTGCGCTTACGCCGCCGGCGCGGGCTTCACGCTGAATCTGCGCGATCTCCTCAAGGCAGCCGTCCATCGCGGCCGCGAGAGCCTGATGCACGGCCCCCGGTTCATCCCCGGTCACGAACACCGGCGCATGCCCATAGCCTTCGAGCAGCCGGGTCAGATCCTCTTCGGGGATTCGCGCCAGCACGGTCGGGTTGGCGATCTTGTAGCCGTTCAGATGGAGGATCGGTAGGACCGCGCCGTCGCGCCGCGGATTGACGAACTTGTTCGAGTGCCAGCTGGCAGCCAGTGGCCCCGTCTCCGCCTCGCCGTCGCCGACGACACAGAACACGGTCAGGCCGGGGTTGTCAAACGCCGCCCCGTACGCATGCACGAGCGCATAACCGAGCTCGCCTCCCTCGTGGATCGAGCCAGGCGTTTCGGGGGCGACATGGCTCGGAATGCCACCCGGAAAGGAAAACTGCCGAAACAGCTTTCGCAGGCCGGGGGTGTCCCGGGTGATGTCTGAGTAGACCTCCGTGTAGGTGCTTTCCATGTAGGCGTTTGCGACCGCTGCCGGGCCACCATGACCCGGCCCGATGATGTAGATAGCGTCGAGGTCGCGGTCCTTGATCACCCGGTTCGCGTGCGCATAGATCAGGTTCAGCCCGGGGGTTGTTCCCCAATGGCCGAGCAGGCGGGGTTTGATGTGCTCGAGCTTCAGCGGCTCGGTTAGCAGGGGGTTGTCCAGCAGGTAGATCTGCCCGACCGAGATGTAGTTCGCAGCCCTCCAGTAGGCGTCGATCTTGCGCAGGTCCTCGGCACTCAGCGGCGGCGGAGCCACAGTCGCTGGTCGCCTATCCGGCATTTCGACTCACGGGGTCCATGATGCCTTAGGCCCGAACGGCGTGTCAGGCGCTTGGAAGCCGGGCCAATGCCTCATATGCTGACAGGCACGAATACGCGCCCCGGAGTCACTGCCAGGCGGCCTAGGAATGAGCATCCGGATCTACCGGCGCCGGACCACGACATGCTGGACCGGATGCCGGATGGCGTGGTGGTCGTCGACGCCGACGGCAACATCACTTACGCCAACCGAAGTGCTGAAAGGATCACCGGCTATAGGCGCAACGAGCTCCAGGGACGCCAGATCGAGATCCTCGTGCCTTCGCGGCTGAGGGCCATCCACAAGGTGCATCGAGCCGACTATTCCGCGCGGCCCAGTGCCAGGCCGATGGGCACCGCGGCGCGTGACTTCAATGTTCGGCGCAAAGATGGAAGCGAGTTTTCCGCCGATATCGCCCTTGGGCCGCTCAAAAGCGAAGGACGCTCAGGTGTGGTGGCGGTCATCCGCGATGTCAGCGAGCGCCGGAGGTTCGAGGCACTTCTCGAGCACCAGGCGCTGCACGACCCGCTCACAGGCGTTGCCAACAGGGCGCTCTTCATGGACCGGCTGAAGCAAGCGATTCAGTCTGCTCGGCGCGAGGACCGGCACGTTGCGCTGGTGATGCTCGATATCGACAAGTTCAAAGGTCTCAATGACGCCTTCGGGCACGCCGCCGGCGACGCAGCTCTGAAGAAGTTCGCGGCCAGGCTCGCGCACGGGCTTCGGGCCACTGATACCGTGGCCCGACTCGGTGGCGATGAATTTGCGTGGATCCTTCCCGGGGTCTCGGACCGAGCAGGTGCCGAACGGATGGTGCGCAAACTGCTGAAGGGGCTGAAGTTTCGTTTTTCGGTCGCCGGGCAATCGGTCGCGATCAATGTATCGGCCGGAATCGCCGTCTATCCCGAGGACGCCCGAGACGTGGATCGACTCATGCGCCGGGCGGATGCGCATCTCTATTCGACAAAGCGCAGCGGTGACGGCTTCGTAGCATGCTGATCCGCGTGAGCCCTGCCTACCCGGCGCATCGTGAGGCGACAATTGTCCTACGCGATGGCTCCACGCTCGCCGTGCGGCCCATCCGTTCTGCGGACGAGGCCGATCTCGCTCGCTTCTTCACCGACCTTTCAATGGAGTCCCGGGTTTTTCGGTTCTTCGCTGCGATCGCCCACGCCGACGCGTTGGCCAAGAAGCTAGTCGACGTCGACTATTCCTCGCGCTACGGCATCGTGGCGACGGCCGGCTCTGATCTCAAGATCGTCGGCCACGCAATGTATGTCGAGACCGAGCTCCGGAAGGCCGAGCTGGCGATGGCTGTGGCGGACGAATATCAGGGCCGCGGCCTGGGCACGATTCTGCTGGGGCAGCTTGCGGAGGCGGCGGCCGCAGCCGGCATCGACGTCTTGGAGGCGGTCGTCAAGGCACAGAACCATCGAATGCTCAACGTGCTGCGTGAGAGCGGGTTCCCAGTCACCGTCCGCTCCGAGCCCGGTGAGGTGCATGCCGAGATCCCGACCGTGTTGACGCCTCAAGGCCGGCTTCAGTTCGAAGACCGAGAGCGCATCGCCGCCGTCGCAGCGGTCAGCCATGTCCTGGCGCCGCGCTCGGTGGCGGTCGTCGGCGCCTCGCGGCAGCGTGGAAGCATTGGCGCCGAGCTGTTCCATAACCTGGTGGCCACCGGGTTCCACGGCGCCATCTATCCGGTCAATCCCGCGGCCGACGAGATCGAGGGGGTGCGCGCCTATGCCTCGGTGCTCGAGATTCCCGAAGACCTGGAGATGGCGGTCATCACCGTGCCGGCGGCAGCTGTTCTCGGGGTCGCCCGCCAGTGCGCGACAAAAGGGGTCCGGGCGCTGGTCGTGATCTCCGCCGGCTTTGCAGAGGTTGGGACAGATGGCGTTGAGCTTCAGCGGAGCCTCTTCGAAATCTGCCGGCACGCTGGAATGAGGCTGGTGGGTCCCAACTGCATGGGCGTCATCAACACGGCGGAAGCGGTGAGTCTGGACGCCACCTTTGCCCCTGACAAACCAGTCCAGGGCCGCATCGGCTTCCTTTCGCAAAGCGGCGGACTGGGCATCGCCGTGATGGCGCGGGCCCAGGCCCTTGGATCGGGGATCTCGTCATTCGTCTCGGTTGGCAACAAGGCCGACCTGTCCGGCAACGACTTCATGCAGTACTGGGAAGCGGACGGCGCGACCGACTTGATAATGCTGTACCTCGAGTCGTTTGGAAACCCGCGCAAATTCGCGCGAATCGCACGCCGGGTGAGCCACTCCAAGCCGATCCTCGCCGTCAAAGGCGGGCGGTCTCCGGCAGGGAACCGAGCAACGTCGTCGCACACCGGTGCTTTGCTCTCCGCGTCGGACATCACAGTCGACGCACTGTTTCAGCAGGCGGGCGTGATTCGCACTGACACGCTCGCCGAGCTTTTCGACGCCGCACTCTTGCTGGGCAGCCAGCCGCTGCCGGCAGGCAAGCGGGTGGGCATCCTCACCAATGCGGGCGGCCCCGCAATCCTCTGCGCCGACGCATGTGAGGCCAACGGCCTGGTCGTGCCGGCGCTTTCACAGAAGGTGCGGGCCGAGCTGGCGGCGTTCCTGCCCGCCGCCGCCTCCAGCGGCAATCCGGTCGACATGATCGCGTCGGCGAGCGCAGCGGATTACAGCCGGGGCATTGGTGTCCTGGCGGCTTCCGAAGAAGTTGACGCGTTGATCGTCATCTTCACGCCTCCGCTGGTGACGAAGGCGCCAGACGTGATTCGTGCGATCCAGCGGGCGGCAAAGAGCCTCCCACGCGCGATTCCACTGCTCAGCGTCTTCATGTCCAAGCAAACCGCGCCGCGCGTCATCCGTTCAGAGGGCGTCGGTGTGCCGCACTACCCCTTCCCGGAAGAGGCCGCACGCGCTCTCAGCCTTGCGGCGCGTTACAGCAGCTGGCGTGCCCTTCCCGATGAGCCTGCGGCGGTGCTCGAGGGAATCGACCGCGACCGGGCGGCTGCGGTCATCGCCACGTCGCTTGTCGAGGGCGGCGGCTGGATGTCCCCACTTGCCCTGGACGAGCTGCTCGCCTGCTACCGGATCCCAACCGTGGAAACACGCTTCGCGGACTCGCCGAGGGCAGCGGGCCGGGAAGCTCAGCAGCTGGGGTCGCCGGTGGCGCTGAAAGCGATAGCGCCCGGCCTGCTGCACAAGTCGGACGCCGGCGCGGTCTGCCTCGACCTCAAAGGTGAGAAGGCCGTCCAGGAGGCGGCGACCGAAATGGCAGCGCGTCTGCAGCAGTCAGGCCACCATGTCACCGGCTTTGAGGTGCAGCCGATCGTCGCCGATGGCGTCGAGATGATCGTGGGCGTCGTTCAGGACCAGCATTTCGGCCCGGTTGTCGCATGTGGGGCTGGAGGTACGGCGACGGAGCTCGTCAAGGATGTGGCGGTGCGCATCACCCCGATCTCAACACGAGAGGCGGCCCGGATGATCCGATCGCTCAAGACGTTTCCGCTCCTCGACGGCTACCGGGGCGCCCCCCGGGCCGATATTCCTGCGCTGGAGGACGTGCTCCTGCGCGTGAGCGCTTTGGTCGAGGCGCATCCGGAGGTCGCCGAAATGGACCTGAACCCATTGATCGTGCATGCCAAGGGAGCCGTCGCGGTGGACGCTCGGATCAGGCTCGAGCCCGGTCCCCCGAGGCCGCCGATCGGCTCTCGCTGAGCACGCGGATCTGCTCGTCCTTCACGCCGACTACGCCGGGCACGCTCGCCGTTCGCTGAATCAGCGAGCCGAGAAGGGTCGGCGTCGAAACCTCACCGCTGAGGCTGACGAGACCGGCCGTCACCGTCACGTCGAGGGCGCGGGCATCGCCCGCGGCGACCTCTTGAACGATCTTGGCGACCTCTCTACGGATCAGCTCGTCGCTGCGGAGGAAGACCTTCAGCAGCCGCGCTCGGCTGATGAGTCCAACGGGTCGTTTCGCTGAGTCGACCACCGGCAGGAACTGAACACGGTGCTGGAACATCAAGCTCGCCGCGCTTGCCAGCGAGGTGCCGGCGGTGGTGGTCACGACGGCCGCTGCCACCAACTCGGAGGCGCGCCTCACCGCAGCAGGGTCGTCGCTCATAACGTCCGAAACGGTCCAGCTCATCTGCTTGCCATCCCCAACCATCGCGCCGATGGCGGCAACACAAAAGGGCCTATCGGCCCGTTGTCACGGGGACTGCGGCGCGATCGTTGCGCGCGGCGGTTGCCTCGTTCGGACTGGCCAATGAGAAATCTTCCGTACCCACCTCGTTTCCATCAGGCGTGTGAAGCTCACCTCCCCCGATCGCCCTCAGTGCGTTGAGGATCACGGCGACATCGATGGCCTCTTGGAAGAACGCCCCTGCCACCGGCGGCAGGACGCCAAACGTGGCGAGGACCATGCCAAATCCGGAAAGCGCCATGCCGGCAAGGACGCTTTGCACTGCGATGTCGCGCGCGCGCCGGGCGATGACAACCGCCTCGGCGACTCGATCCAGCCGGTCGACGACGATCACCGCGTCGGCGGCTTCGGAAGACGCCGTCGCGCCCCTGGCGCCCATCGCAATCCCGACATCGGCGGCTGCCAGAGCCGGCGCATCATTGACACCGTCGCCGACCATAACCGTCACGCCGCGCGCCCTCTCGTTCAAGATGGCCTGCACCTTCTGCTGCGGGCTGTGCTCAGACAAGACAGTGTCCGCGCCAAGCGCGCGGCCGACGGCGTTGGCGACGTCCGGTCGGTCGCCGCTCAGCAGCACGATCCGCGTGATGCCGGCCTGGCGCAGGCTAAGCAGGGCGCGCGGGGTCTCTGCCCGCACCGGGTCTTCCATCACCAAGGCACCTGCGACGGAGCCGTCGACCGAAATGAAAACCGCCATCGCTCCAGCGAGGGCGATGCGCTGGCGCAGATGTGCCGCGGCATCCGGAAGGGGTCGCCCCGCGGACAGCCACCGGGCCTGGCCGAGAGCCACGTGCCGTGCGCCGATGGCGCCTTCGATGCCCTTGCCTCCATGTTCGTGGACGTCCGTTGGAAACTCGAGGTCGAGATTTCGTTTCCGCGCCGCGGCGACGATGCCATTCGCGAAAACGTGCAGCGAGATCTGGTCGAGGGAGGCGGCCAGGCGAAGCAGCTCATCGGCGGAAATGGCCCCGAAGGCTTCCACCGAGGCGACCCGGGCCGAACCGGAAGTCAACGTGCCGGTTTTGTCGAATACGAGCGTCCGGGCGCGGGCGAGTGTCTCCAGGGCCCCGCCTCCTTTGACGATGACCCCGCGGTGCGCGGCTCGCGAGATGCCGGCGACGATGGCCACTGGTGCAGCCAGGATCAGTGGGCATGGTGTCGCCACGACGAGCACGGCGAGCGCTCTGACCGGGTTGCCTGAGATCGCCCATGCCACTGCGGCCACGCCCAGCGTGAGGGGCAGGAACCAGAGTGCATAGCGATCGGCAAGCCTCACGAACGGCGCTTTTGAGGCCTGGGCTTCACGCACCAGGCGCACGATGCCGGCATATGTGCTTTCTTCTGCAGTGGTCACAGCACGCATGTCGAAAGGAGCCCCGGCGTTCACGACACCGCTGCGGACGCGCTCACCTTTCAGGTGCTCGGCGGGCCGCGACTCGCCGGTGAGCGCTGACTCGTCGAGCACCGCGGCCGCCGAGCTGATAACTCCGTCAACCGGCACGACCTCGCCAGGTTTCACGAGCAGCCGGTCGCCTTGCTTGACATCCGCAATGTCCGCAGATGTGAGGATGCCCTGGTCATAGCGATGCACCACGCGAGGCGCCCGCGCTAGCAGAGCGGACAGCTCGCGGCGCGCGCGCGAACTCGCATACCGCTCCAGCGCCTGGCCACCCGACAGCATCAGCCCGACCACCGCGCCCGCAAGGTACTGCCCCAGCACGAGCGCCCCCGCCATGGCCAGCAGCGCGATTAAATCGACACCCGTTTCCCGGTGGATCAGATCGCGGGCCACGGAAATCCCGAGCGGGATCAGCGCCAGCGTCACCGCCGCGGCCCATGCGATATCGGCGCCGGAATGCACTCCTGCCAGCCACAGGGCTATTCCAATCAGAACGGCGCCAAGGACTATGAGGAGGATGGCCAACGGGCTTCCTTCAAGCGGCGGGGCCTCGGGCCGAGGTGCTCGTGGCGCCGCAACGGCGATACTGCCCTCTCGTAGCCACCTTCTCGGCATTCTTCGGTGGCGCAACTCCCACCACAACATCGACTTTCTAGGTGACCTCGTGAGCGCCAGACCTTGTCGTTGGCGTGTCGGCCCTAGCATTTGGAGCCGGTTCCGCAAAACGTACCTCGAGCACGCCGGCAACTTGAAGGACCGCCGACTCCATCAGCCTGCGGGCAGTTCCTTCGCGTTCGACTGGAACCGTGGCCACCCCGTCGGTGACCTTGACGATGGATCCGGCGGTCGCCAGCCCAAGCTCGTCCAGCCGGTTGTTGACCTCGGCTTCGATGCGACTATCGGTCCGGGCGATGACCTTGACCAGGTCCCTGCGGCTCACGATCCCCACGACGCGCCGCCCGCTCATGACGGGGACCCTCTTCACGTCGCTGCTGAGCATGGTTTTGGCTGCTTCAGCCACCTCGCTCTGGGTGGTGACGACCACGACGTCTCGGGTCATGACCTCTGCGACACTCCGTGGCGTGCTGCCGGCGGTCGGTCCCAGTGGGGTCGCTTGCGAGCGTGGGTCCGGTCTCGCCTCGATGGCAATGAGGTCGGCCTCCGAGACGATGCCAACAAGCTGCCCGGCCGAGTCCACCACGGGCAGGGCGGAGATGCCGTGCTCCACGAGGAGCTCTGCTGCCGCCTTGATTCCCGTCCCGGGCGTGACCGTGACGACGGGCTGAGACATGATCTCGGTGACTTTCACGCTCCCAACCTTGACGCCTCCGGCTCATTTTCAACACCTACGTGTGACCTTGCGCGAACGGGTCGTTTGGCCCTGATCCGACGCGTGGACGCAAGAGTTAAATGAGGCGCGTGACGACCGCAGCCGGCCAGGCTCCATCGCCGGCGCTGTCAGGCATCGGGCTCGTCGAGGCGGCACGGCTGACTCCGGGCGAGGTTGTTGCGCGCCTGGCCAGTGCCGGCACCGGACTCTCGGCTGCGGAAGCCGCGGCCCGGCTCCTCAGCGTCGGCCCCAACGCCGTCCGCAGCCATGGCGCAAGGCCCATCGCGGTACTCCTTCGGCAGCTGCGCAACCCGCTGCTGATCTTGCTTGCCGCGGCGACCCTCACCTCGCTCGTCGTCGGCGAGCGCACGAACGCGATCATCATCCTCGCCATCGTCGGCCTCAGCGTGGGCCTCGGGTTCTTCAACGAGTACCGATCCGAGCGGGTGGTCGAAGCGCTGCATGCGAGCATCCGTCACCACACGCTTGCCCTCAGAGATGGCAGCCCGGTGGCGATCGACGTCACCGAGCTTGTCCCCGGTGACGTCGTGGTGCTGCGAACCGGCGATCTGGTGCCCGCCGACCTCCGGTTGCTGGCCGCCAAGGAACTCGAGTGCGACGAGGCGGTGCTCACCGGTGAGGCGATGCCGAAGACCAAGCGGGCGGAACCTGAGCTCCAGCCGGACCTGACCGAACTGGGGCTTCGGTCGATCGCCTACATGGGTACCACGGTCCGGGGCGGCACCGGCAACGGCCTGGTCCTGGAGACGGGGCCCCGCACGGCTTTTGGCAAGATCGCTCTGCGGCTGGGCGAGCGGCAGCCCGAGACCGTCTTTCAACGCGGGCTTCGCAGCTTTTCGATCCTGCTCGTGCGCGTGACCGCGGTGCTGGCGGGTGGCATCTTCGTGGCGAATTCACTGCTCGGGCGTCCGATTCTCGAGTCGGCGCTGTTCTCACTGGCGATCGCGGTCGGACTCACTCCGCAGCTGCTGCCGGCGATCGTCACGGTCAGCGTGGCTTCGGGGGCACGCCGGCTCGCCCGGGCGCGGGTCGTGGTCAAGCGACTGGTCAGCATCGAAGACCTCGGGAACATCGAGATCCTCTTCACCGACAAGACAGGCACCCTCACGGAAGGCAGGATCAGCTTCCAGGCAGCGATCGATCCCGAGGGCGTGTCCAGTGACGAAGTGCTGCGGCTGGGCCTTCTCTCCGCCTCGAGCGCGAGCGTGGATCCGGGAGCGTCGGGCAACGCGCTCGATGCGGCCATCCTCGGCGCCGGCACCCCTGCGCCCGGCTACCAGCGTCTCGATGAGCTGCCTTTCGATCACGATCGGCGCCTGATGTCGGCCCTCGTCGAAGGCCCCGATGGCACACGCATGCTCGTGACCAAGGGTGCTCCGGAATCTCTCCTGGCCCGTTGCTTCAATGTGGCGCCGATCGCGCAGGTCACCCTCGACGGCCTGTTCGGGACCGGGGCGCGGGTGGTCGCGGTGGCGACTCGAGCATGGGGGGACGGTGCCACCTGCACACTGTCGGATGAGCGTGACCTCGAGCTGAAGGGATACATCACCTTTCTTGATGCCCCCAAGGCTGATGCCGCCGAGTCCCTCGCCCAGCTCAAGGCACTGGGAGTCCAGGTCAAGCTCGTCACCGGCGACAACGCGATGGTCGCGGAATCCGTGTGCCGTGCCCTTGGCCTCGACTTCGGCGAAGCGATCACCGGCCCCGAGCTCGAGAAGATGAGCGACCAGGAGCTGCTGGGGCGCATTCCGAGAACAGGGATATTCGCCCGGGTCTCTCCAGAACAGAAGTCGAGGATCATCACCGCGCATCGCGGCCTCAACAAAGACGTCGGTTTCCTCGGTGATGGGGTGAACGACGCAGTGGCGCTGCGCGACGCGGACGTCGGTATATCAGTCGATACCGGAAGTGAGGTCGCCAAGGACGCCGCGGACATCGTCCTGTTGGGGAAGGATCTCGGCATCCTCGCCGGGGGTGTCATGGAGGGCAGGCGCATTTTCTCGAACACGATGAAGTACGTGCTGATGGGGACCTCGTCCAACTTCGGAAACATGTTCAGTGCGGCAGGGGGATCGCTCCTTTTGAACTTCCTGCCGATGACACCGACCCAGATCTTGCTCAACAACCTGCTCTACGACGGCGGCGAGATGACCATTCCTACCGATCGCGTTGATCCTGAGCTGCTGCAGCGCCCGGCCCAGTGGGACATCCGCTTGATCCGTCGGTTCATGATCTTTTTCGGCCCGATCAGCTCGATCTTCGACTTCATTACTTTCGGAGTGATGCTCTTCGTGTTTCACGCGCGCGGGAGCTTGTTTCAGACAGCGTGGTTCACCGAGTCGCTGGCGACCCAGAGCCTGGTCATCTTCGCCATCCGCACGCGACGCTCACCCTTCTTCCGTAGCCGGCCTGGCCTGGCGTTGACCGCAGGAACCTTCGGCAGCGTGGCAGTCGGCCTCGTTCTCCCGTTCACACCCATCGCCGGCCTGTTTGGGTTCACTCCGTTGCCGGCTGGATTCCTGGTGATCCTGGCGCTGATGGTGGTCGTCTACCTGACACTGGTCGAGGTCGGCAAATCCTTCTTTTTCGGGCAGCGCCCGCCTCGTCCCCACCTGCCGATTGCACGG
Organism: Candidatus Micrarchaeaceae archaeon; assembly: GCA_035534555.1. Classification (GTDB taxonomy): domain Bacteria; phylum Chloroflexota; class Dormibacteria; order Dormibacterales; family Dormibacteraceae; genus Palsa-872. Next base: position 13,785 of record DATLRQ010000005.1, read on the forward strand.
TGGAGGCGATCGGACGCGATTACCAGAATCGAGCGCATCGCATCGCGCTGGACGGTGCGCCTGCGGCCGCGCACCTGATCGCTTGGGGCGGACAGACGCGTGCCCGAGCAGGAGCGCACGCGACGCCGGCTCGGGTCTGGCTGACCGGGACCTTCCAGAACCTCGACCGCGAGCGGGTCGACTCTAGCGGTTGAAGTCACCGTACCCCGGCCAGGGCTACGGGGCCTGGCCCGGAGGCACTCGTTGACTTATTTGGGGCCGAAGGCGGTTCCCGACTCGCCATGGGTACGGGTTCTGCGCTCAGCTCCTTGACGCCAGGCGTCCGGTCGACGAGCACCGGAATGGCCGCCATCTGAATCACCTTGTGGGTGACGCTGCCGAGCAAGAGGCCCTGGACGTCTGAAAGTCCACGGGAGCCCATCACGATCAGGTCGATGCGGTTGGCGTTCGCCGTCTCGACGATGGCCTTCGCCACATGGCCGGCGGCCACGTCGCTCAGGTGGCCTCTGACGGTGATACCTGCACGGCGAATTGTGTTGACCGCGTCGCCAACGAGTCGAGTGGCGGCCGCCGGGCTCTCCAACGAGTAGGCAACGGCACGGCCGCGGTCGTGCTCGCTCACGTGCTTAACGAGGACGTCGCTGTTGAACTTCCGTGCCACCTCGATCGCGGTGGGCAGCGCCTGGCGCGAGTAGGTCGAGCCGTCGACTGCGACAAGGATGTGCTTGAACATTTCATCTCACCTCAATTCAGGATGAGACGAGTGTCGGCCAAGAGTCAGGGACATGGGCAGGGTCGTATGACTCGGCCGCGATGGGTCTGACGTTCCTGAGCCGGCTGCCCATTCCAGGAGAGGAGGGCATTCCCGCAGCAGCCATCAGGATTTCCCCAAGGTGGTTCCACATGAGCATGTGCGCCTCTCCCTGACAGATCCGCAGCGTGGCGCCGGGGATGACCGATGCAAGGTATTGACCGTGGTGTAGAGGGATGACAGTGTCTTCGTCCCCGTGCCATAGCTGGACGGGAACGCGAATGTCCTCGAGGGCAAACCCCCATGGCCGCGCCAGGGTACGGATGTCCTCGACGTAACCCCACGGTCCGGCTCGGAGCGCCTCTCGCAGATTGTCGGCCGCGCCCTCCCTGACCGACGGCATCGAGAGCCAGCGCACGTCGGCGGGCGGCTTGTCCCGATTGGCTTGCTGGACGAAGAAATGTGGGAAACGGTGGGCAAGCCTGCTGACCACCGCGGCGGCTCCGTCGAGCAGCCACGGCGCGCGAGATCCGAACCAAACACCGGCTCGTGTCATCAAGCGCATGCCGGCAAGGGCGCCTTCGCGCTGCGTCGGTGCGGGGCATCCCGTAACGATCACATCCGTGAGGCGCTCGGGGATGGCCGCGGCGCAGGCCAGCGCGTATATGCCGCCACCCGAAAGTCCGGTGATGCCGAACCTGGTGATGCCGAGACTGTCCGCGAGCTCGACCATGTCTGATGGCCAATCGAGGAGCGGGCGGTGGGGGTGGGGATCGGAAAGCCCATAGCCAGGGCGGTCGGGGGTGATCACGCGAACGCCCATCGAGCGGTAGAACTCAGGTTCTGCCTCATGCTCGAGTCGCGACCCCGGCATACCGTGCTGGTGGAAGATCGGCAAGCCGTCGGGATCGCCGAGCTCCGAGTAGGCCAGCCGCCTACCGTCGCGAAGCCGCATCACGTGGGTTCCTGCTTGCTCACCAAGTGCAGCCATCGTGACTCCAGATTCGTTCTCGGAGTGGTTCGAAGTCAGTGCCTAAAGGCCCCGCCACCGCGGGCCGCGTGGCCCGATCGTGCGGAGTCATTTGGTCCTATGACGCGACCGACCGATGGCCCTTTGCAGCGCACCACCCGCGAGCTAGCGTGGGGGGTGAATCAACAGTTGCCGGAATAAGGAGGCGCATGATGACAACACGCACCGTTTCAGATGAGCTCGTCGAGCTCGACCGTCCGTTTGCGGAGTTCTTCCGCACGCTTACGGGCCCATGGCCGTTCCAGCCCCTGTTCGCGCTGACCCCAGGCAAGCACTTCATCCCGACGGCGGACGTCTTTGCTCGCAACGGCGACTTGGTCGTTCGCATGGACCTGCCTGGAATGGACCCGACGGACATCCACGTGAAGTTCGAAGCGGAGGAGCTCTTGGTGACTGGCGAGCGCAAGTTCGACAAGGAGGTCAAGCAGGAGGGCTACTACCGCAAGGAGAGCACCTTCGGCACCTTCGAGCGGCACATCTCCCTGCCCAAGGGCGTCAAGGAGAGCGAGATCAAGGCCGAGTACGACAACGGAGTACTCGAGATCAGCATTCCCCGCGCCGGTGCCGACGGCAAGCCGTACTCGAGGACGATCCCCGTCAAGGCAGTTACTCCAGTCAAGGCCTGACCGCAGGAGACCGTCAAGGTCAAGGGGCCGGAGCTCTCCGGCCCTTTCCTTTTAGGTCTGGTCCGTCCGGAAACGCCGCCCGCTGATGGTCGCGGGGTAGATGGCAATCCAGTAGTCGTGCTCCCCGGGCGCCAGCGGGACGACCGGTCGTGTCCGCAAGGCGGTTGAGAACGGGTCGGTGCCGGTGGTCACCTCTTGTGCAACACCCTTCAGTACCACGCTCCAACCCACCTTGTTGGCCGCATCCCACTCATCCACCTCGAAAGCGACCCTCGAGACTGTCGATTGAGTCAGCTTGGTGCCAGCTCCGGTCCTGAAGACGACGATCGTGCCGTCGGTGGAATAGTTGACAGGAAAGATTTCCGTGTCGTCTCCGAGCGGGAAGGCGATACGTCCGAGTTCGCGCGAAGCCAGGAGCTCGCGGCAGGTGTCCTCCGAAAGGATTTCAAGGCCGCCGTCTAGCCGGCTCTGGTCAGTTGTGGACATCGTGCTTCCTGTGGGCACTGTACATCGCCTCGATCACGTCCTCGAAATGACCGACGATAATCGATCGCTTCTTCTTCATCGAAGGAGTCAGCTCGTCATCGGCTTCGCTGAAGTCTCGCGCCAGCAAGGCGAAGTATTTGACCGATTCGAAGCTCGAAAGCCCCTGGTTCACTTTATCGATGACGCTCGCAAAATGGGCGCGCGCGCCGGGGTCCGCCACCAGCGTACTCGGGGCGCCTGCAGGGCCGATGTCTGCGGCGAGGGCCTGCCAATCGGGAACTATCAAGGCGACCACGTATGGGCGGCGGTCACCCACGACGAGAGCCGCCTTGACGTATCGATCGTTCTCGATCTGAGATTCGATCGGCAGCGGCGCTACGTACTTGCCGCCGGAGGTCTTGATGAGGTCTTTCTTGCGGTCGGTGATGGTCAGGAAGCCGTCCTTGTCGACGAATCCCATGTCCCCTGTTTGCAGCCATCCGCCAACGATGATTTCGGCGGTCGCGGTGGCCTTGTTCAGGTAGCCGGCCATGACCCCGGGCCCCCTGACCTCGATCTCGCCATCGCGGGCGATCCGAATCTCGGTGCCCGGGAGCGGCTGTCCCACCGTTCGATAGCGATGCTCCTGCTCGGTGTTTGAGGTGACCGCGGAGGTCGCCTCGGTCAAGCCCCACCCCTGCAGGATCTTGACCCCGAGCGCCCAGAAGAATTCTTCAACCTTCTCATTGAGGGGGGCTCCTCCGCTGATGAAGAATCGCAGTCGGCCGCCCGTGAGGCGCTTGCGAAGTTGCCCCAGGACCAGGCTCTCGGCGGCGCCCATGCGTACCCTTATGCCTGGCAGCCAGCCGCCACGCGCGTGCTCGGTGCCCACCGCCACGGCCCATCGAAATATCGCGCGCTTAAACACCGATTGCGCTCGGACCTGGTCGTAGACGGCCTCGTAAACCTTCTCGAAGACACGCGGGACGCCGAGCATGATGGTCGGTCGGGCGACCTGGATGTCGTCGACCAGGGTATCGAGGCCACGGGCCAGCCAGACAGTTGCGCCGGCGCTGGTCGGTACGAAGATCCCGTCAACTCGCTCCATGACGTGGGAGTACGGCAGGTAGGAGAGGATGACGTCGTCCGGCCCAATGGTGAAGACCTCGAGGCAGCTCCGGGCTGCCTCCAGGAAATGCCGGTGCGTCAGGATCACGCCTTTGGGGTCGCCAGAGGTTCCCGACGTGTAGATGATCGTCGCCACATCGTCCTCGCCCATCGCGTGGAGTCGGGCATCCACCTCCCTCAGGGCTTCCGGCGCGGGTTCGCCCGCTGCCCAGGCCGCGATCTCGGCGTCCATCTCGAAGGCCACGCTCAGGTGGGACCCTCCCTGTAGTTTGGCTGCCATTGCGGCGTTGGAAACAATTGCGAAATGTGTCTTCGAGTCGGAGGCGATCAACGCGGCGACCCTAGGGGTTAGCGTCGGATAGACGGGTACGGTGATTCCGCCGGCGGCCATGATCCCCAGGTCGCAGTAAAGCCACTCGGGGCGGTTCGGCGAGAGGAGGGCGACGTTGTCTCCCGGCCTGAGCCCGGCTTGGGTGAGGCCGCCTGCAACGCGCAGCGCGCGCCTTGCAGTTTCGGCCCAGCTCAGGCTGTGCCATTCGCCGTCTCGGAAGTAGTGCATGTAGTCGCGAGCGCCGTAGATCTTGGCGCGCTCGAAGAAGACTGCCGGGATCGTCTTGCCGGCCCCTGGGCTCGCAGGCGAACCGGGTTCTGTATCTGCCGGTGTCGCCGTTGCGGTCATGTTTGCCTCTCGGTCACGGACAGCTGCAGTGCCATTGGCGGCAGCGCGGCCTTGATATGCGTGTCGTCCAGGCGGAAGCCGAGCCGGCTGTCGACTCCGACGACGCCATCTACAGAACCAACCAGGCGAGTCACCAGATCGGCGAGGCTCTTGGTCTCCACCTCCCCCGCCAGGGCCACGACACCGTCCTGGACGCTCACCGTGACGGCGCCCAGGTCGATCCACAATGCCCTGGCGAGCAGGTCCTCGGCGACCTCCCGTCGGATCGATTCGTCGCTGCGAAGGAACGATTTCAGCAAGTCATGGCGGCTCACGATGCCAACCAAACGGCCATGAGCGTCGACGACAGGCAGGCGCTTGACGGCCCTCTTGTGCATGAGCCGGGCTGCGTCGGTGATCGAGGCGCCCGAACCGATGCACAGGGCGGGATGGGTCATCACGTTGCCCGCCGTGCGGGCGTTGGCCTGGCTGCTCTGGCGTCGCTTCAAATGGGCGAAGGTGTCGCGGCCCTCCTCCTTCAGCAGAAGGTCGAACTCGGAGACGATGCCCAGGATGAAGGTACCGTCCACCACCGGCATCGCGCTGATGCGGTTGGCGCGAAGCAGGTCCACGCAGGTCTTGAAGTCAGTGTTCACCCCGACCGTCACGACTTCCGTTGTCATCACGTCACCAACTGTCCAGGGCATATCCAGCACCTCCGCCTTCAAAGGTGGCTGGTGTGATGTCGCCGACACAGGGCCGATGGTCCCGGTCTACCGGGGCCGAGGACCCTGCCTGGGGGAGGCCAGGCGGCCGTATGGACCACTCCTAATACAGGCTTCACTAGGCACCAGAGCCGTCCAAGCTCAATAAAACGCCTCGACAGAGGCTGCTTCAAGGAGAAGGCAGACATGAATAAGCAAATTCGGTGGCGGATCATCTCTCTTCAGGCGATGCTCGTCGTCATTCTGGCGGCGGCGTCAGGCTTCCTCTTCTACGAGGGGAACTTCGTGACCAGCATGGTGCACGACCAGCTCGTCGCGCAGAAGATCTCATTCCCCGGGACTGACCAGATCAAGGCCGGCGGAGCTCTCGACCCGGCGAAATTCTCAGCTGAGATTCGGAATTACGCTGGCCAGGCGGTCGACAACGGCGACAAAGCCAGGGTTTACGCGAACGACTTCATCAACGTACACCTTCAGAGCGTGGCCAACGGCCAGACCTACTCTCAGGTCAGCACTCTGGCTCAGGCGGACCCGACCAACACCACCCTTGCGGGCGAGGTCGCCACACTCTTCAAGGGCGAGACTCTCCGCTCGATGCTTCTGAACGCTTACGGCTGGGGGATGCTCGGCACCTACACGACATACGCGGGGATCGGGCTCCTGGTCGCTGCGCTGGTCGTTCTCGGCGCACTGGTCTTCGAGCTCTTCATCGCGGGCCGCAAGCCCGAGACACTCAAGGTCACGCAGAAGATCGCTGCATGACAGCTGACTAGGGACGGCAAGCTCCGGCGGGATCGGCCCGCCGGAGCTCTTTCTTTTTTAGGGTGGTCACACGGCACCCCGCATGAGGGACTTAAGGCCCTGCCCTCTTGCCTGTGTCCAGCGAAGACTGGTGGCAAGAAGACGTGAAGATGGAAGAGCACGACAAACCCCTATCCCTGGTCCTGTTTTCAGGTACTGACGACAAATTGACAGCTGCGTCGGTCCTGGCGGTCGGTGCTGCGGCGATGGGCCGCCCGGTCAACATCTTCCTGCAGTACTACGCGCTGGACGCCTTCAGAACGGGCACCCTTCACGACGACCACAAGCTCTCGCCTGAGGCGACAAACGAACAGGCGCCGGCGATCAAGGCCCACGCCGGCCAGCACTGGAGCGAGCTCTTGCGCCAGGCGAAGGACGTGGGCGTCGTCGATATCCAGGCGTGCGCGCTGTCCATGGACATGTTCCACCTGAAGCGCGAGGACCTGGATCATCTGGTTGACGGAATCGAAGGCGTTGCCGCCTTCATGGCCTCGGCCTCGGAAGGCCAGGTCGTATTCATTTAAGGAGGCCAGCGATGTTGGCGTTTCAGATCGACAAGACAATTGACGCAAGAGGGATGGCCTGCCCAGGTCCGCTCATGAACCTGATCGGCGCCATTCGCCAGGGCCAGGTGGGCCAGGTGTTCGAGGTCTTGTCGAGCGACGAAGGCTCCAGGACCGACATCCCCGCCTGGGTGGCCAAGGCAAAGCACGAGCTGGTCGACGTCGTCGAGGACCATGGTTTCGTCCGCTACTTCGTGCGGAAGGTCAGGTGATCCATGCGCAATGACGTCCTCATCCTGGGCGGCGGCGTCGGTGGCACGCTACTCGCTAACCTGGTCGCCAAGGAAGTTGGCGATCAGGCGCGAATCACCCTCGTCGACTCCACAGGGATTCACGTCTACCAGCCGGGTTTCCTCTACGTCGCTGTCGGCCACGAGAAGCCATCGGCGCTGAAGCGAGCGGAAGCGCAGCTGCTGCGCCGCGAGATCAAGCTCGTCGTTGACTGCGCAACCCTTGTCGACCCGGCGACGCACAAGGTCGTGCTCAAGTCCGGTCACACGATGCGCTACGACGAGTTGGTCATCGCAACCGGCAGCCGGACCGTGATGGCAGAGGTGCCAGGCGCGATGGGCGCTCACGACTTCTACACGCTCGACGGAGCGATGAGACTGCGGAAGTCCCTAAATGAGTTCCAAGGTGGGACGATCGTGATCGGCGTGGCCGGCATTCCCTATAAGTGCCCGCCGGCGCCGGTCGAATTTGCTTTCCTGCTCGATGACTATCTCCGAGCGCGCGGAATCCGGCAGAAGGCCCAGATCAAGCTGTTGTCTCCGCTCAACCGGGCGTTCACGATCGAGGCGACCTCGAAGCTGGTGCAGCCCATACTCGCCGAACGCGACATCGAGTTGACCGGTTTCTTCAACGTCGAATCCGTCGATCCGATATCCAGGACAGTCACCTCAATGGAAGGGGAGACTGTCGAGTACGACCTGCTCGTCCTGGTGCCGCCGCACCGCGGCCAGAAGGTGATCGAAGGCTCAAAGCTTGGGGACGAGCGCGGGTGGGTGCCAGTGGACAAGAACACGCTGAAGCACACACGGTTCGAAAACATCTGGGCCATCGGAGATGCCAATGACATCCCGATCTCCAAGAGCGGGTCCGTGGCGCACTACGAGGCGAACGTGGCCGCTGCCGAGATCGTGGCCGCAGTCAAAGGCGAGCCTGCTCCGGTGCACGTCTATGACGGAAAGGTCATGTGCTTCCTCGAGACCGGCCAAGGACGGGCGACGACCATCAGCTTCGACTACAACCACCCGCCGGTGTCCCCGCCGCCGGCGCGTCGATGGCACTGGGCCAAGGCGCTGTTCAACAAGACCTACTGGCACACGGTCCCACGGGGCCGGCTGCCCTAACCCAAGGAGAAAGAGATGAGCGTCACGATTGCAATGAGCCTGAATCTGAAAGGGATGTCCTGTCCCATGCCGATCATCAAGACAGCCAAGGCGATGAAGGAGCTGGCGCCTGGCCAGATGATGGAAGTCTTTGCCACCGACCCCGGTTCTGCACCCGACTTCAGGGCCTGGTCGCGGGCGACCGGCAATCCATTGGTCGAGTCCAGCGAGCAAGCCGGCGTTTTCCATTTCGTCCTCAAGAAGAAGGAACAAGGAGTACTGGGATGAGCATCACCACCACCGACAAGCCGCCGCTGGCAGCCTTCGCGGAGCAGCTTGCCGAGAAGAAGGCCGAGCAAACGGAGAAGCTGGTCATCTTCGCCTGGAGCGGGGAGCTGGACAAGGTCTGGCCGACCCTGATCCTGGCCACGACCGGCGCCGCGATGGGAAAGGAGACGACTGTGTTCTTCACCTTCTGGGGCCTTTTCCCTCTGGTCAAAAACAATGTCCGCATCACCGGCGAGAACTGGATGCAGAAGATGCTCTCCGTGATGAACCGCGGCGGTGACATGCACTTGAAGCTGTCGAGGATGAATTTCGCCGGCGCGGGCCCGGCGATGTTGATGCACCTAGCCAGGAAGCACAACGTCGCCGGTCCGGACGAGCTGCTGGCGACGGCCAAGGAAATGGGCGTGCGCCTGGTCCCCTGCCAGATGACGATGGACCTTCTGGGCCTCAAGCGAGAGGACCTCATCGACGGCCTCGACGAGCCGGCCGGCGCGACCATGGCGCTGGCGGAGGCGCAGGGCGCAATCACACTCTTCATCTAAGACGTAGTTAGATAGACGCAACGTGGCGCTTTCAGAACCTGCCGCTCGGCCCTCTGCGACCGATCGCGAGGTCGTCAAAAACCCATACAGTGGACTGCCGAACTGGCTCTACCCCGCCTTCGTGGTCGTGGGCCTCAGCCTGTTTGGCATCTTTGCGGTGTGGGTGGTCTTCTTCCAGCACGAGGGCTACTACGCCCCGTACCTCAGTCCTTTCTACTCGCCTCTGATCAAGGTCGGTCCCATCCCTCCTGGCGTCTGGGTGGCGTGGGCGCCCCTGGTCTTTCGCCTCACCTGCTACTACTACCGAAAGGCGTACTTCCGATCATTCTTCTGGCATCCGCGCTCTTGCGCGGTGCCCGAACCCAAGCGGGGCCGATATCGAGGGGAAACCGCCTTTCCGTGGGTCCTGAACAATCTCCACCGCTTCGCCTTCTACGCGACCGTGGTCCAGGTCGCGTTCCTGTGGTTCGACGCCGTCTTCGCCTTTGACTTCGGCGGCCGGTTCGGCGTCGGTCTCGGCAGCGTTCTCATGGTCGCCAACGTCGTCCTGCTCTCCGGCTATACGTTCGGTTGCCACGCGTTTCGCCACCTGGCGGGGGGACAGCTCGACTGTTTTTCTTGTTCGCTGGCGGCGCGGGCGCGACACCGGTTGTGGAAAGGCATCACCGTCCTCAACATCAAGCACGACAGGTGGGCCTGGGCTAGCCTGCTCTCGGTCGCGAGCACTGACATCTACATCCGCCTTCTGCTCGCGGGAGTGCTCCACGACCCGAGGTGGATTTCGTGAGCGCGACTTACGAGACCGTCGAGACGGATGTGCTCGTGCTCGGGGCGGGTGGGGCCGGCCTGCGCGGCGCGATCGCCGCGGCTGAAGGCGGCGCACGCGTGCTGATCGTGTGCAAATCGCTGCTCGGCAAGGCCCACACGGTGATGGCCGAGGGCGGCGTCGCCGCCGCTATGCACAACGTCGCCTACCAGGACTCCTGGGAGGTCCACTTCGCGGACACGATGAAGGGCGGCAAGCTCATCAACGACTGGCGCATGGCCGAGCTCCATGCCAAGGAATCGCCGGAGCGTGTCCTCGAGCTCGAACGGTGGGGCGCCGTGTTCGACCGCACCTGGCAGGGCAGGATCCACCAGCGACCGTTTGGGGCGCACACCTACCCACGCCTCGCGCACATCGGAGATCGCACAGGCCTGGAGCTGATTCGCACGCTGCAGGATCGAGCCGTCCATACCAAAGGCGTGGACGTGCACATGGAAGTCACCGTATTCAAGCTCCTCAAGGCCGGCGGCCGCGTGGCGGGCGCGCTTGCGTACAGGCGATCGGACGGTTCGCTGGTCCTGTATCGCTGCGCCGCTCTGGTGCTCGCCAGCGGCGGCTCCGGCAAGATGTACCGCGTCACCTCCAACTCGTGGGAGAGCACGGGCGACGGGACCGCGCTCGCGTACGACACCGGCGCGCAGCTGCGCGACATGGAGATGCTCCAGTTCCATCCGACGGGCATGGTCTGGCCGGCGGGCGTGCGCGGCATCCTGGTCACCGAGGGTGTTCGCGGCGAGGGCGGCGTGCTCCGAAACAAAGAAGGCGAACGGTTCATGGAGCGGTACGACCGCGAGCGCATGGAGCTTTCCTCCCGCGATGTGGTCGCTCGCGCGATCAACTCAGAGGTGCTCGCCGGTCGCGGGACCCCCCATGGCGGCGCTTACCTCGACATCACCCATCGGAAACCCGAGTTCATCAAGAGCAAGCTCCCATCGATGTACGAGCAGTTCTTGAAGCTCGCCAAGGTCGACATCACCAAGGAACCGATGGAGGTCGCTCCCACGATCCACTACGCCATGAGCGGCGTGCGGGTGAATGCCGAGACCGGGGAGAGCACGGTTCCCGGCTTGTACGCCGCCGGCGAGGTGGCATCCGGCCTGCACGGCGCGAACCGGCTTGGTGGCAACTCCCTCAGCGACCTGCTCGTCTTCGGCAAGCGCGCTGGCGACGCTGCGGCCGGCGCTGCCAAAAGTGCCAAGGCAGGAAGCACAGAAATAGATCAAGCCGAAATCGACGAGGCCATCGCCACGCTCGTGGCTCCGCTCGCTCGTCCCGCGGGCGAGAGCCCATACAAGTTGATGGGCGAGATACAAGACGTCATGACGGAGCACGCGCCGATAGTTCGAGACGAGGCAGGCCTGGCTGCGGGTCTCGAGAAGATCGGCGATCTGAAGGCCCGAGCCCAGAGCTGTGGGACGGGCGGCAGCACCACCCTCGCCTTCAATCCAGGTTGGCATACGGCCTACGACCTCCGATCGCTGCTGATCAATGCCGAGGCACTCCTGCGCTCGGCATTAATAAGGAAGGAGAGCCGCGGGGCGCATGCCCGTTCGGACTACCCCAGATTGGACGACCAGCTCGCGCTTGTGAACTTCGTCGTGGAGAAAACCCCGCAGGGCATGAAGGTGACGTCGGAGCAGCGTCCGCCGATGCCGGGATACCTGGCTGACGCGGTTCAACACTCGTACGCCCGCTACACCCCTGAGGAGACCGAATGAATGGAGATCTCTAACCTCGACCTCAAGATCTGGCGGGGTGACGCGAACAAAGGCGAGCTCGTCGCCTACCGAGTGCCGGTTCGAGAAGGCATGGTCGTACTCGATGCCGTGCTCTGGGTCCAGGCCAACCTGGCCTCGGACCTGGCCGTGCGCTGGAACTGCAAGGCGGCCAAGTGCGGCTCGTGCTCGGCCGAGGTCCAGGGGTTCCCGCGCCTGATGTGCAAGACACCGATCGCCGATTACGGCAGCCAGCTCACCGTCCGCCCGATGAAAGCGTTTCCGCTGATCAAGGACCTGGTCACCGACGTCAGCTGGAATTACGAGGTCAACAAGGAGATCCCGCCATTCACACCGTCGGAGAAAGACATGGCCGCCAGCGAGCCATGGCGGATGCAGCAGGAAGACGTAGAGCGGTCGATGGAGTTTCGCAAATGCATCGAGTGCTTCCTTTGCCAGGACGTGTGCCACGTCGTGCGTGCTCACGATCTGAAAAGCGCCTTCTACGGGCCCCGTTTCTTCGCTCGCATCGCCAGCCTGGAGATGCACCCGAAGGACGTGCTCGACCGCCGTTCGCTTCTGAAGGGCAAGGCGGGCCTTGGTCTCTGTAACGTCTCCAAGTGCTGCACCGAGGTGTGCCCCGAGCACATCAAGATCACCGACAACGCGATCATCCCGCTAAAGGAGCGCATGGACGACGTGTACTTCGATCCGATCCGCTGGTTGCTCAATCGCACCAAGGCCGGCGCGAAGAGCGCGAGTTCGGACTAGTCTGGAGCCGTGTTTGTACGCCATTCGGTCCACATCGAGCACCCGGTCGAGGCCTGCACCGAGGCCCTGATGAGCGGGCCGCGTAAGTGGTTCCCCCGTCTCAGTGGCAAGGGGGTGGGATCGGTTGGCGTCCACATCGGGGGCGTCCCGGTCAGCAAGCGCGTCGTCGTCACGTTGGGGGATCCGGTCAAGACGGCGACCTGGACGGTCATACCACTCGAGTGGAAAGCGACTTTTCCCGAGCACCTGTTTCCGAGGATGACGGGCCGGATCGAGCTGGCGCCCGTGGACAACATGGTCACCCGGCTCACGGTCAGCGGCATGTACGAACCACCGCTGGGAAGGCTCGGCAAAGGGCTCAACGAGACGCTGATGCAAGGGGTGGCGGGCACGACGGTCAAGGAGCTGGCCGAGGCCATCGCCAAGCGGCTCGAGGCGGCGGTTTCCACGCAGGCAAGAAAGCAGGCAAAGACCTGAAAGCGCAGGGCCGTTAGGCCCTCTGACTTATGTCGACAGCGCCGTAAGGTTCGTGGTAGCGAGAAGCTCCAGGGCGCAAGGCGACACCTGTATGGATGAACTGGCTTAAGCCGACCCGGGCTTCTCGCTTCTTCTAAAGAGACCCGGGGGTGTTCGTGTGACGGGCGAGGTAGGCCGCAGCTTCGGCCCTACGTGCCACCTCGAGCTTGGAAAGGATAGTTGACACGTAGTTCTTGACCGTCTTCTCGGCCAGCTTCAGCTCCCTGCCGATCTGCCCATTGGTGAGCCCCTGCGCGACCAGCGTTAGGATGCGCTCCTCCTGCGCGGTCAGGCGTGCGAGCTTCTCGTCTCGCATCGTCTTGCCCTTGCGAAGTCGCTCCAGGACTGATCTGGTGACCTCCGGGTCGAGGAGGCTGTTGCCGTCGCCGACCTCGCGGATGGCGCGGATCAACTCCCCGCCTCTTATCTGCTTCAGAACGTAGCCGGCCGCGCCGGCCATGATCGACGCAAAGAGCGCCTCGTCGTCGGCGAATGATGTGAGCATCAGAACCTGGGTCTTCTCGAGCCGGGCTCGAATCTCGCGCGTGGCCTCGATGCCGCTGCCGTCGGCCAGGCGCACGTCCATCACCACAACGTCGGGCTTGGTCCTCAGCGCCTGATCGATGGCTTCTCGCACAGACCCAGCCTCGGCCACGACGATGAGGCCCTCGCTGGCGTTGATCAGGGCCTTGACGCCGTCGCGGACGACTTCGTGGTCGTCAACGAGCAAGATGCGCAGTTGGTCCTTGGCCATGGGTTAATGGTCGCATCCGCCGCCTGGGTGCTGCACGGTCCACGGGCCCGTGTGGGTAGGGCCGATCGGCCCTGTTCATGATCAGATCGGGAAGGTGAAGCGCAGCGTGGTGCCTTTCCCGGCCGTGCTCGAAATCCGTAGCTTCCCGCCCATCGCCGTCGCGCGCTCGCGCATGTTGCGCAGCCCATTACCGGCCGAGTCGTTGCGCTCATCGAAACCGGCCCCGTCATCCTCGATCGCCAGCACCGCTGATTTCCCGGCACGGGCGAGGCGCACCACCGCGTGTTGCGCGTGCGCATGGCGGACAACGTTGGACAGAGCCTCGCGTGTCAGCTGCACGATCTGATGCGAACGGGAGGAAACGACGGCCGCCAGCTCAGCGTCGATCTGGACCCCGACTCGAACCGGCGATCGCTTCTGGATGTCCTCTGCCAACTCGCGAAGTGCCTGGTCGAGCTGACGGTCGGCGAGGATACCCGGCCGCAGGCCGAAGATGTAATTCCGCAAGTCTCGAATCACCCGATCGAGCTCCCCGATGGCACCTTCGATTCGGGCCGCGGTCTCTGGCGAGGTTGCCATGAGGGCGGTCCCCTGTAGACCCATCCCGACCGCGAACAGGGACTGGATGATGCCGTCATGGAGCTCCTTCGCGATGCGTTCGCGTTCGTCCAGCAGCTCCAAGCGTCGCCCGTCGGCCTGGGCGCGCCCGTAGCCGATAGCCACCGACGCCTGGTCTGCGAATGTTTCGACCAGGCGGATCGTGCTCTCGTCGAACCGGGTCCCGCCGGTCGTGTTGGCGACCATCAAGGTGCCTGTGGCGCGGCCGCCCACGCGCAGCGGCACGAAGATGGCCGGGCCGATGTGTCCGGCCCGGATGATCGGCTGGTAACTGCTGCTATGCATGGTCGCATCGTCCGTCTGAAGTGGCTGGCCGGTCGCCATCACCGCCCCGGATATCGATTCTGCCGCCGGAACTGGCTGGCCGATGACTTGCTGTGCATAGGCCCCGACCGCCGCCACCACTGTGAGCTGGCCGGGTGTCGAAGTGGTGGTGAGAATCGTCGCTGCATCGGCGCCGGTAAGGTCGCGAGCATGCTCGGCGACTGAGGTTAGAAGCGCGGTCGACTCCGCGCCCTCGAGGATTGCTGTGGTGATCTCATGAATCGCTGCGAGCCACCGTTCTCGCCGGAGGCTCTCCTGATATAGGGAGGCGTTGGCAATGGCAACGCCGGCCTGGGTGGCGAGAACCTGCAACGAGCGACTATCCTCGGGACTGAACTCTCGAGCCCCACGTTTTTCGGTCAAATAAATATTGCCGTAGACCTTGCTTAGCGCCTGCACCGGCGCGCCCAGAAACGAGTGCATGGGCGGGTGGTTGGGCGGGAATCCAACGGACGTCCGGTGGCTCCCGATGTCCTTGACGCGCACCAATTTAGGCTGTCGAATCAAGAGCCCCAGAACTCCCCGGCCCCGCGGCAGCGCTCCGATCGCCTTGCGCTGTTTGGCCGAGATCCCGGTCGTGATGAAATCGACCAGCTCGCCGCCTGGGCCGATCACGCCCAGTGCTCCGTACCGGGCATCGGTGACTTCCACGGCGAGGTCGACGATCCGCTGCAGCACCATGGGCAGGGAGAGCTCGGAGGCCAGGGTGAGCCCAGCTTCCAGGAGCGCATCCTTGGGGTCGCGGCGCTGGGCCATCGCTGGCGAATCTACGCCAGCCGAGGGTCCCAGCGCACGCAGTCAGTGTCCCTCGCATGAGGGGACCATCGGCCCTATAGCCGCGCCGCCGGCCGTGGAACGCTGTGCTCATGATTACGACGACCGGCTTCAAGAGGATCGTTCTGGCCACAGATGGCAGCGATCATGCCCAGGCGGCGATCGAGGCAACGATCGCCCTTGGCGGGACTTCGTCGGCCGAGGTCCTCGTCGTGCATGTCTGGAACTTCGAGGTCTACCCGGATGACGTTCCGATGGAAACCGAGAGTCGAGGCGACGCTGCGGCCCTGGTTCTCAAGACGCTCGAAAAACTCCGGGACGGCGGCATGGTTGCAGAAGCGAAGGTTTGCGAGGCGAACGGCGCAGGGATCGCCCAGACGATCGCGCATGTTGCCCGAGAGTTCAACGCGGATCTTGTCATCCTCGGCTCCCGCGGCCTCTCGGACTGGCAGTCAATCTTCAAGCACAGCGTCAGTCACCAGGTTTTGGCGGCGGTTAACTGCCCCGTGCTGGTGGTGCGGGGCCGGCTCACCATTGAAGCGAGCTCACCACGTAGGGTATTGCTGGCGATTGCGGGTGGGGACGACGTGGCCCCCTGCGTGCGCGCCGCGGTTGCCGCAGCGCAGACGCCAAGCTCCGAGGTAATGGTCGTGCACGTGGCCCAGGCACTTGTCGGACCCCAGGGGTTCGCTTACGTCGAACCCCCTGAGGAGATCCACGCCACGATGGCAAGCGCCCTCGGAATCCTCAAGGACTCCAGCATCAAGGCTCAGGGTGTGATTGCGCACACGAGTCCGGTCGCGGACTCGGTCGCGGAGATCGCGCAAACCTGGAAGGCCGACATCATCGTGGTGGGCTCGAGGCGCATGGGTGACCTCGGTGGTCTAATTTTGGGCTCGGTTTCTCACAGCCTCCTGCATACGACCACCAGGCCGGTGCTCATCGCCGAGCGGATGGACAAGTGAGTCTCGCAAGCCCAGCCCTGCCTCGGCGCCGGACGGTGTCGGACGTGATGACGATCCACGTCCACGTGGCGAGTCCGCGGGCACCTTTCAAGGTGCTGGTTCGCCTTATTGAAGACAACAAGGTGAGCGCGATACCGATCGTCGACCAGCAGGGTATTCCGGTCGGCATCGTTTCGGAAGCGGATCTGCTGCTCAAGGAGCGTCGCCAAGAGCTGGAGTCTAGCGAGGACTTGCTTCACCTTCGGAAGCGTCGCCATGAGCGGGTCAAGGCGGAGGGCACTGTTGCATCAGATGTGATGACCTCCCCTGTGATCACGGTCCCAGCCGGCACTCCGCTGAGCGAGGCGGCTCGAATCATGCAGACGAAGAATGTCAGGCGCCTGGTGGTGGTCGACCAACGCGGTCACGTCGCGGGAATCGTCAGCCGCAGCAACCTGCTCCAGGTTTTTCTGCGTACAGACGAGGAGCTGCAAAACGAGATCAGGGACACGCTCATACCCGCGCTCATGCTGTCCTCGTCCGCCAAGGTTCGTGTTGAAGTTCGCTCGAACGTCGTAACTCTGTCGGGCGAGGTGGATCGTAAGAGCGACGTTGAAATCTTGATCCGAATGGCGAGAGAGTCGGATGGTGTGGTCGACGTTGTCAATCGGCTGACCTTCCGCTGGGACGACACGATCCCGCCCACGGCCATGTTCGACCGCTCGTTCCGGTCGGTGTGATAAGGAGGCGTTGTGATGGAAACGCTAAGAATCGAGCTCAAAGAGGTCGCCAAGGAAAACGAATACTTCCGGCAGGTGCTGTTCACGGGCGTTCACAGCCAGCTCTTAGTGATGATGCTGAGGCCCGGTGAGGAGATTGGGGAGGAGGTCCACGAAGTGGACCAGTTCATCTATGTGGTGAAGGGGCAAGGAGAGGCGATCACAGCCGGTGTGGCCGCGTCTTTCGAGAAGGGCGAAGCGCTCTGCATCCCGGCTGGGAGTCTGCACAATGTCAAAAACACTGGCGATCAGAGCATGAAGCTGTTCACCGTCTACTCACCGCCTCAACACGCTGCGGGGACGGTTGAGAAGTTCAAGTCAGATGTCTTGGAAGAGGAACGGGCCGTGGCGGTGCTGGCCTAGCGCCGAAATTCCGGACTCCCACGGGAGCTCCTCGCACGGGCCGCCGCCATGGGAGCGCACGCGAGTCGTCGCCTCGGTGAGCGCGGACAAGTCAGCAGCGGGGTCGCGGGTTGTCGACCGCCGATCGAGGCGAAGTACTACTCCGAGGAGTCCTTCCAGCCCAGATGTTTCCAGCGGAACAGCCCACTGAGTCCCAGGCGCTTCATGTGCATCTCCTGGAATTGTTCGTACTGCTCGGCGGCCTGGCTTGTTGCCTTGAGATAGACGGCCCGCTCGGTGATCCTGTCGATGTCGCTTGCGGGTGCCAGGAAGTTGCGACCGAGCAGGTGGTGTGTGAATACAACACCGTGGAAGATGTCCTCTTCGGGCAGCGCGGCCACCTCGAGCACATGGCCGACTTCGATGCCGTCGCTGGCCATCACGGGAGCATGCGCGCCGATGCTTCGCCACGAGATCACGGTTTCGGGTTGATCGCTCAAGGCGTCGAACATACACCCATGCCGAGAGCGCATGTGGTGTCGGGGTATCAGAACGGCGCGCCAATCTCAAACGCGATGCTAGAGGCCCCGCGCTTCCGATAATTACGCTAACCGGCGGGGCCTAAGGGGTATGCCCTCTGCGCCGGTGTACCAGTTCTGGAACACAGAATTCCCGTTCACGACTGCGCGGCAATCGTTCCGACTGGTTTCCAAAGCGGTGCTACCAGTGAGTCGCGATAGTCAGCGAGACGCGGACGCGACTAGCACTGCGACGTAACTGAACCGTGCGTAGCGCGCAACCTCAGCCTCAACCCCGGGCCAGCTAGTCCGTGATGGACTCACGTCAGTCAGTGAGGCCTGCGATCAGTTCTGAGGTCGACAGCTTGGCTTGCTCAGCCAGGCCCGGAGCCGCCAAGACGATTGCCTCCAAATCGCCAACCACTCTGCCCTCAGCAAAGATCACTTTTCCCATGTCTTCCGGAACGAGTTGTCCGAGTCCTGGCGGCATAACGAAGGCTAGACGGCACGTCCCAAGCTTCAGATATGAGCTCGCCGTCGCGTTCGAGCGGGTCTGCTTCTGTCACAGACTCGGCTAGGTGCCGGTGTCTTGTTTGTGGGGTCGTCGCGCCTTTCTTGATCTGCTCGAGGATCTGGAGGCTGGAGGCTGTATTGCGTTCGTCCGTTTCCCAGCTGCCACCCTTCAGACGGCTTTGGCACCACCCTCGCGGCGCCCACTCATTTACCCATGTGCGCTTGCTGTAGGGCCGACTCGACTGACTGCGCATAGGACTGACTGGTGTAGGTAGCTCCGCTGATGATGTCGATGTTCGCGCTCTGCGCCTGCAAGACCTCCGAACGAAGCCAGGGGCCCGCCTGTTGGCTGATGTATGCCGATTGTGCTCGGTCGGTCGGAAGTTGGAGTGCCTGGACGTCGCTGATGCGCCCACCGGGAGATGACGACTCGCACCTGCACGTCACCGAAGCGATTGGAAAATCAGACCCGGTGAAATTGCCGCTCAGCGCAACGGGCGAGGGCGAAGGTCGCGAAGTCGGAGCGGCCGAAGGCGAAACCGAGGGTGAAGCTGTCGCGGTAGGCGACGGCGATGGACTGGCGGGATTGCCAGGCCCTTGGGTTGGGGAAGCCGGCGAGAGCGCGCTTAGCTGATGCGGCGCGACCTTGAAGTTCAGAAGCCAGCGAGGCCGACTACGGTCACACCCGTGACGATGGATGCTCTCTTCATTGCAGTCGAAAGATCTCCGTTCTAATTTGGCTTGACGGAATTCCAAGGGCCTCCAGGGAGGACCTGACCACCGCCATCATCCCCAGTGGTCCGCAGACGTAAATGACTCGATCGAAGATGTCCGGAACCAATGTGGCCAGACTTGCGCTTGAGAACCACGAGTCGCGACTTCGCCGGCTCCCGCTCGCCTGGGTGAGCAGGTAATCAACGCGCACTGAGTTCTTCCGTGATGAAAGCTCGTCCAACTCCTTCTTGAAGACTACGTCACCCTCGCTGTGAGCCCGATATAGGACCCGAACATCGAACCCATCGTCCGCCATCTCTTCCGCCAATGGCCGGATCGGTGTAATGCCGATCCCCCCGGCGATGAGCAAGACTCTTGGCTGCTTGGGGCGTTCGATGAACTTTCCAAACGGGCCGTCGACCAGGATCGGGGTGCCCGGCTTTACGGCATAGATATTGCTGGTGAAGTCGCCGATGTTCTTCACCGTAATTCGCAAACGCCGCCCATCGGGGATCGCCGAGATCGAGAACGGGTGGGCCTGCCACCAGCGCTTGCGATCCATGAAGCGCCAGATTGCGAACTGGCCTGCCTCGGCCGGGAACTGATCAAGGTTCCGCCCGGTGATGTAAACGGAGAACACGCCGCGCGCCTCCTTTTCAATCCTTTGGACGTGGAACCGGTACCGGGAGTAGCTGGCGAGCGGGCCGAGTGCGCGATAAAAAATGAGGGAGGCGCCGACAAGAACGTAAAGCGCGCACCAGTACCACACGAACGCGGGGTTGCCGGCGAAGTCAACGCCGGTGGCCAACTGGTGGCTGAACGCGAGCGCCACCGCCAGATAAGCGTAGAGATGGATGAAGTACCAGGTCTCGTAGGCGAGGTGGCGTCTGGCGACTGTGATCGAGAGCACTACGACGGCGACGAAGAGCCCAAGCGCGACGATGGCCGCCAACAAGCCTTGGTAGCTGGTGACGAAGTCAGCCAGCTGACTGGCAACGTCCTTGCCGTCTCCGAGCTGGTAACCGAGGGTCTGAAAGACGGCGTGACCGATGAGTAAGCCAATCGCGAGATAGCCGTTCCACTTGTGGAGCACCGCCATGCGCTCCAGGCCGAAGGCGTGCTCCAGCCACGGCAGCCGAGCCATGAACAGCAACTGCCACAGGACGAGATAGGTGCCTAGCAGGCCGGTCACCCGACCTATGCCGTTGAAAAAGTCAGATGCATTGCGGGTGATCTCGAAGCCGGAGCTCAACCACCAGAAGCCCAGGATGACGAGGGCATTGACAACAAAAACGGCATAGGCAAGGTCTGGGCTCGACCACGCCGAATGGGCTCGGCGGGGCACGAATTCCGTCTCGGGAGAGTTGGCTAACGGCCTCAAGCTGAGAAGCAACGCTAGCCCCCTTTGATTGGAGGTTGATTGGGGGTTGGTAAGGCTCGATCTCTCCAATATGGTTCCAATCCAGAGTCCGTACTATCGAGACCGGACCTCACCGATTTGGCAGTGATCAACGAATCGCATCCGGAAGCCGTCGAATCAGGCGTCACGGCGAATGAGCGCCTGACGGCGCTGAACGGCGCCCTCCTTCTCGTGCTCCTTGCTCTGATGGGTATCACCGTTCTCAGCGTCAGGCGGTTGCTTCCGCAGCATCTATTGCTTGGCTTCCTACTGGTACCGCCGCTAGCCCTGAAGATGGCTTCCACCGGCTACCGCTTCGTGCGCTACTACACCGGCGATCCGCAGTACCGTCGTGCCGGACCCCCAGAGATCCTCTTGCGTCTCCTCGCGCCGATCGTCGTCGTCTCCACGGTGGCCCTTTTCGCCACGGGGATTGAACTCTGGCTGTTCGGACTTCGCTTCGGCAGCATCTGGGTCGAAGCCCACAAATTCAGCTTCGCCATCTGGCTGCCGGCGACCGCCGTACACGTCCTTGGCCACCTGGGTCGGACCGGCCAGGCGGCCGCGGAGGAAATCTCAGCTTCCCGCTCCAGGAGTGCTTTGACGAGGCGATCGCTCGTCGTCGGCAGCCTCGTCGCCGGTGTCGTGCTCGCCGCCGCGAGCTTGACCTATGCGACGCCGTTCATCTTCTTCAGGGACGGTTGATAACCCCTATTGAGCTCAGTCCTGGTTATCGAAGATGAGGTGAACCTGAACCGGATCCTTGCCAGGGTGCTCGAAGAGGAGGGGTTTCAGGCGCTGGTGGAGTATCGAGGGGACAGCGGCCTGGAGTCCGCCATAGCCAACGCGCCTGATGCTGTGGTGCTCGACCTGTCGCTGCCGGGTATCGATGGCCTCCAAGTATGTCGCGAGCTTCGTGACCGGGGGATGCGCATGCCGGTGATCATGCTCACCGCGCGCGACGCTGTGCCGGATCGCGTCAGGGGCCTTGACCAGGGCGCCGACGACTACCTCGTAAAGCCCTTCGCGATTGAAGAGCTGATCGCCCGGATTCGCGCTCACCTCCGCCGGGCCGGCGAGCCGGCTGAGCGGTTGGTGGTGGCCGACTTGGTGCTGGAACCTAGTGCCCGTCGGGTGCGCCGAGGCGGTCGAGAGCTGAGCCTCACAGCTCAGGAGTTCGATCTGCTCGAGTTCCTCATGCGGCACCGGGGCCAAGTGATGAGTCGGCAGCGGATCCTCGACCACGTCTGGGGTTATGAGGCGACGCCGGTGTCCAATATCGTCGACATCTACATCCACTACCTGCGCGACAAGGTCGACAACGGCCACAGCTCAACGCTGATCAAGACAGTGCGTTCGGTCGGCTACGTGGTGCGCAAGTGATCTTCGGCAGCCTTCGCAAACGACTTCTACTCACAAACGTCGCTGTGATGGCGGCAATTCTGGTCGCCCTTGGCGGAGGCATCATGCTCGTGATGGACCGTCTTCTGGTCGCCCAGGAAACGTCCACCGTCCAGTCGGATCTGCAGCGCGCTGTGATCGAGCGTCGCGAGCTAACTCAGGACGAGTTCCAAAGCCGGCACACCGTTTTCACGTCCGGCACCTTTCTTGTCATTTGGGACAATTCGGGCAACGTAACCTTCAACCCTTCGGGTGCCCCAAGCGCCCAGCTCCGATCCTCGGCGATGAATGCGTTGAGCGGCCGTCCCAGCACCATCCAGGTCAACCTTGAGGCAAATCAGCCGGCGTTGATCGCGTCGCAGGCCATCACTGATCAGGGCGTGTCGAGCGGTGTGTTACAGGCTGGCCGCAGCCTGGTGCCTGTGTATTCGGTTGAGCGAGAAGCACTTCTGGTGATGTTTGGGGCCGGTTTGGCAGCCCTTCTCGTGATCGTTGTGGCGGGCTGGTTTCTGACTGAACGCGCGCTGGTCCCGATCAGACAGGCGATGGATCGGCAGGCTCGATTCACCGCGGATGCCTCCCATGAGCTGCGTACGCCGCTCACCATCGTTGACGCGGGGCTGCAGGTTTTCAGGCGTCATCTGGATCAAACCATCGGCCGCAACGCACAGTTGGTCGACTCGATGTCAGCCGAGACCCAGCGTATGAGACGGCTGGTCGACGATCTGTTGACGCTGGCTCGCGCGGATTCCGGTCAAGCTGAACTTCGTCTCGGCCGGACCGACGTCAGCCAGCTAGTGATCTCAGCCGGTGAGGACCTGCAAGCTCTTGCGGCCAGCCGGGGCGGACACCTGAACGTCCAGTCAGAACCCCTGATCGAGGCTGAGGTGGACCCTGAGCGGCTGCGGCAGCTCCTCGTGATCCTGGTCGATAACGCCCTTCGTCACGGTCAGCCGGGCGGGACAGTCGAAGTTCGATCCGACAGGGTCGGTCTCGATTTGCGCGTGGACGTCGCCGACACTGGGCTCGGCATTCCGGCCGAGCATCACGACAAGGTATTCGAACCGTTCTATCAGCTGGATGGCAGCCGTGCAGGGAGCGGCGCCGGGCTCGGTCTCGCCATCGCCCGGTGGATAGTCAGCGCTCATGGGGGCACCATCAAGTTGATGGACAACGATCCCGGCTTGATGGTGCGGATCCTGCTTCCGCTGCGCGGGCCGCTAGACGCCGCTAAGCATCGACCGGCTCGCCACCGCGATTCCGCGAAGCGTGAGATTCCGAATCCGAATCCCTCGTCGAGCTCCTGATCGGAGCCGTACGTATTGCGCGGCGTTGAGGACGTCATGGGTATGCCCGTCACCGTGCATGTGATCGACGACCAGGCGGATCGAAAAGCACTTGACGCAGTCTTCGACGACTTCACCCTGCTGGACCGAACCTTCAGCCCATACCTGGCTGGAAGCGCGGTCAGCCGGATCAACCGAGCCGAGCTTCAGCCGGAGGACGCTGGTCAACTTGTGGATCAAGCAGTCAACCTCTGCCGTCTTTACGAACATGCGACGAATGGCTATTTCTCGGCCTGGATCGATGGCCGCTTCGATCCGTCTGGTTTGGTCAAGGGCTGGGCGATAGATCGCGCCTGTTCGATCCTCGACGGCTACGGCTATCGGGACTATTTCGTTGACGCCGGCGGCGATGTCCAGACCCGTGGCCTGAGCGCCGAGCGCAGCCCATGGCGGGTCGGCATAAGACATCCCGTCGAGCGAGGCAAGGTTGCCCGGGTGATCCAAGCGAGCGGCCTGGCTGTCGCCACGTCCGGCACGTACGAGAAAGGC
This sequence comes from Candidatus Micrarchaeaceae archaeon, assembly GCA_035534555.1. Taxonomy (GTDB): domain Bacteria; phylum Chloroflexota; class Dormibacteria; order Dormibacterales; family Dormibacteraceae; genus Palsa-872. The sequence continues at coordinate 37,436 of DATLRQ010000005.1, forward strand.
GAGCATATCCTCGACCCTCACACTGGCAAACCGGTTGACGACTGGTTGAGCTTTACGGTCATCGGCCCAGACATCCTTCAGGCCGATGTATACGCGACGGCGTGTTTTGCGATGGGAGCCGCCGGACTTGACTTCATTTCGCGCGTTAGCGGATATGAGGCGTATGCCATCGACCGTCGCCTCCGCGCGACCTTCACCGAGGGGATCGAGGCGCTTTGCGAGCCAGCTTCAAAATGAAATCCTCACCAAGGCAATGATTCACCATGGGTGACCTGAAGACTTCGCCTTTTGGTTCTAAGCACCTGCTTATCGCGTCCACGCCGGTTCTACGTCTTGAGATGGGATTTCCCTCGATCACGAGAACATTTGAAGCTCTAATCATCGATACGGAAAGCAAAATCCCAATGTAGTTGTCCATGTAGTAATCCGGCCCACCCAGCAGACAGGATGAGCCGTTCTTGAGTTTGCAAAAACCGACTGTACGTTCTGCCGGTCAAAGCCCGATTTCCGGTGAATGATCAGCCCGCGCGCGTATGCCTTGTGCAACGCCACGCGACCGTGCCGCATGCTTCACGTTCGTTGCGCGAGCCGAATGCGTTTTACCTCCCCGGGCGCGACGGGGTCTTCGCGAGCACGCCCGCGACCGCCGGCCCGTGGGGGCCGGCAAGCCAGCACGGCGGCCCCCCCGCCGCGCTCCTGGTCCGGGCGTTCGAGCGGACGGAGTCACAGCCGCGCAGCCGGATCGCTCGTTTCGCCATGGAGTTCTTGCGCCCGGTGCCGGTGGCGCCGCTAACGGTCCGGACCGCGCTGCTGCGCAGGGGCCGACGGGCGACGCTCTTGCGCGGCGTCGTCGAGGCGGGTGGGCAGGAGGTCCTGCTCGCCCACGCCTGGCGTCTGCAGGTGCCGGAAGAGCCGGTTGTCCCCGTTCCGGACAGATTTACCGTGCCGCCGATCCCGGCGCCGGCACCAACGTCCGCGTGGCCCGGCGCGCACATGGACGGCTACATGAACGCGATCGAATGGCGCCCTGTCCTCGGCTCGCTCGGCGAGCCGGGACCTGGCGTCGCCTGGACCCGCGCCCGGCTGCCGCTCGTCGCCGGCGAGGAGACATCCCCGTTCGCGCGCGCGGCGCTCGTGGCAGATTCGGGGAGTGGTGTCAGCGCATCGGTCGACTTTTCGACGTGGCTCTGTATCAACGTCGACCTGACCGTGAGCCTTCACCGCGACCCGGCCGGTGAATGGGTACTTCTGGACTCTGTGACAATCACCGACCCGGGCGGTACCGGCCTTGCTGTCACGCGTTTGGCAGACGAGAACGGCGCGGTGGGCAGAGCCCTGCAGACCCTGGTGGTCGACCGCAGGTGAACGCGGTCGGTGGCTCTTGGATGGCAACAATTCACTAGTCGCGACATTGGGCACCGACTCGACGGCGGCCGGCATGATGGCGATATTCGTACCGCATTGAAACCTCAGCAGCGGACTAAGTCGACGTGCGCGATCCAGCTTTCACTGCAGTCTTGGATGGCACCGATGCCAACGCAACCCGCCATGTCTCATGGACCTGGATCTACGTAGTCGCCGTCACGGCCTTGATGATCACGGCGTAGAGATTGCACCACTCGGGAGACCGGAACCCGGTTGCGATGAGGAGACGTGTTGCCCGCGGTTTCGTCCGCGCCTTACCTCGACGGCCGACCAGTAACGTCGGCGCAAGCCAGGCCGAGAACTGGTCGACGAGCACCAAGCGGGCGCCGGGCCTCATGACTCTGGCGCACTCGGCAAGCCCGGCTCGCTGGTCCGCCCAGTGATCGAATGAAGTTGTACTCACCAGTAGATCGAAGGCACCGTCGAGATAGGGAAGGTGTTCGGCGAACCCGACGGAGAATGTAAGGCGCTCGTCGCAGGCGGCGGCCTCGGCGAGTCCGATCATGGTCGGCGCAGGGTCGACACCGGCGAGCTCTACCGCACTCGAGCAACGCCCCGCGAGAAGCCGCAGCAGATAGCCAGTCCCGCAGCCGACGTCGAGGACCCGCATCGGCTTAGTTGTCTGAGCGAGAGCGAGGGTCGCGGTGCGGTCCGCGATCTCGTGGTGAAGCTTGCCGCGCCAACCACCTTCGTAGCTCAGAGCGCGTTCATCGAACGCTGCGAGATCACGGTGCGGAGGCATACCCGCAGTCTGACAGCGCCGCCGAATTGCCGGCTCCGCAGTTTTTGCGAACGCCATGTGGACGTTCCAGCATGGCGATTGAGGTCGCTCAGGAAGAGGACGGCTTCGCCGATCGGGTGGTCGAGCATCCTGAGCTAATAGGGCGACATGGCCGTCTCCGCGACCCGTTCCAGGTTCAGCAGGTTGCCACCTCGACTGATCTCCGCTGCGGTGCCCAACGACGCCCCCCTTCCGGGAGGCGATCGTGCTGGCCGGCTTTGAGGGAATCCTTGTCCAGCTGGATCGATTGCAATTGCTGATGGCCACTGTTCTCTACCAGGAGCGCGAGACCACGCCCCAACGCGCCGAGCCGGAGGGCGAAGAGCTGTGGCTGACGCTCGCGGAGCTGACGGCGGTGAGCGGTTGGCAGCTGAAGCCCGAGGGCGTTTTCAGGGACGAGGTGTGCATTCCGGTGCAGGCGGCTCGGCGTTCAGCGCTGATCCGCGACGGCTCTTCGGGCACTCTATTCAACCTGACCGAGTTTGCGCGCTGGATAGAACAGCCGTTCGCGCACGATGAGAAGAACGCCGTCTGGTACTTCGGCCCCGGCGGCTGGGATTGGAAGGACCGCCTGGGCTCGCGCCAGGCGCCGGACTTCTCGCTGCCTGACCTGCAAGGTCATCTCCACACGCTTTTGGAATTGCGCGGCAAGAAGGTGTTCCTGCTGTTCTGGGCCTCCTGGTGAAGCTGCCGTCTTGACCTGCCGGTCTGGCAGGAGCTGAGGGAGGAACTGAAAGACAGGAACTTCGAGGTCGTCACCGTCGCGAGCGACGCCAAGGGCCGCGAAACAGCGGAGCCTCTGATGAGGGCCGCCAACCAGCAGCATCCGAGCCTGCTCGACCAGAAGCTTCAGGTGGCCGAACTCTACGACGCGCGCAACGTGCCCGCCGTCTTCTGGATCGACGAAACCGGACGCATGGTCCGGGCGAACGATCCCGTCTATGCGCAGCGCCGGAATCGAGAGACAGGCGAAGTCACCCTCAACAGCGAATATCTCGACGCGGTGCGCGACTGGGTCGCCAACGGACCGCAGAGCAAATACGTGATGGGTTCCGAGCGGCTGGACTCACGCCTGCCCGCGCTGGAGTTCGACGACGTTCTGGCGGCTGCGTTCTTTCACCTCGGCACCTACCTGGCGCTTCGCGGCCAACCCGCCGATGCGCTCGCTCACTTCAAGAAGGCGCATGTTCTGCGACCCGAGAACTGGACCTACAAACGCCAGGCCTGGAGCCTGGGCGACATCGAACGCGACTACGGCACCACCTTGATGGACGCGGTCAGGGATCCGTCGGCGCCGGCTTTCTACCCCCCGCTGGATCTGGATCCGGGATCGGCTTGATACCGCGATCCGCTGCGCGTATCTCGCCCAGCGATTGCCGCTGCAGACTGTGAACCGGGTGAGGAGCGTCGGCAAGGGGAGACGCGACCGCCGCCGCTGGCTCGACGTGCAAGCTTCTCAGCAAACCCTAAGGCTATTCGCAGTGCGCTCTCAACAAGTGCCACGACACTGGTGCATGCGCAGGGACGCTTTGCAGAAAATTCTGGACGACGATCGATCATGCCGACGGCCTGAGGGCACCTCCGGCGCGGCCCCCTCCTACCCAGGGGGCCGGGATCTTCATCGTCGCGCCTGTTGCGAGCGTCCTGGCGCCTTACTCTGGCATTCTTGTCGCTAGCCGCTCACCACTAACCGCAACGGCGAGGTGAGTCTCGGCAACCGGGCGTCGCATCCAGTATTACCCCGAGCCATGTCGTTCGATGTCTGCGTTCAGCTATGGGAGAAGCAATTGCAATGATCCGGCCGCCGCGCTTTCGTCCGCCCCATAGCAAAGGCGCAGTCCAGCGTGGCTCTCGCCGGACGGGTCACCAAAGCCAGGATGAGCTCCAAGTCGCAAGAACCCGCAGTGCAGGGGGTTAGGATGCGGCAGCAACGGATCGAGGGCGGCCTCCGCGTCGGGGTCACGGGTGGCGCTGGCTTCATCGGCTCGCATACAGTCGAGATGTTGGTGGCGACCGGCGCCAAGGTCCTCGTCATCGACGACTACAGCCACTCGTGCGGAGAGGCGCTGCCCGATGAAGTCGAGGTCGTTTTAGCTGACTGCGGCTCCGAGGCCGCCTCGAAAGCGCTCGCCACTTTCAAACCCGACGTCGTTCTCCACCTCGCCTCGAAGGGCGGCGTGCAAAAGGCAGCCGGCGACCCGGGCGAGCATGTGAAATCGAGCCTCGCGAGCACTGTCGGTTTGTTCCACTCAGCTATCAAAGCCGGCGTACGACGCATCGTCACTGCGTCGTCGGGAGGCACTGTCTACGGCGACTGTGCGAAATTGCCAGCCCGCGAGACCTTCAAGCCGGCGCCTCTATCCGCATATGGCGCCGCCAAGCGTTCGGAGGAGGTCTATGTGGCGGCCCTTGGCCTTCGGCATGCGACTTCGACGCTGGCATTGCGGTATGGGAACGTATATGGCCCCCGTCAGGATGGCAGTGGTGAGGCGGGCGTGATCGCCATTACTTGCTGCCGTCTGCTGGAAGGCACGGCACCCCGCATACACGGCGATGGCGAGCAAACCCGCGACTTCGTGTACGTCACCGATGTCGCGGCCGCCAATGTTGCCGCCGTCTCCAGCCGGCTCAGTGGCGAGGTGAACATCGCAACCGGTCGCGAAACCAGCGTCAACTCCATCGTCGAGCGTTTGATAGCCGAATCCGGCCAGCGAATCAGGAGCGAGTCCATGCCGATTCGGCCCTTTGACGTGCGCCGCGTTTCCTTAAATCCCGCGCTCGCGCAACGACACCTGCGTTGGACGGCAACCGTCTCAACCGGCTCTGGACTCAAGCAAACGTGGTTATGGTTTTGTAAACACCATTTAGCTCGTCAGGCGCCCAAGGCAGGCGCCTCGGTAGGATGATCTAGTGCGGGTCATTGTCTTAGGCGCTGATGGCTACCTGGGGTGGCCCACAGCGCTGCATCTGTCGGCGACGGGCCACGACGTGATCGCCGCCGACAGCCTCATCCGCCGCCGGTGGGACACTCTTTGCGGCACTGAGAGCCTGGTCCCGATCGCAGGCATGAAACGACGGGTGCTGCGCTGGAAGGAAGTGAGTGGGAAGCAGATCGCATGGGAGCGACTTGATCTGATGTCTTTGGCTGATACGACTGCGCTCATCGCCCAGTACCAGCCCGACGCAGTGGTCCACTTTGCGGAACAGCGCTCCGCTCCTTACTCGATGATCTCCGCCGCGCATGCGGCCGAGACACAGGTCAACAACGTCATTGGCACGTTGAACCTCCTATTCGCGTTGCGCGAATCGGGGCCTGATTGCCACCTGGTCAAGCTCGGGACGATGGGCGAATACGGCACTCCCAACATTGACATCGAAGAGGGTTTCATCGAAGTCGAGCACAACGGACGCAAGGATCGGTTGCCTTACCCGAAGCAGGCTGGTTCGTTTTATCACCTGTCCAAGGTGCACGACAGCAACAACATCATGTTCACGTGCCGTGCGTGGGGCCTTCGCGCGACCGACCTCAACCAGGGTGTCGTTTACGGATCGGGCACCCCAGAGACGGACCTCCACTCAGACCTGCGCACCCGCTTCGACTACGACGACATCTGGGGCACGGCACTCAATCGCTTTTGCGCGCAGGCCGCGCATGGGCACCCGCTCACCGTGTACGGGAGCGGAGGTCAGACCCGTGGCTTCCTGGACATCCGCGACACGGTCCGGTGCGTCGAGCTCGCCATTCTCAATCCGCCGATTGCCGGCGAGTTCCGGGTTTTCAACCAGTTCACGGAGCAATTCAGTGTCAACCAGCTCGCGGACCGCGTCCGCGCTGCCCGCCGCGCGCATGGTCTGGAGACCGTGATCGAGCACATCACAAACCCGCGGACTGAGATGGAGGCGCATTACTACAACGCCAAACATCAACATTTGCTCGACCTCGGCCTCGTCCCTCATGCGCTGGAGGATTCGCTGATCGATACGGTGGTCAAAGTGGTGGAACGCTACAAGGGTCGGATTAAGCCGGAGCTTCTTGTGCCGCGCGTAGACTGGCGGTTCGGTGGCGGGGGCAACATTTCGGCTCCTTCTAAGCGCCGCCGCGTGCCGGCCGTTCGATCAGTTTCGCCCCTTTACTGAGCCGCGAAAGCGGATTCCTATCAGCTCTTTGGTGGCTCGAAGAATAGGCAGCAGCCGTCCGCCTGAGCGCCGACCCATACGGCGGGGATGATGAGGGACGCCGACCTGCGCAAACGTGCCGCCGGTCTTCTGAACCTTCCAATAGAGCTCGGCGTTGATTAATGCGCTTTTCGAATGCAGCTCGAATCGATCCAGCGATGCCGTGCGAATAAGCTTGAGCGCGCAATTGACGTCTTTAACCTCGATGCGCAAAGTCAGAAGCACGAGCCGGTTGAAAACACCGCTGATTACAGACCGAAAGGCCGGATCCTCGCGACTCAATCGCCAGCCGCCGACCAGGTCGGCGCTCTTCAACAGCGGCACGAGCAGGGCGAGGTCTGCGACGTCCAGCTGGCCGTCGGCGTCGGTGAACGCCGTGTACTCGAGGTCTGCGGCCCGCAGCCCGTCGCCGACTGCCGCACCGTAGCCAAATTTGTGCTCGTGGCGGACGACTCGCACGTCTATGCCGAGCTCCCGCCCGAGTGATTCGGCCATGGGTCCCGTGTCATCGGTGGACCCGTCGTCAACGATGATCACGTTGAATCGCTTGGCCAAGCGGGGCAGCACTTCGCTCAGATGAGGAAGAAGCCAACGAAGATTCTCGCTTTCATTGTGCGCAGGCATGACCAGGCTGAGCCCAGTCAAGAGATCATCAGATGTTGACAACCGGCCCACATCGTACTCAAACCACACCGGTTCTCCAGTCACCGGCGGTTATCAATCGAGCCGTGGCAGTAATGATCGGACTTTCGGCAGCGGTCTTTGTAGCGTTCGCCGTGACGTATGCGATCGCAACGCCATTTGGCCAGGCGCCTGACGAGCGCGCCCATTTCGGATACGTCCAGCTACTCGCGCAACACCTGCAGCTGCCTTTGAACACTCCGGAGCGCCAACAGCCACCGCTCTACTACTTGCTTGCGGCTGCCTTGTATAGGCTGACGGGCAGCATCGGCGTGGTGCAGGCCACGTCGATTCTAAGTGGGGCGGCGACGGTCGTCGTGATCGGATTGTGCGCACGGGAGCTGTGGCCGGCGCAGCCACGGCGCTGGGTGATTGCCGCATTGCTTGCGGCAACGCTGCCCCAGTTACAGTTCATTGCCGCTTCGGTAAGCAACGATGCCCTTTCTGCGCTCGGGGCGGCCATCTTGACGCTCCTGATGATCCGGGCTCTGAAGCGCCCGCCCGACCGACGCCTTGCCTGGGCGATTGGCCTTGCGTTCGCGATGACGCTGCTGGCCAAGGAGACGGGCTATTTCCTGATCGTCGTAGTCCTCGTCATCTTCCTGAGATTCTGGCCGCGGAGTGAGTGGGTGCCAGCGCTGGTACCGATCATTGCCGTGCCCGCCGTCCTGGCGGGATGGTGGTTCGTTCGCAACCTCACAACCTACGGCCGCCTGGTGCCGCCATTCACACCTCTGTACACCAACGCTCCCGCGAAACTGGACGGTTACCCTCCGCATGTCCTTGACTGGTTGGCCGCAACATTCTTGAGCTTCTTTGCTCTCTTCGGCAATATGTCGACGCGGCTTCAGCCGAGTGGTGACGGGTTGATCTACAAAACTCTGCTGGCCTGCGTTGCGGTGATCGTTGTCGCCGGGGCGGTGGCGACGTGGCAGCGCTGGAATACCTGGTCGCCGCGGACGCGGTGGATCGCGGCCGCGTGCGTGGTCGTGCCACTGGCGGCGTTTGGGCAGATGGTGATCAGCAGCATCTATATCGACTATCAGCCCCAGGGACGGTACTTGTTCGTTGCCGGTCCCCTGCTTGTGGTCGGCACCGTGTTTGCCATCGAAACCCTGGCGTCGCATTTGCCTCGCCGCATGAGCGTTGCCGTGGGAACAGTCCTTCTAGGCAGTGCGATCGGCTTGGATGCGCTGGGTCTGTACACGGTCTTCGTCAACCTGATACCGACCTGAGCCACCGACTCATCGCTTCGCGCTCACGAGGGCTCGCATCTTGGCGCGCTTGAGCGGCACCGCCCGGCGCCTTTGGCCGACACTAGTTTTAGTAGCCGTCCTGGCAGCGATCGCGGTGGACTTCTGGCACCGCCCGCAACCTATCGGAATCGACTTCCACACCTACCTGGCGGCGGCTCGAGTGGGTCTCGTGCAGGGCTGGTCGCATATCTACGATCAAGGGCTGGTTGCCGCGCAGCAGATACGACTCGCTCCGAATCAGCCGGCGCAGCCTTTCTTGAGTCCGCCACCGGTCGCCTGGGCGGCCGCCATGCTCGCTGACCTGCCATTTCCGGGGGCGTATGTCACCTGGGCGATCTTGACGGTGTGCGCTTTCGGGGCTTCTGTCGCATGGAGTGTCAGCAATGGACCACCTGGACGGGCACTTGGCACGGTCGTGGTGGTGGGCACGGTATGGGTCTTGCAGGCTGCCTATCTGGGTCAGGTGGTGCTGTTGGTCGCAGCTGCTCTTCTGGTGGCCTGGCGGTTACTTCGCGAGGACCACGAAGTCGCGGCTGGGTTGGTTCTGGTGCTCCTGGTGTTGAAGCCGAACACCGCATTCCTCGTGCCCGCATGTCTACTGGCGTCGGCACGTCTTAGAGCATTTATGACCTGGCTGCTCGCTAGCGCTGCCGTCGTGGCCCTTGCCGTCGTCACGACTGGGGTCCCTGCGCTGGTCGCATATGTCGGCCAGCTGCAGCATCCTCCTGGGGGTACGAATGCTCTGACCCTGGAGGCTGCACTGGGTTTGGGTTGGCCGGTCACGCTCGTGCTGCGCCTGGCAATTGTTGGCGTGGTCCTGGGGGCGGCCTGGTGGTTGCGGGCGGTGCCGGGCCTGGTGATTGTTCTGGGTGTGATCGGCTCGTTGCTGATCACCCCGTACATACATCTCGCTGACCTTTGCCTGTTGGCAGCGGCGGGTTGGATCGCATGGCGGGAACGCGCACGCCTCAGCTGGCGTCTGCTTTTGGCAGCGAGCTGGTTCGTGGCAAGTCCGCTCGTGGACATCAGCGGGCTGGCCCCGAGGCAGAACCGATGGCCGCTGCTCGAGATCGGCTGGCTGGTTGCACTCCTCGTGGCCGGCTGGCGTGCCGGTCGGCATCGCCGCCGGGACACGGTAAATCCCGGGCCCCCGGCCAGCTTACGAATTCAAAACTATCCGAATCGTCGCGCCTAAGGTTGATTGGCCCGCTGTATCACCGCCGGAGTTTGAAGTGCAATTTCGCCGGCAGTGCGGCAGGAGCCGACGTTGGTTCGTCGGTCAGGATTTATCGGAGTACGATCTAACCTACAGAGTCGTTGTTGGTTTGCCAGGGCAAGCCGCCCTTGGCGTTTTGGGGGGTTGGGATGGCTGAGATCAGAACTGTCGCGCCAGCGGTACCTGCGATTGCGAATCCAGCAGCCTTAGGCCTCGGTGGTTTCGCGCTCACGACGTTTGTGCTCAGCACGCACAACGTGTTTCCCAACCAGGCGCCGGACCTGACCTGGCTCGGGCTGGCGTTCTTCTACGGCGGACTTGCCCAGTTCGCGGCCGGCATGTGGGAGTTCAAGGCTGGGAACACATTCGGAGCTACGGCCTTCTCTACTTACGGTGCGTTCTGGGCCTCGTTGGCGACCTTCATACTCTTGGCGCTGAACGGCCACATTCCGGCCGGTGACACCCTCAAGGATCTCGGCTGGTTCGTGCTCGCGTTCGCGATCTTTAACACGTACATGCTCATTCTCAGCGCGCGCACGAACATGTCTGTGTTCTTGGTGTTTTTGACTCTTGAAGTCACGGAGATACTGTTGTTCATCGGTTACTTCAACGGCAACGGAGCGGGCCAAGGTCTCGTCACGTTGGGCGGCTGGGTGGGAATCCTCACTGCGCTGGTAGCGTGGTACGGCTCGGCAGCCGTGGTCGCGAACAGCCAGCGTGCAAAGCCAGTCCTCCCTGTAGGCGGTCCCCTCTGGTAACCCGCAATCTGATTTCAACAACTGAGGGAGCTTTATGAGCCAAGGTAGGTCGGACGGTCACTCGGCCGAGCGAACGGGGAGCGAAGCAAATATCGAGACCATGCAGGTCGAGGAGCGCCGGTTCACACCGTCTCCTGAGTTCAGCCGGCAGGCCAACGCCCAGCCGGACATCTACAACATTGGCTTCGACGAGTTCTGGACCAAGGAGTCAGAGCGGCTTTCCTGGTTCGAGCCCTGGAAAAAGCTATACGAGTGGAAGCCGCCCTACGCAAAGTGGTACATCGGCGGAAAGCTCAACGTTTGCTACAACTGCGTCGACCGGCACGTGGAGCGCGGCCACGGTGACAAGGTCGCGTACTTCTGGGAAGGCGAGCCGGACGACGATCGCCGCGCGATCACGTTCGGCGACCTACAACGTGAGGTCGTCCGCTGTGCGAACGGCTTCAAGAAGCTCGGGATCAAGAAAGGCACCCACGTCGGGATCTACATGGGCATGATTCCTGAGCTGCCGGTGGCGATGCTCGCCTGCACGCGAATCGGCGCGCCCTTCACTGTCGTGTTCGGCGGCTTCAGCGGAGAGTCGCTCTCAGGGCGTCTCAACGACATGCAGTGCGAGTTCCTGATCACCCAGGACGAGGGATGGCGGCGCGGCAACCGGGTGCCGCTCAAGGTGAACGCCGACGCCGCTCTCGACTCGTCGCCGACCGTGAAGACCTGCATCGTGGCCAGGAGGACGGGCGGTGACATCGATATGAAGCAGGGCCGCGACGTCTGGTTCGACGACGTCATCAAGGGAGCCGACGACCAACCTGCTTCGTGCCCGTGCGAGCCGATGGACTCCGAAGATCTGCTGTACCTGCTCTACACGAGCGGTACGACCGCCAAGCCCAAAGGCATCATTCACACAACCGCGGGCTACCTGGTCGGCGTGTCGACCACCCACCACTACATCTTCGACGTGAAGCCGGACTCAATTTTCTGGTGCGCGGCTGACATCGGCTGGGTGACCGGCCACAGCTACATCGTCTTCGGCCCGCTGGCCAACGGCACCACTGGGATCATCTACGAGGGCACCCCGGACTTCCCGGACAAAGACCGCTGGTGGCAGATCGTCGAGCGCTACAAACCGGACATCCTCTACACGGCGCCGACCACGATCAGGACGCACATGAAGTGGGGTCCTGAGTACGCAGCCAAGCACGACCTGAGCTCCCTTCGATTGCTGGGCAGCGTCGGTGAGCCGATAAACCCCGAGGCATGGATCTGGTATCGCGAGCACATTGGCGGCAACCGCACACCGGTCGTCGACACCTGGTGGCAGACTGAGACGGGAATGATCCTGATCACGCCTCTGCCGGGCATCACGACCCTGAAGCCGGGCTCGGCAACCAAGGCGTTTCCAACCGTCGATGCAGCGGTCTTCGACAACGCCGGCAAGCAGGTGCCACCGGGAGGCGGTGGCTATCTCGTCATCCGCAAGCCGTGGCCGGCGATGCTGCGCGGCATCTACGGCGACCCGGACAGATATCAGAAGACCTATTGGGACCGCTGGAAGGACACCTATTTTGTCGGTGATGGAGCCCGCATTGACGAAGACGGCGACTTCTGGCTGCTCGGTCGCATCGACGACGTGATGAACGTTTCCGGTCACCGGATCTCGACCATCGAGATCGAAAGCGCGCTCGTCAGCCACCCGGCGGTGGCCGAAGCTGCGGTCGCCGGTCGGAACGACCCGCAGACGGGACAGGCCATCGTCGCCTTCGTGACTCTGAAAGGCGGCCGCGAGGGCTCACCCGAGATGTTGCACGAGCTGCGAGACCACGTCGGCAAGGTTATCGGCAAGTTCGCCGCTCCGGCCAACATCGTGTTCACGCCGGAGCTGCCGAAGACTCGCTCGGGCAAGATCATGCGGAGGCTTCTGCGTGACGTTTCGGAGAATCGGCCGCTGGGCGACACGACAACGTTGGCGGACCCGGCCGTCGTAGCAGAGCTCGCTCAGCGAGGCAAGGAAGAAGCGGGCAAAGATGACTCGTGACCTATCCAGATTTGCCATAGCCGCCCATCAGCCACCGCTGGCAGATGGCTGCCCTTCGAACTTCAAGAGTTGGCTTTGGGTGATCTCGAACGTCACCTTTTGCCCGAGTTGAATGAGCAAGCTCTTGGGCGCTTTGGCCGCCGATTAAACCTAGAGCGTGGCGGATGTAACGCTCCCACGGATGCTGGCGCCATTGGCCGAGCTCGACTCTCGTCAAGCAATCGATGCACTGGCCGGACCGCCGTCATCATGTTCTGGTAGCCCTGCACCGGCACGCGGGGCGGATCAGAGGTCATAGGAGAACCCCATGGTTGAGAAGGAAATTCGAGTCCACACGGCCGACGGCGAGATGTCCACCTTCGTCGTGCGCCCCGACGGTGACGGTCCGTTCCCGGTGGCTGTGGTCTATATGGACGGCGTCGGTTACCGCGAGCAGGTGAAGGCGAACGCACGCCGATTCGCGCGTGACGGCTACTACTGCGTGGCGCCGGATCTCTATTACCGGATGGGGGAGCAGCTCTCTTTTGACATGTCGCGACTGGCTTCAGACGGGATGCGTGGGCCCGAGGCCGAGAAAATGATGAAGGCGGCCGGCAGCGTGACGCCTGAGAACGTCACTGCAGACACAAAAGCACTGCTCGAAGCGATCACTTCCGATCCTGCCGCAAGCCGAGGACCCAAGGTCTGCGTCGGCTACTGCCTAGGGGCGCGTGTCTCGCTGCATATCGCCTCGGCGCTCTCCGATGAGTTCGTCGCCGCAGCCGGGATCCACCCGGGAGCGCTCATAAACGACAAACCAGACTCGCCGCACCACGACCTTCCCGGCGTGCGTGGCGAGCTTTACTTTGCCTTTGCGGAAATCGATCGATCAGCAACCCCCGAGCTCGTCGAGCAGTTTCGCGAGCAGCTCCGGCGGAACGGCGTTCGCGGAGAGGTAGAAAGGATCCCGGGCGTTGCGCACGGGTTCGCGATGGCCGACCTGCCGGTCTACGACCGCGCCGCCAGCGAGGACCACTTCGAGCGCACGCTAGATCTGTGGCGTCGCAACCTGTCGGCGGAGCACGCCCGCGCATGAGGCTCGGCCTCGGTTCCTACCCCATATCCTGTCGGTCAGAGCCCACCGAGCTGCGGGCCCAACCGGCCACCTAACTATCGATCGGCCGCGTCTGAGCCGGCGCGCAGCGTGCCGCCGACCTATCGCCGCCAGGCGCACTGCGGGGCACTTTGTCGCCGTCGGCTCGCCACTCCCCGCAGTCGCCAGTGAGCTCTTTCCATAGACGCCCGACTACTCCGATCTCAGGCCAAATCGGAGCAGGATCCCAACTGCCATGCTGGCGGCAACCACGTGCAACGCCATCAGGCTGAGGATCCCCGTCGTTGTGGTGCCGGGGAAAACGGCCGTCGCCCAGATGGCGAGGTCGGGCAGCCAAGACACGATCAGCCCTGCCGTCGCGATCAAGACGAAAGTGCGACGTGGGTCCGGCTGCGTACGATCAATCCACCCGAACACCAGGGTGGCGCCGATCATGCCGACGATAGTGAGGCTTGCAACGCCCGGAGTTGACAGGGGCTGAAAGGCCGCGGGAACTCCTAGCCCGTTGCGCAAGGCCATCGCAATGAGCACGTTGGCGACTGTTGCCATAAGCACCAGCCCAGCGCCCACCACCAGCAATCGCCGCCAACCAGACCGAGACGACCTTCCCACGCCTTCGCGACTTTGGAGCCGAGTAACGCTTGCTGCCATTTCGAATCCTCCTGACCAACGTAAACAGAACGTGTGAAGTGTGGCACAAAATGCCATAACATGCAAGTAATGCCAATAAGCGTCTCCGGGGCCGAAGGGTATACACTGTGCCTATGCCGGTTGACATCGCCGAGCGAAAGCGCCGAGCCATCCGTGGCGAGCTGTCCGAAGTCGCGCTGGGGCTGCTAACGGACAGAACATTCGAGTCTTTGAACATCGACGAGATCGCGGCAGCCGCCGGTGTGTCACGGCGAACGTTCTTTCGCTACTTCACCTCAAAGGAAGACGTGGTCTTTGCGTTCCTGGATCAGTGGGCGGTGCGCCTCGCTGCCGACATCGTCGCGCGTCCTGCCGACGAGGATCCTGTTATGGCCGTGCAGACTTCCTTTCGTCAGCTAACCGCCGCCTACGACGATCGCGCGCTCGCGCTCGTGAGGCTCGTCCGGGAGACACCCGCGCTCCAGCAACAAGAACGAATTAATCGAGACCACCTGCGCATGGCGGTGGTCAACGCGCTGGCCGAGCGCCTGGGTCTGGACGCAGAGCGTGATATGCGGCCTCAGATCCTCGCTACGATCGCGTTCGCTCCCCTTGACGCCGCGATGTTCTCCTGGTTCGGCAACCGCTCGAGCGAGGATGTGGGGCATTTGCTCGACGAGGCGCTCGGGGCATTCGAAAAGGAGCGCGATGCCATGGTCGCCGCCAGATCAAAGTCTGGCCAGCCCCGCAGGCCGGCCGCTCGCCAGGTCGTTCGCCACTAGGCGCGATCGCGGCCTCAGTTGGCTTTACGTCCATGTCAATGACGCCCTGGGCTAGACGGTCTTCGACTCGCTACGACCGCCGATACGTAGCGTGGCGCCAGCCAGGACCGTCAGGATCGCCATCAGGCCCGCTGTCAAGGCGATGCCAGTTGCCCCGCTGAACAGCAGAACGATGGCCGCGACGAAGGTGATCACTGCGACGATGCCCGGCGCGTTGCCGATTAGTGAGCGACGGGCTTCGCGCGTGTACGCGGCAACGATTCCGGCCACCACGAGCAGAACACCCAATACGTAGGCGCCCAGCGTGGCGGTATGGTGCGATGTCTCACTGAAAACCAGTGGCGAAATCAAAACAAGGATGCCGAACACCATCGTGACGTAGTCCTGCCAGCGCTGCCAAGCATTCATGACCCCTCGACCTCCACTGGGAGCGCCTCGGGAACCTGCTGGCCGGCGCCGGGCGATTCCCTCGGGCTCGCCGGGATATTCGACACGCTCGATCGCATGACCAGGACCGGGGCTGGGGAGTGGGTCGCGAGGTACGCGTCGGTCGACAGGATCAGGTTGTGCATCGAGCTGTGGCGGTTGCTCCCCACGAGTAAGTCTGCGCCGTTCGACTCAACCTCTTTGACTATCTCTTCGTCTGGGCTTCCCGTCCGCACTACGAATTCACACGCCCCGGCAGTCGTTCTCAGCCCACCGCTTTCTTAACGAGCGCGGCGACCCTTGCCTCATCCGCGGCGGTCAGTTCCGTAACGGCGAATTCGACCGGCCACATGGTTCCTTCGTCGAGGTTCGCTGCGTCGCTGAAGCCGATGGTCGCGTACCTGGTGTTGAACTTCTTCGCGGTTTTGAAGTGGCAGACGACCTTGCCGTCCTTGGTATAGGCGGGCATCCCGTACCAGGTTGTCGCCGAGATGCCTGGCGCGCTCGCTTTGATGATCGCATGGAGCCGTTTGCCCAGGGCGCGATCCAATCCCGTCATCTCGGCGATCTTCGCGAGCGCGTCGCTTTCCCCGAGCGCCTTGTCCGCGGCCCTCTTCTGTTCTTTGACGCGCTCCTTCATCGCCGCTCGTTCCTCGGCGCTGAATCCTTTCGACGCCGTACCGGTTACGCTGGCCCTAGGCACGAACTTCTCCGTTACCTTCTTTGTCGGTTTCCTTTCAGCCATAGTTCCGCCCTCCAGTGCGAGATTTGATGGGGACGACCCTCATGGTAGGGAGGCGTAGCCGGAGTCGCGTGTCCAAAACTGCTCGATCGCATCGCCACACCGCAAAGTCGGTCGAGGGTGCCAATGCCACCGACTAAGGAAGACGTGTCCATCAAGTCATCTGGCCGGCGTTTCAACTCCGAGCTCGGCGCCGGGAGACGCGATCACGAAAGGTCCCAGCCCAGTTGCCTCTGATCAGCTGCTAATCGCCTCGGCAGCTCTTCCTAAAGAGGCGAACTGGACCACCGCCGAGGTCTTCGGTAACCCCGGTTCTGGTCACAGCCGGGGCACAATTCTTCCTGGCGTGACCTCATGACACTTGATCTGTTCGCGGGCATTCCCGTCCGCGACTACACCGCGGCCGCGGCTTGGTACGAACGACTCCTGGGTGCCCCGCCGTCATTCCTGCCCAACAACACCGAGGCGGTATGGGAGCTCGCCGACCACCGATACGTGTTCATCGAGGTACGGCCCGAGCATGCCGGGCACGCCAGGCACCTCGTCTTCGTCGACGACTTCGACGCTCGCATCGCCCAGATCGCCGAGCGGAGCCTGGAGCCGGCAGAGCTCGAGACCCTCACCAACGGCGTCCGCAAGGCGACCTTCCGCGACCCCGACGGCAACGAGATGGGATTCGGCGGCATGCCCGTCTGACGCCCCTCAGCCGGCGGGCCGCCGGCCGCGGTCGGCTGCTAGGCTCGGGGCCGTGACCGTGCTGGACTGGCTCCTCGACTCCGATCCCGCCATCCGCTGGCAGGTGATGCGCGATCTTGGCGATGCGGCCGCGGAGGTCGTCGCAGCTGAGCGTGCGCGAGTGGCCACTGTGGGATGGGGTGCCCGGCTGCTGGCCTTGCAGGGCGAAGACGGCCAGTGGGAGGGAGGTGCGTTATTCCCCGCCCGGAACCCCCAAACCGATCACGGCGAGCAGCCCAAGGGCCAGCCCTGGACCGCTACTGCATACAGCCTCGTTTCGCTGTATGACTTCGGGATCGACCCACGGTGCCAGCAGGTGCGCAGGGCCGTTGCTCAGGTCAGGAAGCACTGCCGTTGGGAGCATGCCGGTCAGCCGTTCTTTGCCGGCGAGGTCGAGCCGTGCATCAATGGGATGGTCGTGGCGCTGGGTGGCTACTTCGACCAGGACGTGGGTGGTGTCGTCGCTCGACTGATCGGCGAGCAGCTGGACGACGGCGGGTGGAACTGCGAGGCGGAGAACGGTTCGGTTCGCTCTTCCTTTCACACCACGATCAGGGTCCTGGAAGGGCTCTTGGCGCACGAACGCGCAACCGGTGGCACGGCGGAATCGATCGCGGCGCGACGCCGGGGTGAGGAGTACCTCCTCAAGCGGAAGCTGTTCCGGCGGAGGAGCACCGGCGAAGTCGTCAATCCGGCATGGTTGCAATTCTCGTTTCCAACCCGCTGGCACTACGACGTGCTGCGTGCCCTTGAGTACTTCCGGGCCAGTGGCGAACCGCCGGATCCGCGCGTGGATGAAGCGATCGACTTGGTCCGATCCAAGCAGCAACCGGATGGTACCTGGCTTCTGGAGAACACCCATCCTGGCGCGGCCCCCTTCGCGCTCGAGGATGGCGACGGAAGGCCCAGCCGGTGGAACACTCTGCGCGCGCTGCGGGTCCTCGGTTGGTACGAGCGATGAGATCGCTGAGGTGCGATCCGCAGCGAATTCGAATCGCAACTCCTATACGGGCTGGAGCGATCTGTTAATACGTTATCGGATCACTTCGGTCCACGAAACCACGTCGTGCGTCCCATCCGGGTTCTGATCCAAGTAAACAGGCGATCCCGATGCGATGTCCGCGAACTTCACCGCGTAATGCCAGGTTCCCCGTGTCGTCACGTCACCGCCGAGATACACATTGACCTGTCCACCAGGTGGGACGGCGCCGCAGACCATCTCACTCTTGGCTGCCACTATGACGCATCCGGCTGTGGTGTAAAAGCCGGACAGGGCCCAGTTGGCGTGACTCGCGAACCAGTTGTGATAGCCCGAACCGATGACGAAAATCATGGCCAGCTTGCGAATCGCAGGTCCGGTATTGAGAATGGATCCCTTCCAGCAGGCGGCATCACCGCGATGCGCAACCGGGCAGTAATCGCCGCCCAGCTCGCCGGTGAGTGGCTGCGCGACGATTGGCGATGGGCTTGGCGACGGCACCGATGATGGCGTGGCTGATGTAACCGAGGTGGTTGTGGAGTTAGGAGCGGAGCGGTTCGCTGCTTGATAAACGGCGTAAGCCCCTGTACCTCCGACCATGACCACAAGTGCGGCCACAGCAGCAATGATGATCGGCCGTCGACTTGGGTTGGCAGCCGGCACCGCCCATGCAGGTGCCGGTATCCCTGCGGGAGCGGCCACTACCTCCTGGTAAGTAGGCGCAGGCACTGACGCTGGCGGTCCGGGGATAGCCGCGCCTGCGGGTAGCCACTCAGGGCGTACAGAGGCGGGCTCAGGTGGCTGGGCGTCCGGGATACGGGCGGGCAAAGGCATGGGGCGCCAGACTTGCCCGTCCCACCAATAGGCGCCATCAGGAGAGATCGGAGGAGGTGACGCTGACATTTGGGCAGCTTATACAAAGGTTCGCCGAATTATCGGCGGCTGAAAACGAGCTGGAAGCAATTCGCTCGCCGGCATATCGCTTTGCCGAGGCCGGCTCGAAGCAGGGCTTATGATCAGAAAACCCAACGAAATCCCAGGGAGGCAGAGATGGCAGGACCAGTAGTTCACAGCCCGAGCGGCCAGTTACGTCCCCGGTTCGGGACGGCGCGGCGTGAGGATCTTCCCGGCTTCATCGGCATCATGCAGATACTCCACCAGGAACCAACCTCGAGCGCATTCGCGCGCCTCCTCACCGCAAGTCAGACGCCCGAAGACGAGATACCTCTCGCGCATGTGTTCGAAGAGATCTCCACGCTGGTCCTTCACGGGTTGCTGCCGGGTGACCTGCTTTTCGACGCCTTTGCAATCGACACCTATTGGAAGCAACTCAGCGCTCGAATAGCCGAGGTCCGCAAGGCGACCGGCAACGGCAAGTTCTGTGAAAACTTTGAGATCGCGAACAACCTGGCTATCGCCTACCGCGAGGAGCGACCCACCAAGGTTCTCGCTGGCTGAAGCCATCTGGCATTTCTAGACAGGCATGTCAGCGGGTATCGGATCGGCGTGAGTGTCCTGGTTGAGCCCACGTTTTCGGACGTGCTATCGGCGGCCGCGCGAATCCGGCCCCATCTTGCTCCGACTCCGCTCCGTCATTCGCCGGCGGTAAGCGAAGTCGTCGGCGCGGACGTCTACCTGAAGTACGAGTTCCATCTGCCCACCGGCGCTTTCAAGGTCCGAGGCGGCGTCAACCTAGTCTCCCAGCTCAGTCCTCAGGAGCGCGAAGCCGGCGTGGTCGCCGCCTCGACCGGCAACCACGGCCAGTCCGTTGCGTTTGCCGCACGACTCTTTGGAGTCAAGGCGATCATCTGCGCCCCGGAGAACGCAAATGCGGCCAAGGTCGAGGCAATGAGAGAGCTTGGCGCGACAGTGAACCTGGTCGGCGCGGATTTCGACGAAGCGCGAGTCGCATGCGAGCAGCTCGCAGCCGCCGAAGGCTACCGATACATCCACTCGGGCGACGAACCATTGCTGATCGCCGGCGTTGGCACCCACACGCTTGAGATCCTGAGCGACATGCCGCAGATCGACACCATCATCGTCCCGGTGGGAGGGGGGAGTGGCGTGGCCGGCGCTTGCATCGTGGCGAAGTCTGTGAACCCAGACATCAAGGTCATCGGGGTCCAATCTGAGAAAGCGCCCTCAGCCTATCTCTCGTGGCAGGCCCGCAAACCGGTCGAAGCAAGCACCAGCACCTGGGCGGAAGGGTTGGCCACTAGAACGCCCTTCGAATTGCCGCAGCGCATCTTGCGACGCCTGCTTGACGACTTCGTGCTCGTCTCGGACGAGGTAATCTCCTCTGCTGTTCGGTTCCTGCTCGAGCGCAATCGGATCCTGGTTGAGGGTGCCGGGGCATCGTCCCTGGCGGCCGCCCTGGCGCTCAAGGACCAGCTGGCGGGTCAGCGCGTCGTCTTAATACTCACCGGCGGCAACATTTCGATCACGCAGCTCAAGGCCGTGCTCGATGGTTCGTAGGTTGGTCGCGAAGCTCATCGACCGACCGCGTAGCCCTGGCTGCCCCTAGGGTTGGCGCCGGCAGACAGCAGGCCGGAATCAGGATCGCGCGCCACTGCGCACAGCCGGCCCAGGGACCAGGCGCCTTCTTCGATAACTTCATGACCCCGATCGCGAAGATCGTCCCGCACACTGACATCAAGCCGGGACTCCACATGGAGCCGGCCGGGAAATGCCTCATGCGGTGCAAACGAGCTCGGGAAATGCGACGTGTGGAACATGGGGGCGTCAATCGCCTCTTGAAGGTCGCGCCCAAAGACCGCGTGTGCGAGAAAGAACTCGAGCGACCACTGGTCCTGCTGGTCACCGCCCGGTGTTCCAAAAGCGAGGCGCGGCTCGCCCTCCAGCAGAGCGAGTGAGGGGGTCAGCGTGGTCCTCGGCCGCTTACCGCCCTGCACATGGTTGGGATGGTCCTTGTCCAGGTTGAACATCTGCGCCCGCGTGCCAAGGCAAAAGCCGAGACCCGGGACAACCGGTGAGCTCTGAAGCCAGCCACCACTCGGGGTGCAGGCGACCAAATTGCCGTACTGGTCGGCGACGGCAACGTGGACCGTATCACCTCGAACCTCGCCTAGCGATTGGGTTCCCGTTCCAGTCCAGTGACCTTCCGCGATGCTCTGGAGCACACGGCTGGGAAGCCGAGGCATACGACCTCCGGGTGCCCCAGGTCGCAGCTCAAGCGAAGCTTTGGCACCAACCAGTCCGCGTCTGTCGCGGGCGTACTCGCGCGACAGCAGGTCCTCGATCGGGATGTCCGCAAAGTCCGGATCCGCGTACCAGGCTTCGCGGTCCGCGAACGCGAGTTTCGCGCACTCGGTGACGATGTGGATGTGGTCAGCCGAGAGAAAACCCGATTGGTTGAGCCCAAAACCTTCCAGTAGGCGCAATTGCTGCAGGAACGCGGGGCCTTGGCTCCATGGCCCGCACTTGGCCATCGTCCAACCATCAAAGTCGACGGTGACTGGACGTTCGTGCTTCGCCGTGAATCGGCTGAAATCCGCGGCAGTGAGCAGGCCTGAGTGGGGAATCCCTGAGCTGTCCATTGCCGGCTGTCGACAAAAGTGGCCGATCGCGTCTGCGACGAATCCCGAATAGAAGGATGTGAGGGCGGCCTCAATCTGAATTTCGCGACCTGGGCCGGCGGCGGTTGCCGTCTGCACGAGTCGACGGTAGGTCTTGGCCAAATCTGGATTGCGAAACCGCTTTCCTGCCGTGGGGCGGCCGTCGCGCAGATAGAGCTCAGCGGAAGTCGGCCAATGGTCGCGAAAGAGAACTTCGACTGCCTGAATCGCATCGGCGATCCGCGGCACGAGCGGATAGCCGGCTTCCGCGTACTGGATCGCAAATCGAAGTACCTGCTCGATTCGCATCGAGCCGTGGTCGCGAAGCAGCGTCAGCCAGCCTCCGAAGGCGCCGGGCACGCAGGCTGCCAGCAAGCCCGAGCCGGGTATCCCGTCAAGTCCAAGTGAGCGGAAGGCGTCAATCGATGCCGCTTGCGGGGCTGGGCCTTGCCCGCAGATGACCTCGACGCGTCGGCGCGAAACGTCCCACAGCACGATCGGCACTTCACCACCCAGGCCGTTCAAATGCGGCTCGACCACCTGCAGGACGAACCCGGCAGCAACGGCGGCATCGAATGCGTTGCCACCTTCCTCCAGGATCGCCATCGCGCTCTGAGCCGCAAGCCAGTGCGTCGAGCTGACCATGCCCAGGGTGCCCTTCAGCTCGGGTCGCGTTGTGAAAGTCATGAGTCGATGATCACCACACGAATTATCCCTCCGTTCGAATCCGGGCTCGGCAATTTCTGACGAGGAGCAGGTCCCGGCTACTATGGGACGTCGATGGCAGAGATCGAAATCACTCCGACCAGCCTCATCGTTCACATCCGTGGCGCAGATCAGTTCTTCGCCCTCAAGAGTCAGTTGGAGGTGCCTCTCGAGCACATCGCGGCGGTCGATCCCAGCCCGCCCGAAGCGCATCAGATTTGGCACGGGCTGAGGATCGGCGGGACCAACCTGCCTGGCGTCATCACCGCGGGAAGCTTTGTCCAGCATGGTGAGTGGGCATTCTGGGACGTCCACGACCCGGAAAAGGCCATCGCGATCCGGCTACACGACGAGCGCTATTCGAAGCTGGTCATCGGAGTTGACGACCCCGTGACCACCGCCGCGGCGCTCGCGGCTGCAGTCCAGCGACCCTGATCGCCGTGACCGCAAACGCTTGACTGAAGTTGTCGTACCCGTGCGGGTCGAAGCGCTCACGCCGGGCGAGGCCTGGATCGCCATCGAGAGGGCAATTCTCACGGGAGGTGTCGTTGGGAGCTGGGAAGGACAGCCCATCCTCGAGGTGTTCCGCGCGACTCTCGACGTCAGTTCACCGAGGGTGGACGATCCGATCATCGCTCAGCGCGGAGATCCAGAACGACTGGCGTGGATGCACGCGAACTCTACGACCACTCGCGAGTCGCGCAACTCGGGGACGCCGATAGCTACGCGACGCGCTTGTACGACTACGCCCACGCCGGCCGCGATCAGATCCGCTGGGTGGTCGACCGACTGGCCGCCAACCCGTGGACGCGCGACGCGACGATCACGACTTTCCAGCCGCTCACCGACACCAGCTAAATCCCGTGCGTCAGCCTGCTCGACTTCTGGCTCATCAAAGGTGAGCTCCAGGTGGCCGTCTACGCTCACGCCATCGACTTCGGTACGAAGGACTATGCCAATCTGGTCGACTCGCAGCGCTACACGCTCGCGTGGCCAGCGACCTTGGCGTCGGGGTTGGCACGCTGACGATGACGGTGAAATCGGCCCACATTTATCAGACCGAGCTTGACCTGATGCGAAGCATCGTCGCCGCGACGTAGGTTTAAGCAGGCCCAAGTCCAGGCAGCGCACTATGTCACCCGTGATATCCGCGCGTGGCCTCGAGCTGCAAGGCATCACCAAGCGATATGGCAACGTGGTGGCGGTTGACGATCTGAGCTTTGAAGTTCGTCCGGGAGAGGTGTTCGGGTTTGTCGGGAGTAATGGGGCCGGCAAGACGACCACTATGCGGGTCGCGCTGGGCACGCTGATCTACGACCGTGGGTTTGTCCTGTGGGACGGCTCTCCGATCAGCTTCGAGGTGCGCCGCAAGATCGGCTACATGCCAGAGGAGCGCGGCCTGTATCCCAAGATGCGAATCGGCGAACAACTCCTGTACCTGGCGCAGCTGCACGGCGCTACCTGGGCTGCAGCGGCGAGCTCAACGACCCGCTGGCTGGAGCGCTTCGATCTGAAAGAGCGCGCGCGAGACGAGCTTCAGAAACTCAGCCACGGCAACCAGCAGCGCGTGCAGCTAGCCGCTGCTCTTGTCTTCGAGCCGCTGATGCTGGTGCTCGATGAGCCATTCGCGGGACTCGATCCCGAGGCTGTCGATTCGATGAGCGAGGTACTCAAGGAGCGGGCGCAGGCCGGGATACCTGTCATTTTCTCGAGCCATCAGCTCGAGCTGGTCGAGCGCATTTGTGACCGCGTCGGCATCATCCAGAAAGGGCAGCTCGTCGCGTGCGGAACGATCGAAGAGCTGCGCGGCCAAGGTCCGCGGCAACTGTGGGTGGACGCCCCTTCAGCGCCCCCGGGTTGGGCCGGCGCCCTTGGAGGAGTGCGCGTCGTTCGGGCAGACGGCAGCCGTGTCCTCCTCGAACTCGAGCCACCAGTCGACGACCAAGCCATCCTTAGCGCGGCCCTCGCCACCGGGCCGGTGCGCGAATTCCGCTATCACCTGCCGAGCTTGCTCGACATATTCCGCGAGGCGATGACCGAACGAACAGCCTCGGTGACGTCCTGAATGGGTCGTTTCGGGGGTGAGGCGTTTCACACGGTCCTTCTGATCGTGCGCCGCGAGTTTCTAACACGGGCTCGGAGCAGGCTGTTTATCGGCGGGACGGTGCTCCTCATGGCCCTGATGGTCGGCTACATCGTCGTGCAAGACCTCTTCATCAGCAAGGCGGTCACCACCGTATCCGTCGGGTTCGCAGGAGGCGCAGTAGTCCTGGCCCAGCCGTTGAAGGCAGCTGCCAGCAGCGCCACGTTCAAGGTTGAAACGTCCACGCTCGCGAACGTTGCGGACGGGCTTCAGCAGGTGAGGGCAGGCAAGCTGGATGGCATGGTCAGCGGTGACGCAGGCGCCCCGGAGGTTGCTGTGATGAATAACCTGGACCCGACGGTTGCCGCCACTCTGGATGCCTTGGTCAAACAGGTAGCGCTCAGCCGCGCGCTGACGGCAAGCGGCGTCGGCCCCGGCCCGATCGAAGCCCAGGTCGGGAGTGCAGGGATCCACGTCCAGGTGCTCGATCCGAACGCCAAGGTGCGCACCGAGCGCCAGGTGGTTGCCATCTTCGTCGCCATCCTTCTATATGTGGCGCTCGTGCTCTATGGGCAGATCGTCGCGGCCGGTGTCGTAGAGGAGAAGGCGAACAGGATCATCGAGATCCTGCTGTCGACCGTCCGCGCGCGCCAGCTGCTTTTCGGCAAGGTGATCGGGATCGGCCTTCTTGGCCTGATTCAGCTGGTGCTGGTCGCGGCGGTGGCCTCGCTGACAGTCGTCGAGACGCAGGTCATCTCAGTGCCGTCGATCGAAGTGGTCTCTGTCCTAGGAGGTCTGCTTTGGTTCGCTTTGGGCTTCGTGTTCTTTGCGCTCATCTTTGCCGCCGGTGGCTCGATGGTCTCGCGCCAGGAGGATCTTGGCTCAGTGACCGCGCCGATCAGCATGTTGCTCGTGGGGACGTACCTCGCCTACTTCTGGGTGGTCTCCAATCCAACGAACCCGCTAGCAGTAGGTCTCTCGCTCCTGCCGCCGTTCGCCCCGATTTTGATGCCGGCACGCATGGCCTCCGGTGACGCAGCTGCCTGGCAGGTCTTGGCGGCTGTCGCACTCATGGTCGCAGCCATCATCGGGATGAACTGGCTTGCGGCACGCATTTACGTCAATTCCGTGCTGCGCGTCGGGGCGCGTGTCGGCTGGCGCCAGGCATGGAGGGGCGTGGACTAGGATTCACCGGTAAGCCTGCGTACGGGCCAACATTTCCGGGCCGCGGCGACGCTCGCCGGCATCAAACCAAGCGGCCGCTCGAAACAGGTCCCGGATGGGGTCAGGCGGACCAAACGGTCTTTCGACGGCATCCCGGCCGCCTGACAAGAACACTGTCACTTAACCCTAAGAACAAAAGCCGTAACTCTTTGCTGAGGAAGCCCTGTGAGGCGGGGCTGGCTCAGCCCGCCCCGAGAGCCAGGAGTATCACGCCGCCGAGCGTTAGGACGATTGCTCCCGCCCGAGCCTTGCTGATGGCTGATGCAGGACGAGCGTCGACAGTAGGACTTCAATGACGACGTAAGAGTTCGATGCAGCGGCCGCCACGGCAACTGGCCGGCTGCGTAGACCCAGGACGTAAGCACCGACGCTCCTCCGACCATCGCTCCGACGCCTAGTCCTCCCAAGCTTTGCAGCGACATTGGCATCCTGGGTCCTTCGGCTACAAACTCGATCAGGGCGAGAGCGGTCATCGAAATGGCCATCAATTCGTTCAACTGCGCTGCATCGAGTCCGCGTAACGCCGGCCTTTTCGAGAAATGCTCCGATCCCGATGATGACGACGTCGCCGCCAATCAATAGGTAGGCGCGGACCGGCGGCGTCTTCTTCGCCACGCTGGCCGCAGAGTGCACCGCGTATCGCGATGACGGTGGGTTGCCAGAAGAAGGTCTCCCGCCAGGGGTCAAAAACAGTCCCGCAATCTTGAAAGGCGTGAATCGCTCGTGAAGCAGAGTGAACCCGAGGAAAAACGTGATCACGATGTGCACCGTCGCGAGTGCTTGTCACTGGATAACGCAACGCAAGTAACATCAAGAGTTGATCGAAATTGATCTCGAAACGTGCCGTTCCAATCATCCTCGTTGCCACGTCTGGCTTCGTTGTCTGGTTAGCTTTTGCGATTACCCCATATGTCATAGCTCATCAGCCAGGGCCCCAAAACCGGACTTTCGCTTGGTACCTGCTGTACCACACATTGCCGCCCCTATTCGTTGCCGCAGTTACGCTGCTTCTCACCGTTGCTTGGATCCTATGGAGGCGCTGAGGAGCCGACAACTCAGCCTCGACCAAGTGGGTTGCGCGCCAATTTGTACTCTATTCGTTCGTGTTCCTTAGTCAGCCGCTTGCCAAGAAGGTTCCCGAGCTGACGGTCTACTTCTGGGTCGTCAAGGTGCTGACCACAGGGATGGGCGAGGCGACCTCTGACTACTTTGTCCACACCTACAACCCATACGCTGTGGTGGCTTGGGGAGCCGCCGTTTTGGCAATCACGCTCATATGGCAGCTGTATCTGCGTCGGTACGTAACGTGGGCCTACTGGCTAACGGTCTCGATGGTTGCTGTCTTTGGCACGATGGCTGCCGGCATCCTCCACGTCTACCTGGGCATCCCGTACATCGTGTCTGCGCTCATTTATGGGGTCAGCCTGACCCTTGTTTTTGTGCTGTGGTATCTGAGCGAGAGGACCCTGTCGGTTCACAGCATCTACACCCGCAGCCGCGAGCTGTTCTACTGGGCAGCGGTCCTCGCGACGTTCGCACTGGGCACTGCGACGGGCGACATGACGGCGGTGACCTTCCGATTTGGATTCTTCGCTTCGGGCATCATCTTCGCTGTCGTAATCGCGATCCCCGGCGTCGCGTACTGGCTGCTCGGTCTGAATGAGATCGTTGCATTCTGGTTCGCGTACATCATCACGAGGCCGCTCGGAGCGTCGTTTGCAGACTGGCTCGCCGTTCCGGCGAGTCAAGGTGGCCTGAATCTCGGAAAGGGGACCGTCAGCGTCGCTTCATGGATATTGATCATCGCCTTCGTGGCTTACCTGGCAATCAGCCATCGAGATGTGGCGCGACCGCAAGGTGCTGTCATCGACGCAGGCACTGGCAAGTAGAAAAGCAACGGTGAGCAGGGGCGACCGGTACGAGCGCACTTATGAGCTGCGGGCGGCTGCAGGCGAGGAGGTCCACGGCGAGGCCAACTTCGTCTCCCGTTTTTCGCCCACCAGCGTCCTCGACGCAGGATGCGGCACCGGCCGAGTCGGTCGAGAGCTGCACCGTCGGGGTGTCGATGTTGTTGGCATCGATCTCGATGCTGAAATGCTGGAAACGGCGCGGGCCAGGTGCGGATCGGTCGAATGGATCGAGGGAGACATCAGCGCCATGAACCTTGGCCGCACGTTCGACATCGTGTTGATGGCGGGCAATGTCATCAACTTCGTGATTCCGGAGCGCCGGCAGCGGGCCCTGGAGAATCTCGTAAAGCAGGTGCGACCCGCCGGCCTTCTGATCAACGGGCACTCGATTCGACCCGACGGATGCCCGCAAGCCAGGTTTGAGGCTTGGGCGGAGGCCCTAGACCTGGAGCTGGTCGAACGTTGGTCGACCTGGGATCAGGATCCGTTCACAGAGCGCTCTGAGTACGGCCTTACCGTTCATCGCCTCCGGGCGTGAGGATTCAGGTAATCGCTTCGTTCCACTCGCGGACGCGCCAGCTCGAAACGACACCATTGAGAACGAAGGGATCGGAACGCGCGAACTCTTCGGCCGCCTCACGCGAGGTGAACACGGCCATCGATCCCTCGAAATCGCTGAATGTGCCGATCATCAGGAGGGTCCCTTGATCGAGGAACTCGTGCCACCGCGCCTGGTGGGCCGCGAAGTGGAGGGGTGCCTTGGCTCCGACATCCTCAGCCGATTGGTACTGCAGAACGTATTTGGGCATCCCGAAAAATTTAGCCGCTTCTCGGCAAAGCACAAGTAGGGCAAAGCGGGCTCAGGGGTTGCTCGTCACTTTGATTTGAAGTCGACATCCTTGGTCTGCACCGTGCCGGCCTTTCGCCCCGGCGCCGTCTGGTATTTCCAGTACAGGTTGGTGTGCGCGATCACCAACCCAGGCGGCGGCGCTCCCCATTCCGTCTTATCTCCTGTCGTATGAGCGTCGCTGACAAGGGTCGCGTCGTACCCCCTGACCAATCCGCCGTGGAGCGTCGAGCGGATGCACGCATCGGTCTCCGCGCCGACGACTATCAGTCGCCCGACTCCAAGACCTGAAAGCACGTTCTCGAGGGTGGTGTCCTCGAAGGAGTCGCCATAGCTCTTCTCAACGAGCGGCTCGCTGGCGGCGGGAACCAGCTCGGGCACGATGTGCCAGCCGTCGCTCCCTTTCGCAAGTCCATCGTCGTTGTGCTGGACCCAGACCACTGGTACATGTTCGTGCCGCGCCTTCTCGACCAGGCTGCGGACGTTCGCGACGACCACGTCGCGCTCGTGCGCAGTCCCGACGACGCCGTTCTGCACATCGACGACGAGGAGTGCGGTGTTTGGCCGGTTCTTCAGTGTGGTCATGTTCTCCCCTGCGCTTGACCCCTGGTACGTGGCGGGACCGCGCGCCCGACAATTCGAATATATCTATGTTGAGCCAACGCAGGACGCCCTGTCCGAATGAATAGAGTAGCCACGACTTCCGGGCGGCTGGTCGTCTTCGTCGGCTCAGTCTTTGCCGCCGAATCGGCATTCTTTGCCGTGGTGCCTCCGCTTGTGCCTCAGCTGGTGCGTGTTGGGCACCTCACCACCAGCGAGGTGGGCATCCTGGTGGCCGCGTACCCGGCAGGGGTTTTGCTCGCGGCCATCCCATCGATGGCCCTCGTCGACCGGCGTGGCGTCAGGGTGGCGACTGTCGTGGGCATCGCCGTATTGATCGCCTCCACGCTTGGGTTCGGTTGGGGCGCGAGCCCGCTCGTGCTGGACGCTTCGAGGTTTGTTCAGGGCGTGGGAGGGGCGGTCGCTTGGGCGGGCGCCCTGGCTTGGCTGACGAGCACCACGGCCAGGGAACGGAGAGGATCGGTGATCGGTGGGGCGGTGGGCGCCGCCCTGGTTGGCACGGTCATCGGACCTCCGATCGGAGCGCTCGCCAGCCAGGTCGGTCGAGGGCCCGTGTTCAGCGTGCTGGCGATCGTGCTCGCGCTCCTCCTGCTGGCCGCGCCGCGTGTGGCTCCGGCTGCAGCTCCGCAGCGCGGCTCAGTGCAAGCACTCCTCAAGCTTCTCCGCAGCCGCCGCGCGGCGATTGGCAATGGCTTGCTGCTGGTCATTGGCATAGTGGGGGGCACGCTCTGGAGCCTGGTTCCGCTTCTGGTCGTCCACCGGGCGGGGGGCGCGGGCGTGATCGCCGCAATCCTCGCGGTGAGCTACACGCTCGCCGCGCTGATGAACGTGTACATCGGCCGCATCTCTGACCGGTTCGGCCGGTTGTTGCCCACGCTGGTCGGGCTCACAGGCGCAGCCGTGCTGCTCCCGCTCATCCCGTTCCTCGCCTCGTTGTATGCGCTATTCATCGTCTGCGTCGCCGCCCAATCGATGATCTCTGCGTTGTGGACGCCGACCGCCGCCATGGTCACCGACGGCGCGGAAGGCACGGCCGCCGGCCAGGCGGTCGGAGTCGCGACGATGAACGCGGCCTGGGCGGCGGGGGGCGCGAGCGGTCCGGTGCTTGCAACGTGGCTGGCGGACGCGGCCGGCTTCCCATTGCCTTTCGCAGTCGCCGCTGGCCTCTGCGCAGCCAGTGCCGTTGTGGTGCTGGTCGCATACCTGCGCAGCAGACAGCCTCAGACAGCGGCGAGCATGGCCGCCCCGGCGCACCGGTCGGGACCGTAGGTTGCTAGCTGCGCCACACGGTTGCGACGAGGAGTCTGGTTCGCATTCCTCAGGCCGTCTATTAATGTGCAGGTGATGCGTGCCGCCCGGATGCTGATGGCGATTGACTTACACGCTGCCGGTGAGCCAGGCCGGGTCATCCTCGGCGGCCTCGCCGACGTGCCGGGAGACACAATGTTCGAGAAGCGCGTCTATTTCGAACAGCATCTGGACGGCATCCGGAAGCTGATGCTGCGTGAGCCTCGTGGCTATCCGGCCCTGTGCTGCAACGTGGTACTGCCGCCGACCGATCCGCGCGCGGCGGCCGGCTTCGTGATCATGGAGCAGACCGAATATCCCCCGATGTCGGGCAGCAACATCATCTGCACTGCGACCGCGTTGTTGGAAACGGGTTACATCGCGGCGGTCGAGCCGGCGACCGAGTTCATGCTCGAGGCGCCCGCCGGCCTGGTCGGAATTGTCGCCAAAGTGGAGGCCGGCCGGATCCAGAGCATCACGTTCGAGAACGTGCCCGCTTTCGCGGTGCACCTTGATGCGCCGGTCGAGGTCCCGACGCTCGGCACAGTCACCGTCGATGTCGCATATGGCGGCATGTTCTACGCGATCGCCAAGGCGGAACCGCTTGGCTTCCGGATCAGCCCGGACGAGGGGAAAGATCTGGTCCGGGTGGGGGAGATGATCAAGGCGGCGGCCAGTGAGCAGCTTCCGGTCTCACATCCCGACAACCCGGCAATCAGCGGAGTGTCGATCATGCAGTTCACCGGACCCGCAGCCCACGCCGGAGTCGCCAGAAGAAACACGGTAGTCGTGTCGAGCGGCCGGTTTGATTGGGATCGGCCGGCAACCTGGACCGGTATCCTCGATCGTTCCCCTTGTGGAACGGGCACCTGCGCGCAGATGGCGGTCTTGCACGCGAAGGGAGAGCTTGGGCTCGGCGTGGATTTCGTCCATGAAGGCATCCTGGACACCACCTTCACCGGCAGGCTCGTCCGCTCGACGAGGGTGGGTCCCTACCCAGCCGTGGTGCCGACCATCACCGGCTCCGCCTACATCTATGCGATCTCCAACTACATGCTCCACCCGATGGACCCATTTCCGGAGGGATTCACGGTCGGCGACATCTGGAGCGTGACCGACCCGGCCGATTAGCGGAGCTTTGGAGCCAGAGCCCCGAGTGCGGCCTAGTTGAAGTAGCCCTCCAGGTCCACGATGACGTCGGTGCTGCCCGATGAGTTGTAGAAGCTGATCGTGCCGGTGGTGCCGAGGGTGGCGACGACGAGGTTGGGCACCGTCAGGCCCGCCGGCCAGTTTAGATCGGACGCGTTGGGCCGAGCCGAGGTGGATGGGTAGACGGTAAGGAATCCGGCCGCTGTCGTGTGGGTCGCGGTCACGTTCAAGATGACGGCGGTCGCGGTGCTCGGCACCCCGAAACTACCACCGACCGCGAGCGTATAGGTGCCGCCGGGCCCGATTGGCGCATGGGCGCGGGTGTCGGCGATTCGGTACGGGACCTGCGGGGTGAAGAGCGCTCCCGTGGCCGTGCCATCCGTGAAATATCCCGAGACGTCGACGATCACGTCCGCCGCTCCGGAGGCGTTGTAGACGCTGACCTTGCCGCCGGTTCCGATCGGCACTATGACGCGATTGGGCACGGTTTGGCCGGCAACCCAGTTCAGGTTGGAGGCGGTCGGTAGCGTCGTACCTGTTGGCCACACCGTCAAAAAGCTGGAGGCCGTCGTGTGGGTGGCGGTGACGTTGAGAATCGCCGCCGACGCGCCCGAGGCTGGCATCCCGCCGGCGCCCCTCACCTGGACGTCGAGGGTGCTGCCCGGACCGAGGGTCGCTCCCGCGTTTGCCTGTCCGCTGCCGGCCCGCGTGTCGGTGATTCGCGCCGGGGTCAGCGCGACCTCCTGCCCCGCGGTGCCGCTGGGCGCTGAGAAATAGCCTTCCAGATCCGCGACGACGTCGGTCGACCCCGACTGGTTGTAGAAGCTCACACTTCCGCCGGCGCTCACTGGGACCTCGACCAGGTTGGCCACTGTCCTGCCGCTGGTCCAGTTCAGGTTGGAGGCGAGCGGCCGAGCGTTGTCGCTTGCGTAGACGGTGAGGAAGCTGGCAGCCGTCGTGTTGGTGGCCGTGACGTTCATGACCACGGCCGTCGCGCTGGCGGCGGGGCCGGTGAGGGTGACGGCTCTGGCCTCACGGGCTCCGAGCGGCCCACCGGTAATCCGCGTGTCCAGCATTCGGGCCGGGGTGACGGCGGTGTAGGCCGCCGGCGACGGGGTGGCGAAGGTGAACGACGTGACCACGTTGTCCGCCGCCACGAACACCTGGCCGCCCGCCTCGGCGGGAGTCGAGAAACGGTTGATGCCGAAGCCGGCGCTCTGGTAGATCTTCGTCCCGGTGACGGCGTCGAATGCAGACAGGCCGCCGCCGTCACTCGCAGCCCAAACGGCGCCTCCCGCCACGATCGGCGGCCCATAGGTGGTCGAGTCGCCCGTGTTCCAGTCCGGAGACGCGCACACCGAGTCACACGGGCTGAATGACGGCGTCGAGGTGTTGACGTTGAGAGCCACCAACCCCAGGCCGTCGCACTCGACGTAAACGAATGGAGCGGCATATGCGAACGAGCCGAACGTCGCGTCGCCGGTGTTGCCGAAGCACACGTCGGCCTGGGAGTAGGTGGCCGGCTTGGGCGTGGGGAAGAGCTGTCCGTCTTGGCCACCCAGGCTGGCGGGGTTGAGCAGGAAGCCGCCACCGTGCTTGCCGGCCGTGAACATGAGGCTGGGGCTGATCAAAACTGGGCTGGCTGACCCAAGGTCCTCGTCGGGGGCGCACCAGTTATCCTGCCAGTCGTCCGGCTGAAAAAGAGTGGGCGAAGTCAGGGTCGGGCTCAGTCTGACGACGGAGTCGCTCATGGTGACCCCGTCGCACGGGATCGCGTTTCCAGTCGCGAAGAAGACTTCATGCGACGTGTCGTCGACCAGCACTCCGCCGGCAGCCCACACGCTCTCCGCGCTCGAGGGTGTTCTGAAGACATTGTTCGGGGCGTTGCCCGCAGTGGGCACACCCACTACGTATCCGTAGTAGGGGGTGCCGCGATCGAAGCAGTCCCCGGCCCGACCCCCGATCGGTATGTAGACATAGCCGTTCGCCAGGGCTAGGGCGCCGCGCTGCTGCTGGATCCTCCAGTCGAAACCTGAAGGCTTCATGATTCGATTGAACACGACGGCCCCGGTCGTCAGATCAAGACCGAACAGGTGATACGTCGGAGTGCTGCCCGCGATCAGGGCGGCGGCAAAGATCCGATTCGTCGCCGGGTCGATCACGGGCGTCCCGATGATTCCCTGCGGCGCGACATCGCCGCATACCCAACCGCCGGACTGGGGCGTCCCGAGATGCCGGCTCCAGACCACGGAGCCGTCGAACTGGCTCAGCGCGTAAATGGTGTTGTTGAGGGTCGCCACGTAGACGAGGCTGCTGTAGATGAGCGGTTCCGCATAGACCTGTTCATCCAGAACAGGCTCAGTCCACCCCGGCGTCGGATTGATCGACCCCGACACGGCCTTCGGAGCCGATGGGTCGAGTCCTGTGCGGGCATTGTCGTGGTGGTAGGTGGTCCATGACCCGCTGCCCGCGATCAGCGGCGGCAGGCCGGCAACGTGCGGCACGGCCCGAACTGGGGGAGATGCGGCATGGGCCGAGGATGGGAGGCCGAGTGACGCCAGGACGACGGCAGCTGCCACCAATGCGCGCTGAAAAGCCGCGAACCTCCTCACTCTGTCGACGCGGCCAGGCACGGCTTATTCAACTCGCCGGAAACATCTTGCTTGCCTCTGGATCCCGTCAGGGTAACCGGAGCAAGTTTGCAGTGCTGAGCTGGAGTGGTGCTTTCTCGCGCAGTAGCTCTCTCGGCTTTGGCCGACGCCTTGTTGCTGGCGGCCATGAGGACCGGCTAACGTGCGCTGTGTCCCGGGGTCCAGGGCAGCGCGGTTAGCGTACCGATCTACGGGCTGATTTGTTGAGGACTACTCATGAGCACGACCGTTAACTCGCCGGCCATCGACCACCTCGGTTGGGCGGTTCCCTCGATCGATTCGTCACGTTCCCTCTTCGAGTCCAGCCTCGGGCTCGACCTGCAGAGCGACGAACGCTTTCCCGGTGTGCGCGTCGCCTTCTTCGGAAAAGGCCCGACCCGGGTCGAGCTGCTGGAGCCGTTGACCCTGGAATCGGATGTGGCTCGCTTCATTACCCGGAGGGGAGAGGGGCTGCACCACCTCGCCCTGCATGTGGACGATGTGGCGGCCGCGCTGTCAGAAGCACCCGCTCATGGGTTCAAGCTTGTGGACAAGGCTCCAAGGCCTGGCGCGCGCGGCACCACGGTCGGCGTGGTCGACCCGCAGCGCGAGGATGGCGTTCTCGTTCAATACGTGCAGGGGCCGAGAGCGAAGTGAGCCTCGAGGGCAAGACAGCGCTCGTCACCGGCGGCACCCGCGGGATCGGCCTCGCCATCGTGCACGCCCTCCGGCGCGACGGCGCTTGCGTGATCGCGGTGAGTAGGTCCAAAGAGCACATCGAGGCGTTTCGCGAGGAGTTCAGGCAGGACGCTCTGGCAACTGCCGAGCTCGCGGACGTTCGTGATCCGGACTCTCTCAGAGGGGTGCGCGATCACATCGACCGCCTCGACATCCTGATTCCCAATGCAGGGGTCACCACTCGTGTCAAAGCGCTGGATCTTGAAGATCAGGCGCTGCGGGAGATACTGCAGACGAACCTGTACGGCGTGTTCGTGACGTGCCAGGTTTTTGGCCCTCTGCTGTTCGCCCGGCCAGGCGGAAGAGTCGTGGTCACCAGCTCCTTGGCCGCCATCCACGGCCTGGATGTCCGCGCCGCGTACACCGCCACCAAAGCCGGGCTGTCTGGCCTGGTGCGGAGCCTTGCCATCGAATGGGGGCCCAAGGGCGTGACCGTCAACGCGGTGGGTCCGGGGATCATCGAGACCCCCCTCACCAAGGCATACATGGACATGCATCCAGAGCGTGTGGCGGCGACGATCGAAAACACACCGCTGCGCCGGATTGGCACACCAGAGGAAGTGGCCGATGTGGTCGCGTTCCTGGCATCTGACGGAGCGAGATTCATCACGGGCCAGACGGTTTACGTGGACGGCGGCATCAGCGCGGGCAGCTCGTGGTGGTAAGAGGAGGAGTTCGCAAGCAATGAGCGGCAGCACCATCGATGACATCGCAGTGGGGTTACGCACCACCTTCTCCAAAACGGTGAGCGAATCTGACGTCTATCTCTTTGCCGGAATCACAGGCGACCTCGACCCGAATCATGTTGACGAGGAGTACTGCCGCAAGACCAGCCTTGGCCACCGGGTGGCCCACGGGGCGCTGATCGCCGGCTACCCAGTCCCGACGACATCGAGTCCATGAGGCAAGATCAGGACGTCTAACGAAAAGAGCAGAGGCCGCGCTGCTAAGGCTGGTCAGGGTTCGGAATCATGACGTCGCGTACCAGCGCATCGAGCTCGGCGCAAGCCCCTATGAACTGACGGAGCGTTCGGCGGGTCGGCCCGAAGTCGTCGAATTCCTTGACGGCGATGCCGTCCTCCGAGTACGCGCGGCGGAAGTCGGCGAAGTTGGCCAGGAGCTGTTGGACGACCTTCGGATCGACTGGGTTGTCGATACGTGCCTTCACCTCAATGCCGCTCGAGTTCAGTCGCTGCTGCCATGCATATGGGGGAGATATCACCGCGTCGGCGCCGATGAGCTCGCTCCAATGCATGTGGTTGCGGAACGCCGCGGAGAGCAGCCTCAGCCGGTATCCGCGCTCGCGGTAGAGCTGGTAGGCCTTTTTGAAGACGGCCACGCCGGCCCATTCGGTGTAGCCAGGATCCACCGACAAGCCTTCCCGCTCCATCACGACCTTGAGCCAGTCGTCAAGCCGGCCCACCATGATTGTGCACACCGGCCCCATCGTGGAGACATCCTTGCCTTCCGCCTCGCGTCGCCGCAGCCCACGCTCCACCGCTTCCGCCACGGCCACGGCCTGGGGGAGAGTGAACGACACAGTCGCGTTGATGGTGATGCCGCGATAGGTCGCTTCCTCGATCGCCGGGATGCCGGCGTGGGTCACCGGGATCTTCACGATGATGTTCGGGGCGAGGCGGTTGAAAACCGCCGCCTGCTCGACGATGGCTGCTGTGTCGCGGTAGTAGCGGGGGTCGGTCTGGATGGAGAGCCGTCCATCGCGTCCCTGGTGTTTCTTGAACGCCGGCTCCAGCAGCTTGGCAGCCCGAACCGACAGCTCCTCCATGAGCTTCCACCCGATCTGGTCCTCGGTCGCGGTGGGCAGTTCGCGAATGAGGCTTTCGATCCGCGGCCTCCAGGTCGCCATGTCCTTTTTCAACACGGACACCGCGATCACCGGGTTGCAAGTGGCTCCGACCGCACCATCCTCGATCGAAAGTGTCAGCTCATCGATCGCGGCCGAATCGTTCCAGAGACGGGTCGGCGTCGTCTGCGTCATCTGGTGCAGAGGGCTCTTGTAGGGCACGCGGTGAACCGAAGCGCTCATCGTTCGTTCATCCTGCCACGCGAGACGTCCACAGGGAGCGCCGAGCGGTGGTCAGGTTCGTCTTCGCGGGCTGGTCGTTGATTACAGGGCAGAGGTGAGACAGAACAAAGTCGGAACATTGACGGCCCGGGCCGCGTTTAACCTATTGACGTGCTTGAAGCAGTAATCGGAGGAGCAGTGGCGCTGTCGATCCTTTTTGCCCTGGGTCGCGGGCGATTGTCCGACGCCACGGATCATGAGCTGTGCTGGTCGTGCGGACAGCGAAACCAGCATAAGATGTGGTGTCCAAACCGCTAGCGGGCGCGATCTTCACGCTGCGTGCCCTTTGGCCGCAGCCGGCGCTGAACCCAGGCCCATGCGCGCGGCGCTGATGTCAAGCCGCCCATAACCGTCTGCGCCGAGACGGCGCCCTCGGTCCGCTATGGAGTCGGCGATCGGTGTGATTCCAGCGCCGCGGGCAGGTTGCCGTGAATGTCAGGCACGACCGCGATCCCCATCGTCGGAAACACTACCGCAGCCATGGACGGGGACCTGCATTTAGATTTCCGGGCCGTGCGGCTCGGGATTACGGGTTTCGAGTGGCTGGGCGATATCGGCATGCTGGCGAACACGGCCGAGAGGACCGGCCAGGACCGCGATCGTGGCGGTCATGCCGATCACGCTTCCGATGACAATCGTGGCGGGCGCTCCAAAAGCGCCGGCCAATACGCCGCCCCCCACATTTGCCACGGGCTTGACGCCCCAGAAGACAGTCCGCATGGTGGCCGTCATGCGGCCCTGCAATCGGCTCGGCGTCACCGACTGGCGCAGGCTGACCTGGCTGACGTTGTAGATCGAGTCGCAAATGCCGGCGAAAAACATCAACCCTCCAAGGATCAGCACGGGCGAGCCGAATAGCGCCAGCGGCCAGGCCAGAAACGCCAGGCCGACGAGCACGTTGGTGAGGGCAAGGGAGTTTCCGACACCGAGCCTCCGCACGACGGTTCCAACCACGAGCGCGCCAACCAGGGCCCCAGCACCTCCAGCCCCAAAAACGAGGCCGACCAGGCCAGGACTCAGATCCACGTTGCGATAGACGAAAAGGAACAGCGCCGGGTCCTGCAGATGAAATCCGAGACCGCCGATGGTCAGCATCAGGAGAAGCGCCCGCAAGATTGGATGGTGCAACACCAACCTCAGGCCCTCGCCGATCTCGGCGAGAACGCCGGGTCGAGGAGCGGTGGAATGTCGTGGCGACTCCTCAGCTTGGCGGATCCAGATGATGCTGAGGACAGACACAACAAATGAGACCGCGTCGGCAAACATGGCTTGAGCGGCGCCAATCAGTTGGATCAGCACGCCCCCGAGACTCGGACCCACCAGGCTCGACGCCGAGAACGTGACCTCGAGCTTGGTGTTGGCTTCGAGAAGCTCGTCCCTGGTGACGAGGCTCGGCACATATGCCAGGTAAGAGATGTCGAAGAGCACAGTGCCCACGCCGAGCACGAGCGCCACGACGTAGAGCTGCACGAGGCTCAACGCGCCGAAGCCCGCCGCGACGGGCACAGACAGGATGGCCAGCCCTCGAACGCCATCTGCCGCGATCATCATTGGCCGCCGGCGAAGCCGATCCGCAAATACTCCGGCGAACAGCGCGAGGACAGGAAACGCGACCTGCTGAGCGGCCGCCAGGAGGCCGACCTCGGCCGCAGTCGCGTGCAGCTGCAAGATGGCGATCGTAGGCAAGGCGAGGACCGTGACCTGGCTGCCGATCACGCTGATCGTCTGGCCGGCCCAAAGCTTCAGGAAATCTGCATGCCGCCATAGGCGGTTACCACCGAGCATCCCGCTCAAACGTAACGGTGTCGACTTCTTTGATGCCGCGGAGGTTGCCTATTGTCCGCTGACATGTCGACGGGGCCGGCCATTGCAACGCCGTCTAGGAGGGCGTCGGGGTGGATCACCCTGCTTGTGGTCTTTGGTCTCGCTTCAACTGTCGAGGCCTTCATCGTCTCGCACGCTTTCCGTTTCCTTCCCCTGTACCTCGCCACTGTGCAGGTGCCGCCGGCGGAGGTCCCGGCGTGGGGGACCACCACGTCCTCGACCTGCACAGCTTGTTCGCACTCGACGCGGCGATGTCGCTGACTGCCGGCGTCATCCTGCTCGCGTTCGCGCGGGAGGGGTCGCCGCCGCCGCCGCCGCCCGCCGGTTCGGCGGTCAGCCTCGCAATCGGAGCGCTGCGAATGGCTCTTACGGGACGCACCACGTTGATCGTCTTCGGCGTGTTCGGCCTCGCGTACTTCGCGCCGCACATAGCCAACCCATTCCTGCCGCTTCTCGTGATCCGACTCATCGGAGGTACGGCAGGCGCCGCCGGCCAGATCGGCATCGTGTTCGGAGCATCGGCGTTGCTCGGCGCGCTTCTGTCTCCGCTTGCCGGCGCCGCCGGCGATCGTTAGGGCTTCCGCCCGCTGCTGGCAGGAGCCTGAGTGCTCGCTGCCGCCAGTCTGGCTGGCCTTGCGCTGGCGCCCAACCTGGTGTGGCTGACGGTCGGCGCGGTCGCGCTGGGGGCGGCAACGGCAACGGCGATTTCCATGGTGTTCGCGCGTCTCGCCACCGCAGTCCCCGAGGAGCGTCGCGCCACCACGCTCAACCTGGTTCTGCTCCCGATTTATTTCTCGTCGATTGCTGGAGCCACTGTCGGATCGGTGTTGGTGCGGGGAGGACTGAATACCGTGCTGTTCACCGGAGGGGCGATATCCCCGGTCGCAGCACTGCTGACGACTAGGCTGCCTTCGCCCCCTGGGCCAGGCCCTGATTGCTTTTCATGCCCGTAAATGCCGTCTTGGCGGCTATGTCTTGTAGCCGATCACAAGCGGCACGCGCGGTGGTTCGGTCGTACAGTCGGTCATAGACCGCCGCAAGGCGGCGCGTACGTCACGCCAGATTGTTTAGCCCCGCAAGGGTCGCCCTATGGGCGAGGAGAGCTGCCATGTATGGAACCGTAGCCAAGATGAAGCTGAAGCCGGGCGCCGAGTCGAAGATGATGCAGGCGATGGAAGGCTCGTCGAGCGCGCAGGAAGGTCACGTCGCCACTTACGTCTTCAAGTCCGACGCCGACCCCAACGTGCATTTCGTCACCACCATCTTCGAGAGCAAAGACGCTTACAAGAAGTTCTCTGACTCGCCTGAGCAGGACAAGCGTTTCCACCAGATGCGGGAGCTCCTCGCCGCCGACCCCGAGTGGCACGACGGAGAGGTCATCCATCACGAGACGAAGGTCGAGGCACACCGACACTAACCGGCTGATCCACCTGTTGCCGGTCGCGAAGCGCGACCGGCAAGGGTCGGGTGGGCGATTGAGCCAAGACTTCCCCAAAATTGACGCATGAGCGGGCTGCGCAAAGTCATGCCTGAGGAAGCTTCCGGCGATACCTTGCAAACTTCTGGCATGGTCAGGCGCGCGGGCGTGTCTTGGTCCACGGTCGGCGCCAGCAAGATCTGGATGGGGGAGACGCACATGGCGCCCGGGACCGTGTCTGGCGCCCACCACCACGGTGACAACGAAACTGCCATTTACGTCGTCGCGGGCAACCCCGTCTTCATCCACATGGCGGATGGCGTCGAGGAACGCATCGCGACCAAGCCTGGCGACTACGTCTACGTGCCGCCGTTCGTTCCGCATATCGAGTCGAACGAGCACTCAGCCGACGAGGCGGTGGTGGTCATCGCCCGCTCGTCGCAAGAGGCGATAGTCGAGAACCTCGACTCTCTCGTGCCTTAGCGTTGGTCACGTTTCGCCGCGCATCGCCGGAGGCTGCCAATGAGCTGACCGTGCTGACCCTCGCCTCGAAGGCCCACTGGGGCTACGACGAGGCCTTCATGGAAGTGGCACGGCCCAGCCTTACCGTCACGCCCGGGTACCTCGAGGCGAACGACTGCTGGGTCGCTGAGGTAGACGGGAAAACCGTCGGGTGGTTCAGCCTCGTGGCGATTCCCGACGGATTCCTGCTCGATAACTTCTTCTTGCTCCCGGCGCACATTGGCTCGGGCGTCGGACGTCTCATGTGGGAGGAGGCGGTGCAGCGAGCGCAGGACCAAGGCGCCAAGCGCATGACCCTGGAAGCGGACCCAAACGCGGCCGGATTCTATGACCGGATGGGCGCCCGGCTGACGGGGATTGTCACCGCTCCCGATACCGGTCGGGAGCTGCCGACTTATGAGATAGAGTTCGGTTCCAATGTCTGAGAACTGGAGCCGGTTCAGGCTGCAGCGAAAGCTCTTTTCGATCGGCGAGGACTTCTGGATCGAGAACGAGCAAGGCGAGCAGGTCTACAAGGTGGACGGGAAGGCGTTCAGCCTTCGCCAGACCTTCTTGCTCGAGGACCCCAAGGGATCCGAGCTGCTGACGGTCGAGTCCAAGCTCCTCGCAGTCCGACCGACGATGAAGATCTTTCGTCAGGGGGATCTGTACGCGACGGTGACGAAGAAGCTGCTGACCTTCCTCCATCAGCACTACACGATCCAGGTGGAGGGCGGTGTCACCTACGAGGCCGAGGGCAACATCACCAGCCACGAGTACGAGGTGACTGCCGATGGCGCCCCGGTGGCGCACATCTCAAAGGATTGGTTCACCATCGCCGATTCTTACGGCGTCGCGATCGGGCCGGGCCAGGATCCACCGTTGCTCCTGGCGGCCGCCATCTGCATCGACGAGATCGCTGAGGCTCAGAGCGAACACCACTGAGCTCGGCTAAGCGCTCACGACTGTTACTCGCGCTCAGTTGTTCGGAGGCCACGGTCAGGATTCCACGATTCGACGACCAGGCGATCGCCGGTTTCGTTCAGGTGCGTGATCACCGCCTCCTGGAGGTCGATGACGAAGCGATGCGCAGGGCCGCCAGACTCGACTTCGGTCGCCGTGCCAGCGATCTTGGCCTCACCTTTCCAGGCTGCCGGCGCACCCGAAGGCGGATCCTCAGTCGGGCCGTGGATCGCGACGCGCGGATCGCGCAGCAGGTCCTGGGCCTTGACCGCGCGCGCCATCGACCCAATGTGAAGCTGCCCGCCGGCCAGCTCGACCTCGGTGCCGCTGATGCGAGGCGAGCCATCGCGCCGGACTGTGGCCATCGTGAGGTGCTTGCGCGACGTCATCAACGACCGCAGCCGTGAGGCGAACTCAGGCACTGTCGCTTCGAGTTCGCCCCAGCTGGCCACCGCGATCACGATACGGCGCGTCGTCGACCGAGCTGTGATTGGATAATGTGCGCGGCGACTGAATGGCGGCGGCTGGCACGAGGGGGAAACAAATGGCTGGGCAGATCGAGCTGGGCGGAATCCACCACATCCGGCTGACCGTCACCGACATCGAGCGAAGCCGGAAGTTCTACACCGAGCTGCTGGGATTTGAGGTCGTGGCGGAGGCGCCTGCCTCCCGCGACCCGAAGTCGGATCCCAGCTACCCCGTGCTCTGGGGTGGGGTGGTCATGGCGAGAGCCAATTACCTCCTCGGCCTCCGACCGGTGGCTGCCAAGGGCGACACCTTCGATGAGGATCGAGTCGGCCTGGACCACCTAAGCTTCAATGTCGAGAGCAGGGCAGCCCTCAATGCCGCGATCAAGGTGCTCGACGAGCGCGGGGTGAGTCACGGCGAGGTTCGCGAGCTGACGTCGTTCGGGATTTGCGTGCTGCCCTTCCGAGACCCTGACAACATCCAGCTGGAGATCACCTCACCGCTTTAGGTCAGGCGACGGGGTCTCCGAAGCGCTCCGCTGAAGCGACGTCGGCGAGCCCCTTGCGCTTTTTCTTGCCCTTCCCAAGCTTGCGTTTCGGGTAGCCGAACGGGACGACCGCGAGTACCTCGTAGGTGTCGGGCACCCCGACCTTGGCGCCGACGGCGTCGAGTCCCCCGAAGCCGGTCCAGTTGGAACCGACACCTTCGGCCCAAGCCACCAGGATCATCGATTGGATGGCGCGGCTCGCATCTGACACGCCGTACTCACTCTCTCGCTCGTAGGCAACGACGATCGCGGCGCCGGCGCTCGCGACATACCGTCCGGTCCCGATCAGGGCGCCGAGCTCGCGAAGGCCATCGCGGCTGGTGACCAGGACGAAGTGCCATGGCTGGAGATTCATCGAGCTGGCCGTCAGGCGGCCGGCCTCGACGATCCGGCGGAGCAGATCGTCGGGTATCGGCTGGTCGTCGAACTCACGGACCGCGAGAACGGTCCTGACCGTCTCGAAAACGGGGTTCGTCATGTCCGTGATTCTGCCAGTTACCGAGCCTTGGTTGGGCAGCGGCGGTCCGCAATACCTACCGGGGGTATAGTGGGAGCGTGCCGGGTTACGCGAAAGACAAGACCAAGCTTCAGCGTCGTTTGCGTCGCATCGAAGGTCAAGTGCGAGGCGTCGCGACGATGATCGCCGAGGATCGCTACTGCATCGATGTCCTGACCCAGGTCAGCGCCACGCGGGCCGCTCTCGAGAGCGTCGCGCTTCAGCTACTGGCGGATCACACCGAGCACTGCGTGGCTGAGGCAATCCGCTCGGGTGGCGGCGCCAAGCATGTCCGCGAGCTCAACGGCGCAGTGGAACGACTGGTAAAGAGCTAGCCGGCCTTGGTTGTGATCAGCGCCGTCGCGCACGCGTTGCAGATCTCGCTCTTCATGATTTGGGAGGTCCTATGGCCGCTGGCCCTCGGCTTCCTGATCTCCGCGATGGTCCAGACAGTGGTGTCGAAACGCGCCGTGGCGAGCACGCTCGGGCGGCCCGACTTCAAGGGGTTTCTCCTGGCATGCGGGTTCGGCGCGGCCAGCTCCTCCTGTTCCTATGCCGCCGTGGCGGTGGCGCGGTCACTTTTCCGACGCGGCGCCAACTTCGTCAACGCGATCATCTTCGAGTTCGCATCGACCAACCTGGTCTTCGAGCTGGGGTTGGTTTTGCTGATCCTCCTCGGCTGGCAGTTCCTGGCCGCGGAGTTTGCCGGCGGCCTGCTGATGGCTGTGATCCTTTGGATCATCTTCAAGCTCACGCTCCGCCAGCGGATGGTCGACGATGCAAAGCGCCAGGCCGATCGCGGAATCGTGGCCTCGACGATGGAGGGACACGGCGAGCACGACATGTCGATAACCGACGGCCCTTTCCTCTCGCGGTTGTTCTCTGCACGCGCGTTCAGCGCCATCTCGCACTACTTCTTCATGGATCTCTACAGCCTGTACTTCGATATGGGTATCGGCTTCCTGGTGGCAGGGGCTCTGGCCGCATGGGTGCCGAGCAGCTGGTGGCAGGCTGTCTTCCTCGCCAACCATCCGGCCCTCAATGCGTTCTGGGGTCCTCTAATCGGTCCCATCATCTCGATGCTCAGCTTTGTCTGCTCGGTTGGAAACGTGCCCCTTGCAGTCGTGTTATGGAATGGCGGCATCAGCTTCGGCGGTGTGATCAGCTTTATCTTCGGAGACCTGATCATCCTTCCGATCCTCAACATCTACAGGAAGTACTACGGGGGCCGGATGTCCATTTACCTGCTCGGGGCTTCGTACGTTGCGATGGCTCTTGCGGGCTTTCTCATCGGCGGCGCGTTCCAGTTGCTCGGGTGGGTGCCTTCAAACCACCATGTCTCGGTGT
Organism: Candidatus Micrarchaeaceae archaeon; assembly: GCA_035534555.1. Taxonomy (GTDB): domain Bacteria; phylum Chloroflexota; class Dormibacteria; order Dormibacterales; family Dormibacteraceae; genus Palsa-872. Next base: position 81,569 of record DATLRQ010000005.1, read on the forward strand.
TCGAGACGGCTCCGACCTGGAACTACACGACTTTGCTGGATATCGCCTTCATAGTGTTGATGGCCGCGCTGGCATGGCGCTTTTTTACGACCGGCGGCCCCGGCATGATCCGCGCCATGAGCCACCCGCCACAGGACCTTTCGACCACAGCCATCGACCCGGTATGCGGTATGTCGGTTGATGTTTCAACGGCGACAGAAACAATGACCCACGAAGGCATTACCTATTACTTCTGCTCCCCGGGGTGCAAGCAATCGTTTGCCGCGGATCCGGCGAAATACACCGGTGGCGCGATGGCGGGCCACAGCCACCACTAGCCCCTCGGCTCAGGCTCGTATCGCGCGCATCCGCAAAATCTTGTGTAGGCCGACGAATGGCCCTGCAAGGCGCAACATGGCGGGGAGCTGCGAGCTCACAGCGGTGCGCTCCAGGACCACCGGCTCGACCAATCGATAGTCGGCTCCTCGGTAGCGCAAAGCGCATTCGCCCGCGGCCAGGACGTTTCTCGTCCATCCAGCCTCCTCGCCGAACGCGAGGCCGATCCAGAAGAACCCGCCGCGGGGCAGGGCGCTCACCGGCGTCGTATACACGCGACCGGATCGGTGTCCGCGATGCGTGAGGATCGAGAAGTTGGGGGACCATCGCCTGCCGGCCAGACCCATGATTCGCGGGTTCACCTTGCCGACAAGCGGCCGGAGATACCTCTGAAAGATTGACATTCCTTCTCGATTTACGGGGACTGGTGCCGTTTGTCGCGCCTCACGATCGGTGGATTGCGGTGATGCCATTGGATCCTCCTCAGATTGGATTGGTATGACCAGCAGCAAATCGGCCCCATCGGTCTATAATATTCCATCAAGTGATTGATTGAATAGCCTAGCACCACCCAGAAGGAGAGGTCGTCCCAGGGCTGCGCCCGGCGCCGAGCCACGGCGCCAGGCACTCGTCCTGGCGGCATACAGGCGCGTGGCGGAAGCCGGCTTTGAGGGGCTGCGGACACGTGATGTTGCAGCCGAGGTCGGTGTGAACGTCGCGACTCTTCACTACTACTTTCCCACCAAGGAAGCGTTGATTCGCGCGGTGGTCGGGCACGCGATGGAGCGGTTTCGCACAACGTTCGCGCCTGGGCGCTCATCGGGCGCCCAGCTGGAAGCCCATTTCAACGGAGTGCGGCGCCTGGTTCGCGATGAGCCGGAATTGTTCGCGGTTATGGGGGAGCTGGCACAGCGGTCGGCTCGCGATCCCGCGATCGCCTCCATGTTCAAAGAGACACACGACACGTGGCACGCCACGCTTCGCGGGCTGCTGAAGCACGCTCGAGCACAAGGGTTTCTCGATCCTGGGCTGGACCCGGATGCGACCGCCGCGCTGGTCACTGCAACGTTTCGAGGCATGTTCATGCTGCCTCCAGCCTCAACGACGCCGCGTCATCTGGAGCAGGCGCTCAGCCAGCTGGAAAAGTTCATCGGCATTAAGGCGCGGGCGAAGCAGGCGTCCCCCGCGGAACCGCCACCGCAGTGAGCCAGGTTACGAACTCATGAACTTAGGCTCTATTCTTCACGGGTCTTCGCGACCGGCGCCCTCGACCGGGAGGACGATCGGCACGCCTCGCAGGTACGACCTGATCACGACCGTTCTGTTCGCCGGCCGCCGTCGCCGAGCGTTTCGCGCGCTGGCGGCGGTCTCGGGAGTCCGCCCGGGTGATCGGATCCTGGACGTAGGTTGTGGAACCGGCAACTTCGCTCGCATGCTCGCCGAAATGGCCGGTCCAGATGGCGCGGTGGTCGGTATCGACGCCGCCCCAGAGATGGTCGCTTACGCGACATCACGCTCTCGCTCGGACGCCAACTTGTCTTTCAAGGTTGGCAGCGCGGGCGCGCTCAGCTTTCCAGATTCCAGCTTCGACGTTGTGGTTTCCAGCCTGACGATGCATCACCTTGCTCCAGCCGAACAGCTGCCTGCCATGCAGGAGATGCAACGGGTCCTGCGACCCGGCGGAACGCTTTTGATCGCGGAGTTTCAGGCGCCAACCGGCCATGGCTGGAAGTTACTGCTCGGCCCAACTGGATTGACGGCGATGGGCCACGCGGTTCCCCACCTGGAGGGCCTGGTCGCCGTGACGGGACGCGCGACGATTCAGCGTGGCAGCGTGCCACCGGTTCTCCAGTACGTTCGAGCGACGAATTCCGATTCCCTTGGTGACTAAGCCGCTCGCGTCTCGAGCGCAAGCCGCACGCCCAGACCGACCATGACCGTTCCGGTCACTCCCTCGAGACCCTTGCGTACGCGGGCCCCGGCGGTGGTTCGCTGCACCCTGCTGACGACCAGCGCGTATGCGCCGAGCCAGGCGATGACGATTGCGTCGTAGCAGGCGACCATCGCGATGAGGCGGCTCGCCGAATCGCCCGGCTCGATGAACTGAGGCATGGCGGTGGCGAAGATAGCTCCCGCTTTGGGGTTCAGCAGATTGTTGAGCAGGCTCTGGAGGAAAGCGCTTCCGGCGCTCACGGTGGCGGGCGCAGCTGAGTCTGCTGCCGCTGCGGTTGATGGACGGAAGGTACCGGCAAACGTACGCAGCCCGAAGTAGACAAGGTATGCGGCGCCTGCGAGCTTGAAGACCGTAAAAGCGGCGTCCGAGCTTTCGAGCAGGGCCGCAATGCCAATGACTGAAGCCGCCGCCCACGCCGTGCTTCCGACTCCACGCCAACCGCGGACAGAGATGCCGACCTCGGGCCGGGCCCGAAGCGTGTTGCGAATGATAAGCGCGGTGTCCGGTCCGGGCGTCACGATCAGGACAACAGCGACCGCGATCCAGGCAGCGAAGCGACCATCGAAGGGAACCGCCATCACGAACTAGCCGATCTGGAACGCGTCGTTGCGAAGAATCGGCACTCGAGCGCCGCTCTTTTCGATGCCATCGACCTCAACCTCAGGCCCACCCACCATGAAATCGGTGTGGACCGCCGACACGTTGAGTCCTTCCGCGCGATCGGCTTCGTCCACCGCGAACGCGAAGCCGTTGCCGAAGGCCATGTGGCAGGTGGCGTTCTCATCGAACAGCGTGTTGAAGAACGTGATACCGAGCTTGCCAACCTCAGACGACCCGTCGACCAGCGCCACCTCGCCCAGATGCGCGGCGCCCTCGTCGGCGGCCACCTGCGCTCGGACGACATCGGCGCCCTGGCTTGCCTCGACCTTGGTGATCCGGCCGTCCTTGAAGACCAGCTGGAGGTCGCTCACCAGCGCGCCGCCGACGTCGAGCGGGCGGGTGGACCGCAAGGTGCCGTCCGCACGTCGCCTGTCGGGCGAGGTGAAGACCTCTTCGGTTGGAAGGTTCGGCACGTGTGAGATTCCGAAGCTCGTGTGAAAGTTCGCGCACTTCCATAGTGATCCTCGCAGCAGGCCAACCGTCAGGTCGGTCCCCGGCCCTCGGTAGTGGAGGACATCGAAATGCCGTTCCGCCAGCGCACTCGCGATGGCGTCAAGGCGTTCGATATGAGCGCGCCAGCTTGACACCGGGTCGTCGGCGTCCAGGCGCACCGCCTTTTCCACCGCTTGCCACAGCCTGTCCACGTCAGGCTGGCCGAATATCTGCTCGGCCCAGGCCGCATTTGGCATCGCGACGATCGTCCAGTTGATCAGCTGCCTGCCGATCAGCTCGTTGGATTGCTTCTGCGCCGCAACTGCGCGCAGCTTGCCGACACGGTTCTGGTCAAGGTGGCGAAGCAGGTCCGGGCTTGGTTCGCCCGTGATTGCGATAAGCGCGCCGTTGCGCGCGCCGAGGTCCTCGAGGGTCGCCAGCTCGCCGGGCGGCGTATAGGTCAGCGACTCTTCAGGTCCGAGCTCGATGAGCGCTCGGTCGAAATGCCTGTCGCTGTAGCCGGCCTGGACGAACGATGCTCCGGCGCTATAAGCGGCCCGCGCGATCTCGCGCGCAAGGGGGGCGTGCTCGACCCGACCCCTGACCAGAACGTGCTGTCCGGGCTGGACGTTGGCGCCGACCTCGACCGCTAGCCTGGCCATCCGCTGCAGGCGATCTTCGTCTTTCACATTGACTCCTTTCGAAGGCACATCTTGATCCATGCGGCTGGTCGTCGGTCGAATGATGACAGCCGCGTAACGGCCAAAGCGACACCTCGACCTTGGCGTGATAAGCTGCCCGCTCGAGCACGTTTCGGGCTCGATCGATGGCCATCCGGCGTTCACTTCGGAGGGTTGGGATGCGGGGCAGGAAAATCGTTCTCGGGGCTGCAATCTTGGCCAGCTTGTCGGCCCTGGTCGCCGGACCGATGGTGATCACCGGAAGCGCAGCCAGCACGACGTCGCAATCGCTCTGCATCGGCCATCACCCGCAGGAGTTCGTCTGGTACACGTCTAGCTGCACTGGCCACGACGAACCGGAAATTGACCCACTATCCAACAAGGCCGGCTCGGCGCAGGACCTGACCTGGACGGTGGTTCTGCCGACGAACGGAGCGGTCCAAGTCGACTCGGTCGGGCCGACCTTCTGGATCGGCGGGACGGTCAGCGACCCGCACAGCCTGTTCGGCCAGGCGTTCCTGGAGCTGCAGTTCTACCCGAACAGCATCACCACGGGCTGCACCGCGGGGGGAGGCTACAACGTCATCTACGCGGCCAACACGTACACGGTGTGCTCGCCCGTTTGGGAAGTCTCAAAGACCGGAAACTCCGAGTCCGCGGCGTTTAACGCGATGCTGGTCGACAGCTCCACGGGCGGCCCGCTGACGATGCACGCGGGTGACACCATCACCGACCACCAGTACGTGACCGCGGCGAAAGACGGCATGCACATCACTGTCACCGACCTCACAACCGGCCACGCGGGCACCATCGTCCTGAACAGCAAGATCGACGGTCCTCTGATGCCCGCCTTCAGCGTCCAGAAGATTGGCAACTCGCTGGGCTGGGGCTTGGTCAATGACGCGCCGAACTCGCTGGTATGGGAGATCGGGCACACCGGCAACTACACGACGCCGGCCGGCCAGTTCTGCCTCCCAGGCAGCACGAAGAAGAATCCGTGCTACTCCTACGACGTTCCGACCTGGCTCAAGTTCCAGCCGCTTCAGATCAAAGGCGTCACGTTCGGAGACGGCAGCAGCGCTCAGGGGTGGTCGGCGGTCAGCGACTTCGGCGGCAAGGCTGAGGTCAACCAAGATTGTGGCGCCGCCAACTATGGCACGCCGTTCTGCACCTACCCCTGGTATGCGCTCAACGGAAAGGACAACGCCTTCACGTATGGGGGCGACTATCCCGGCACCACCAAGGACTTTGGTCAGGTGTTGCAGTTCCAGCAGGAGAAGAATTGCGTAAGCCCCGCGGGGCCATTCGCCCAGTACTGCTCCACCATCCTGCGCTGAGGCCGGCGGCCAGCTCCCTGGTCGCCGTCTGTCTTCTGGTCGCGGGGTGCGGCAACACACCGCCAAAGGTGAGCTCGGGCACGCCCGGATCTCCGTCTGCCGGACCGCCGGCGAGTCCCTTGTTCACGCTCAACCCCACGCGGTTCGGCCACCTGCCTCCAGCGATCTCCCCCAGCCTGCAGTCGCTGCCGATTAGCTGCACCGGTGACGTCGGCAATACGGATCCGGTCGCAATCGTGACCATCGTCGGCCGGGCAGGCGTATTTCTACGCGACTACCTGGACGAGGCAAACCCTCAAAACTTCTGCTCGTTCGGGGAGGGGGTGGTGGTTACAGAGATCCTCGACCCACATCATGTCGTTATCTCGAGCCCGGTGGCCGCCGTCGTCGAGCTGCCCTCGACCCAGGTGTTCGAGCTTGGCATCGCGGGCGGGCTGGTGGGTGTGGCACCCGACCTTTCGCAGGTGCTGTGGGTTTCGCGCACCAGCCCGCCGACATTGCACGACTCCTGGGATGCCGGAGACGTCCCAATTCAGACATACCCTCCGGCCGCGACCACGTGCGCAGATGTGGACACGGTCTCGCGCTCAGGCGTCTTCTCGCGCGATGGCCACTTCGGCTATGCGCTGTGGAATCAGGGCCCAAAAGGCGCCACCTACCTGAACGTTGTCAGCAGCCGGGCAGCGGCGTTCGCCTTGATTCCGCCGGCCGCGGGTTGGGGGCAGATGGGCGGTCCACGGATGGCTGTTTGGTCGCCGGTTTCGGATCAGCTCTTTTACGAGCAGCAAGGCAATGTCTGGCGCTGGAGCGCGGCGACTGGCGCCGCACGGTTCAGGACCAGCGTCAGCTGGATCGACCCCACCATTTCGCCGGACGGCAAGCGAATCGCTTACAGCGTTCGTGGGTCAAACGGGGTGTCGATAGTCCACATCATCGACGCGACAAGCGGCGCGGACCTGGGTACCGTGAGCACAGATGGAAGAAGCAACCCCTTCTTTTTGACCGACGACTTTATCTGGGTCAGCGCCGATCAACGTGGATGCGCGGCGGGCAACCGATCTACATTCGTATATGACCTACGCGACCAAACTGAGACTCAGTCGAGTCTCGCCCAGGTGTGGGCCACATGGCCAGCGACGAGTGCTCTTGGCGGCTGACATATAAGGAGATAGAGGAATGGCGGCAATCAGCAAGGCGGAAGCAGTCTGGAACGGCGACCTCACCAGCGGGAGCGGGCGCGTCACACCTGCGAGCGGGGCGTTTCCTGAGCTCCCCGTATCGTGGGCAAGCCGGGCGGAGAGCCAGCACGGCAAGACCAGCCCCGAGGAACTGATCGCAGCGGCCCACGCCGCCTGCTATTGCATGGCTTTTTCCAACGGCCTATCGAAGGCCGGGCACAAGGTCGAAGAGCTGAACACCACCGCCGAAGTCGAGTTCGTCCCTGGCACCGGCATCACCAGTTCCACGCTCACCGTGCGCGGCAGGGTCGCCGGGATCGACGAGGCTGAGTTTCAGCGGCTGGCAGAAGAGGCCAAGGAAGGCTGCCCGGTCTCCAAGGCCCTGCACGGCAACGTCAAGCTGAACCTGGAAGCACGCCTGGAGCAATAGCCGCGGCGGGTTATTGCTTGGCGGGTCCCGTTACTGCAGGAAAATCGACGATGCCCTGAAGGCGTAGCTCGCGCAGCTGCGATGCCAGCCACTTGTGCGGATCCTCGATTGGCTTGTTGCCGTCGAGGTAATCCCAGCATTTGCCACTGAGGTCGCGGCCCACCAGCAGCAGGCAGGTCGGGTGGTTCTTTCGCTGCCAGGCCTTCAAAACAGGATTCACGTAGATGCGGCGCGGTGGCGCGTGCTCAGGCACCGTTAGCTCGCCGGCGTACAGGTCGTCGCCGGCCTGCACGATCACCGCGCCCGCGGCCAGGGTGCCGCCAAGGTTCTCCACCTCTAGCTCGATGCGCTGGCCTGGCTGAGGCGGGGTGGTGAAGCTCACGCGTGGCGCTGGCCGGACGCTGTCTTCATAGCGCTTGGTCGTAAGCGCTGTCGCCTGCCTGGTCGCCATGTCCGCCCGTGTCGCGAAGACGGCTGCCCAAAGGGCGAGCAAAGCCGTCACGACACCTAACCCCACGATCAAGTTGTCCAGTTTCCCTACCCCTCACGTCTGAACGTCGCCCAAGCCGCAAACCGGCGAATGCCGGTGAGCGCAGATCGTACTCGGGTGCGCGCCAGAATTATGTCTCGGCCAGTCCCGGCGGCCTTCCGCCCGATGGGGTTGGTTTCCGCTCGTCGTAGCTTCGAAAAGCAGGCAGGGCAATGGCGCAAAGCACGCAGCCGATGACGCACAGGACGCCGCCCGAGAGGATCGACGTGCGCACGCTGAAAAGGGAGGCGACGACGCCCGCCTCGAAATTGCCCAACGTCGGACCAACCGAGTAACTGAGCAGCTCGATCGACGCCAGGCGGCCACGGAGCGAGTCGGGAATCGTCTGGTTCCAGATCACCTGCCGGAAGACCCCACTCGCCATGTCGGCGGCCCCCGCCAGCGCAAGAAACAACAGAGCTGCAATCAGCCCCGGAATGAGACCGAAGCCGATGATCGCAACGCCCCAAACGGTAGCGGCCACGAGCACGCCCAGCCCGTGGCGGTGAACGCGTCTCGTCCACCCGCTTGTGGCGGCAAAGCACAGCGAACCCACCGCGGGCGCCGCGTAGAGCAGGCCCAAGACGCCTGGACCGCCCAGGGTTTGCGCGATGGCCGGAAAAAGCGCCATGGGCATGCCGAACAGCATCGCGACGATGTCGACCACATAGGTACCGATCAGCTCGGGGCGGCTCCGTGCGTAGCGGAGCCCCTCGACCACTCGCGCGATGCTCGGCCGTGCCGCGTCCACGGGCGGAGGCACGGCCCGCATCAGCAGGAGGCAGACGAGGCCCACCACAAAGGTGGCCACGTCCACCAGATAGGTAACAGGGAGGCCGGCGACCGCGATCAACACTCCCGCCAGCGCCGGCCCGGCGATCATCCCCACAGTGCCCCGCAGGCTTCCCAGCGCGGCTGCGGCCTTCAACTCCTCACGTTCGACGAGGCGGGGAAGAAGGGCGTCTAGGGAAGGGCGCTGCAGCGCGTCGAAGGCGCCTTGAAGCGCCGCCACGGCGAAGATCAGCCACACCAACGGATGCGCCAGCAGAGAGTTCCCGGCGAGGACCAGGCTGCCGGCCATGAGGCCGGCTTCGCTGAGCAACACCATCGTTCGCCGGTCCGCCGCGTCGGCGAGCGCGCCCCCAAGCATCGCGAAGACCAGCAAAGCCGCGAGTTCGGCGAGCCCCAGAAAGCCCACCAGCAGCACGCTGTGCGACAGCTGGTACACCTGGAACGGAACAGCGACGACGGTGATCATGCTGCCGAAGAACGAGACCAAGCGCCCGATGAAAAGCACGCGAAAGTCGCGATGGCGCCGCAGCGGCGTGATATCGACGGTGGCGAGGTGGAGCCAGCCGCGCTGAGGCGACGTGGCGGGCGGCTCGGCGCCGGGAAGATGCGACATGGCGAGGGGCATCATAGGTGCGGCGTATGCTTGGGATGAGATGGAAAAAGCGACTTTTGCGGGCGGATGCTTCTGGGGTGTCGAGCACCTCTTCAACGAGGTTCCCGGCGTTATCGAAGCGGTTTCCGGCTACACAGGCGGCAGTCGCGACAATCCGACCTACGAGCAGGTGTGCAGCGGCAGGACAGGGCACGCGGAGGCGGTCGAGGTGACTTTCGACCCGGCCAAGGTCAGCTACGAAGAGCTGCTGAACGCTTTCTGGAACATGCACGACCCGACGACGCTCAATCGCCAGGGCCCTGATCACGGACACCAGTACCGCTCCGCGATCTACTTTCACAGCCCCGAGCAGGAAGCCGACGCGCGCCAGTCTGCGGAGCAGGCCCAGCGCTATTTCGACAAGCCCATCGTCACCGAGATCGTTGCGGCGCCCCGCTTCTGGCCCGCCGAGGGCTATCACCAGCGTTACTTCGCCAAGCACCCGGGCCACGGTTCATGCCATTGGGTCCGAGGCTGGGTGCCGGCAGAAGCCCCAGCCAGCGCTTAACTCGATTCCTGAGTAATCGAGGGGTTTGAGCCCTATCCTGTAGGCCGCTCGCTTGCATCGAGGGCCGCTGGGCTCCCTGCAAAGCGCCGCGTAGGAGGTGGCTGGTGCAGTGTGACCATTGCGCGCACGACGTCCCAGACGGCGTCTTCTGCACGCGCTGCGGCGCTCACCAGGGCACCACTGAAGAATCGGGCAACCCCAAGACACGAGAGCACCGCTACGCCGCGCACCCCGGCGAGCATGTGGCGCAACCGTCTGTAATCACCACCCTGTTTCCGCACCTCGGCCACCATAAGGTTCACGAGTTTCGCTGGGCTTTCACCGCCGGCCTGGCTGGCGTCCTGGTCCTCTACCTTGCCGGCCTGATCTCAGCAGCCATCCTGGTGGCGGCTTTCCTGGTCCCGGTCCTGTACCTGGTCTATCTGTACGAGGCGCAGGTTTACCGCGACGAGCCGGCGACGATCCTCGGCTTCACGCTCGGCGGTGGAATCGTCGTCGGGATCGTAGTCACGATCCTTGGCCGGGCGATCTACAACCCATTCGACTACAACCAGAACCCGCTCGGCAGCGCCAGCATCAGCGTCGGGGCCCTGTTGATCGTCGGCTTGCTCATGCCCGTCGTGCAGGAGGTGCTGAAAGCGGTACCCGCCTACTTCCTGCCCAACCGTGCGGAATTTCCCGAAACCGTCGACGGGCTCGTCTTTGGCGTCGCCGCCGGCCTTGGCTTCAGCCTGGCTGAGAGCCTCATCGGTTTCTCAAGCGCGCTGACCAGCCTCGCCCATGTCGCGCCAGGCAACTGGATCTATGACCTGGCCACGCTCGCCGTCTTCCAGCCGCTGATGCAGGGCAGCACCACAGGCATGGTCGTGGCCACCATCTGGCGTTACCGCCGCGGACGGCTCGGGGGTCGAGAAATCGGCGCCGTGGCCATGGCGGTGATCGCTCACATCGCCTTCTCGGGCGGAACCCTCCTGCTCAAAGACGCCGTCGTCAACCCCCTCGCGATTCTGATCTGGCAGGCGGTAGTGGTTGGAGCGCTGCTCATCTACGTCCGCTTCCTGCTGCACCACTCGCTGCTGGAGGAGGCCGCCCACATGGGCTTTGCGGAGACGGTTTGCCCCAGCTGCCACACCCACATCGTCGCCTCGGGCTTTTGCCCGAACTGCGGCATGGCGCTGACGGCGGCCCCGAACTCGATCAGGCGCAGCCGGCGCCCGCGCAAAGATTCAGCCGCCACTCGGTCGGGAGGCGAATAGATGGCGCTCACGTGCGCCAGGTGCGGAAGTCAGAACCCGGATGGCAACCAGTTCTGCCAGGCGTGCGGCACGCCGCTCGCGGTCGCTGCCATGCAGTCCGCGACTCCGCCCTCGGCGCTGCCCGGGCCGCCCTCGGCTCCACCCCCACCGCCCGGTTACCAAAGTCCTTACTACGCGCCGAGCGCGATGGGCCCTCAGCCGCCTGTTCACCGCACGCATTGGACGCTGATCATCGCCGCGATCGTCGTGCTGGTCGTGCTCATGGCCGGTTGCGGAACCGCGATCGCCTTGCTGGGCAACCGGAACAGCCCGGGCAACGGAAGCAACCCGGTCGGCGGCATCCTCCCGAGCCCAAGCCCTGCCGGCACCCCAAGCCCGGTGGGCTCGCCGCCGACCACGACCGCCGGGGGCACCGTGTCGAACAGCGGAGTCGCGTTCATCCTTCCTGCCGGTTGGACGGTGGTCAACAAGGATGACCAGAGCATCACCATCTCGGATGCGAATAGCACGGGCTCGATCACCATCGGTAGCGGCACATCAAATCCAGCCCAGAACGTCCAACAAAACAAGGACACGGTCGACAACTTCTTCCACAGCAAGTACCCCGACACGAAGACCTGTTCAGGCAGCAAGGCCGTGAACACCACGCTCAGCGGAGCAGCCGGAATCGCGTGGGAGCTCTGCTTCACGCTGACATCCGCGGGTCAGGGCATTCCAGCGGCGGCGCCACTGTTCGCCGGCGCCAATGCGGACGGCAGCGTTTACTACGTGGTCCTGATCCTGGCCACCCTGTCCGATGTGAACGGGTTCGTGAAGGCCGCGACTCCGATCCTAGATAGCATTCAATGGAAGCTGCAGTAGCGCCCGAGTAGACGCCAGGCCCCGTATCCCGGGCCTGTATCGTGATGCGGATGTTCGACCGCTGGGGCCGCTTTGTATACCGGCGCCGCTGGGTGGTGTTGGTCGTGTCGGCCGTCCTTCTCGGCCTGTCAATAGCGGGGATTCTTGCCGGCGGAACGTTGGCGGGCAACGGCGGCTTTGGCGCCAACCTTGCGGCCGGTCAAACGCAGAAGCTGGTCACCGCCGAGATTCAGCCCGAACAAGCTCCGACCGGTTCCAACATGGATCTCATCTTCGTCAGCAACACGCTGACCGCCACCGACCCGGCGTTCCAATCAGCCGTCGAGCAATCGATAGCGCGCCTCAGGGCTGACCCGCGCGTGGCGGGCATCGATAGCCCCTACAGCGTGCCGGCGATCGCCCAGTCGAGTTACATCTCCAAGAATTCGCACGAGGCGCTCGTGGTCGTCCACTTCAACGACAGCTCGGCCATAGCCCAGAACTTCGTTACGCAGATCGTGTCGGAGATACAGCCCAGCGCGGTGAAGGTGTACGCGACAGGCCAGGTACCCATCAACCTCGCCTTTAACACCACGCTCGAGCAAGACCTTAAGCGCGCCGAGGTCGTCGCGCTCCCGATCACCCTGATCCTGCTCGTGCTCATCTTTGCCTCGTTCGTCGCGGCCGTGCTGCCGATCAGCGTTGGAATCCTGGCGATCGTCGGCGGCGTCGGTGGCACGCTCTTCCTCGCGCGGTTCACCGACGTGTCGCAGTACGCGATCAACGTGGTGACGCTGATCGGGCTCGGTGTGGCGATCGATTACTCGCTGTTCATCGTCAATCGTTTCCGCGACGAGCTGGCGGCGGGCGCGTCGCGCGAGGATGCGATCGCGAAGGCGTTGTCCACGGCTGGACGCGCGATCACCTTCTCCGGCGTCACGGTGGCGGTGGGCCTTTCAGCGATGCTGTTCTTCCAGGGCACGTTCTTGGCTTCAATGGGCGCCGCCGGCGCGATCGTGGTGGCCGTCGCGGTCGTGTATGGCCTGACCTTCCTACCCGCGCTGCTCTCTGTGCTCGGGCCCAGGGTGGATCGCCTGCGACTACCGTTCCTCGGCAGGCGCAAGCCTGCGGGCACCGGCGCTTGGCACTCGATGGCCGTCTGGGTGATGCGGCGGCCCTGGTTTGTGCTCGTGCCGGCGCTGGCGATCCTCCTGGTGGCGGGTACGCCTTTCCTGCAGCTTCGCCTGGCCCAAGGAGATGTCGATCAGCTGCCTCCCAGTAACGAGGCGCGCCAGGGCTACGACATCCTGGTCAACGACTTTCCCGGTCAGGACGAGACCACTATCGACGCGGTGGTGTACTACCCGAATAGCAGCCCGCTCACCGCGGATCACGTGGGGGCCATCTACGACCTGACGCGGCGGCTTGCCGCCTTGCCTTACGTGCTGCAAGTCAACAGCATCGTGAACGTCGCGCCGTCCCTGACTCGCGCGCAATACCAGACCCTCTACTCAGGGCCGGCGGCGCAGCTTCCGAGCGCTCTTCGGCAAGCGCTCACGCTCGGCGCGGGCAAGCACATCGCCCTCATCGGCGTGGTCACCAACAAGCAGTACACGAGCGATGGGGCACGCTCGATAGTGACCGCGGTGCGAGCGCAGAGCGTGCCGGACGGCCAGGTGCAGGCCACCGGCGAGACAGCTTTGGACCTCGACATCGTCAACTACATCCTCCAGCGCACTCCCATCGCGGTCGGCTCGGTGTTGCTTGTCACGTATGTCGTTCTCTTCCTTCTCACCGGCTCGGTGATCCTTCCGTTGAAGGCAGTTCTCACCAACCTGTTCTCGATCTCAGCGTCGTTCGGAGCCATGGTCTGGATCTTTCAGGAGGGTCATTTCAGCCAGCTGCTCGGATTCACACCGCAGTCGATCGACCCGAGCATCCCAGTGATCCTGTTCAGCATCGTGTTCGGGATGTCGATGGACTACGAGGTGCTTTTGATAAGCCGCATCCAGGAGGAGTACCGGCGCACAGGTGACAACCAGGCTGCAGTCGCGATGGGTCTCGAGAAGAGCGGTCGACTCATCACCGGTGCTGCAGCGATCATGGTGGCGGTATTCCTCGCGTTTGCGCTCGCCAACGTGGTGATCATCAAGGCCATCGGGGTCGGGCTGGCGATTGCGATCGCTGTCGACGCTACAGTCGTGCGAATCCTGATCGTGCCATCGGTGATGCGCATCCTCGGTCGCGCCAACTGGTGGGCGCCCAAACCGCTGGCCATCCTGCACCGCCGGATCGGCGCCGGCGAGGTTCGTCCCGTCGTCGAACGGTCTGGAAGTACCGGCTAGAAATAGATAAGGGGCGCATTTAGCGCCCCTCACCAATTGGGGGAGTAGAGGTCTAGAAGTAGCTCAGCTGGACGGCGCTGGATTCGCCGGCGAGTTGGGCGTTGCGATCGGGACCGGCTGGCCTGGGCCCGCCGGAAAGCCACGGCGCTGTTGCGGATTACCGAAGAACGGGCCAGGTTGTCCCGGACCGCGGTGCCTTGGCAATACGCCAACGGCCGGCCTTTGTATAACGGATCCATTCACCGGCCCGAGGCGGTTCGAGGCGATAGCGGTGGCGATGCCCAGCACGACCCCGCCGACCAGCAGCGCGCCTCCGAGGATTCCGAGGGTTCGGTGCATCACGGCTGTGGCGGGCTTCCACGGAGTAAATCGCGAGAGCGTGTGAATTCCTCAGCGGTGATCTCGCCCTTCGCAAAACGGCGGCCCAGGATGTCTTCGGGGGTTTCGACTTTGGTGGCGGGCGGGCCCACAAAGGCGGTGCGGGGCATCGAGCGAATTGCCCAGATGACCAAGAGGACGATGCCGGCGACGATGGCCAGCCAGGACAATCCGCCAAGGATGGCGAAGAGGAAGCCATAAGTGCCTGGTGGATAGTGCGGCATGAACATCAATGAGATCCTCCAGAGACCACGATTCCAGGGCCACTGCCGATGCCGGTGTTCTGGGAAGGCCGCTGGTAGAAGCCATCGTCGCCCCCAGTGACTGGCAGGCCGCTGTTGTCGGTATTGGTGGTATTCCCGGCCTGTCCCTGAGCGCTGGCGGTGCCCGGAATGGTAGCAGCGCTCACCCAGGCGATCACGCCAACGGCCGCGGCCGATATGAGAGCGACCGCGAACGTCAGGTCGCGGAGCTTCTGGACAGCTAGGTCGCGGGCCACGGTCATCTCGGTTTGCCGTCTCACGGTGGGCATGTAGCGATCATCCCCTACCTGCCTGTACCCCGCCTGAGAGAAACCTTGGAATCCCCTCAGAGAATCTCACTCGATGGCTGAGCCAGCGGCAGCTCGACCTCGAACGTCGCGCCACCGCCATCGGTCCGCCTGACCTTCACGCGTCCACCGTGGGCGCTTACGACCGCGCTGACAATCGACAAGCCAAGACCGGCGCCGCCGCTGTCGCGGCTGCGACTGGGGTCGGCTCGATAGAACGGTTCGAAGATGCGCCCAACATCTCCCTCGGACAACCCCGGACCATGGTCCGCCACTGACATGCGCCCAAGACCGGCGTCGGTCGCCACGGCGACCTCGATCGGGCTCTGCTGTGGGGTATGAACGAGTGCGTTTCGCATGAGGTTGCCCATCACCTGGCGCAGGCGAGTGTCGTCGCCGGTGACGATCACAGGACCATTCGCGCTCAAGCTGATCTCGCGACGCGGGGCGACGACTCGCGCATCGGCCACTGCGTCATTGGCGATCGTCCGCAGATCCACTGCTGTTTTGTCGAGTGGCCGCCCCTGATCCAGGCGGGCAAGGACGAGGAGATCGTCCACGAGGCCAGTCATGCGGATCGCCTCCTGCTCGATGCGTCGGCGCGCCGACTCCGAATCGGTAGGGGATTCCGCCGCGCCACGTCGCAACATCTCGGCATACCCACGGATCGAGGTCAGCGGAGTACGCAGCTCGTGCGATGCGTCCGCGATCACGCGGCGCAATCGGTCGTTGGACGCTGTGCGTTCTGCGAACGCGGCCTCTATCTGGCTGAGCATTCCGTTGAGCGCAAGTCCAAGGCGGCCGATCTCAGTTTTGGGCGTGGCAGGCTCGACTCGGCGGGTCAGATCGCCGGCAGCGATGTCATTTGCGACCGCACCCATTCGTTGCAGCGGCCGCAGTCCGATGCGCACGATGAGCAGAGCGAGGATCACAGTCGCCGCAACGACTGCCACGCTGATCTTTAATTCAAGAACGAGCATCTGGCTAAGGGTCGAGAGCTCATCGGTCAGCGGAATGGCCAGTACGACGAAGTTGCCATTGAAAGTGTCCTCCGGCCAGTCGATCACCCTGTACTGCTCGACGCCGCCTGTGCCCTCGACCGTGTATGCGGGGCTCGGCTTGTCCATCCCGCTGTTGAGCAGCCTGTGAGGTAGGACGGGGAGTGCGTTCGACGGGGTCGCCCCGACCGTGGTGACGACCTTCGGCGTTGCGAGGAGGGTTCCGTTGGCGCTGACCAGCTCGAAAACTGTGCCTGGACGGTATCCGAATGAAGATCGCGGGCCTTCGTCTGGGCCACCGAGTACGCCGACCGCGGCTTGATAGTTACTCGTCAGCTGCCCATCGACGCGACTAATGAGAAATTGCTGAAGGAACGCGTAGGTGGCCACGTTCGATATGAGCAGCCCGATGACCACCAGCGAGATGACTCCAAGGAGAAGTCGCCCCCGGAGGGACAGGGTCATGCTCTTGGGGCGCGCAGGACGTAGCCGACGCCGCGAACCGTTTGCAAGAGCGGCGGCTCGAACTTGTCCACCTTGCGGCGCAGGTAGCTGATGTACGTCTCGAGCACGCTCGCGTCACCGCCGAAGTCGTAGTGCCACACGTGGTCGAGGATCTGGCTACGGGTAAGGACGCGGCCCGCATTGACCAGCAGGTAGCGCAGCAGGCGGTATTCAGTGTTGGTCAGGTCGACGACCTGGCCGTTCCGGCGGACCTCGTGACCTTCATCGTCCATCTCGAGATCGGCCAGCATCATCTTGCCGTCCTGGGATTCGCTGCCGCCATGCCTTCGGAGCACGACGCGGACTCGCGCCATCAGCTCTTCCACGCTGAACGGCTTGGTGACGTAGTCATCTCCACCAACCGTCAACCCGTGGACCTTGTCCTCGGTCGCGTCCTTTGCGGTCAGGAAGATGATCGGGACTTTGTGCCCGCCGGCGTTCAGCCTGCGGAGAACCTCGAGACCATCGATGTCGGGGAGCATGACGTCGAGGATTACGAGGGCAGGCGAGAACTGGCTGACAGCGGTGACCGCTCCGCGACCCGTGGCCGCCGTCTTGACGCTGAAACCCTCGTAGCGAAGCGCCATGGCCACGAGCTCGGTGATGTTCGGCTCGTCGTCGACAACGAGGACTCGTGCCCCGTCCCCGTCCTTGCTCACGGCGATAATGCTGCCTCCATTGTCTGTGAGTTTGCTGAGAAATCAGTGTGGACTAGCTTGGTTTTGGCCATCCCGACAGACGGTGGACCGATCCTGAGCGATCAACCAATCGCGCCGGCAGCCGCTCGGCCTCCAGCCATTGGACGGCCGCCCGGCCCATGACGATGGCCGCGGTGGAGGCGATGTTGGCGTCGACGCAGGACCCCGCGACCACCGTCGCGGTGCGCCAGGGGCCGTCGCTGGGAAGGCCGGTGGCCGGGTCGATGATGTGGTGGAGCACGACGCCGCCGCGGGTCCACCTGCGAACAGTGGTGCTCGACGTCGCGACGCCGCCCGACCTGATGCTGATCGTCTCCTCACCCTCGGCGATCGGGGCACCGCTGTCCTCGCTCGTCTGGATCAGCCAACCCTCGGCCGGCGGATCGCCGGCGACCGAGATGTCGCCGCCGAGGCTCACTAGGACTCCGCCGCGGGCGACCTTTGACTGTGCGGCCGCTGCCGACAGGTCGGCAGTGAGCGCTTTCGCCGTCGCGCCAAGATCCAGGTCGACCCCGTGCGGCAGACGCACTGTTCTGGTCTTTTCGTCGAAGACGATTGCCTGCCAGCCCGGAACGCGGCTCACGACGAGGTCGATCGCCCTGCCGTCGGCCGGCACGGCGGCGAAGTCCGAGTCGTAGCCGGCCAGCTTGACCGCCGATCCGACCGTCGGGTCGACCGCGCCTCTGGTCAGCCGTGCACCGCGGAGCGCCGCGGCTATCAGTTTTGTCAGGAGGGGGCTGACCACCACGTTGCGGCCCGGCGTCGAGTTGAGGCGGCTCAGCTCGCTGTCCTCGTGAAAGCGGTTGGCGGCCAGGTCGACTGCTCGTACGACCTCGTCAACCGCTGACTTGGCCGCTGTGAGATCCGGCTCGTGGGTGACGATCACCCGCAGCGAGCCGCCCAGAGCGCGGTCATCGGCGATGGCCACCGCAGTCCTGGGTTGGCTCAACTTCTTTTCGCGCTGATCGAAGGAGGCGGCCGGCGCACCACCCTTCTCAAAGCAAGGGCGAGCACTGGGCAGCTGTCGACAGCCTTCTGGGCGTGAGGCACGAGAGAACCTGGAATCGGTCCGGGCGAGATGATCGGGTAACCCCAATCGTCAAGTGAAATCCGCTCGGGAAAAAGCTCGGCGCACAACCGGCTGCCATCACATTTGGTCCTGTCGATCCAGAGCTCCGTCTGCGCCACGTCAGGAGGCCCGCCGGCCGCGCGCGCCCGCTGCGGCGGCGAACTCCGGCTCGAAAACGTTCAGCGCCGATTGCAAGAACGCGACTGCGCCATCCGGGTGGCGGCATGCGCCGCGTCCTTTGACCATGGCGGTCCATCTGTGCAGCTGGGGCAGGTCGCCGTTGTCCGCCTGGCGCGCTGCGATTCGCGTGGTTGCGGCCGACAGGCTTCGCAGCCCGAAGAAACATGGCCCGCATTGGGCGGCGCTCTCGTTGGCGAGGTGCTTCATGATCCGGGCCGAAACGTCGAGAGGGTCGGACGACTCATCGAGGACGCTGACGACTCCGCACCCGAGCGAACCACCAGCTGCACGAAGGCCGCTGGGATCCAGGATCATCGACCCTGCCTGGTCAGCGCTGATCCAGCCGCCGAAGTAGCCGCCAAGGAGCACGGCGCGCGCCTTTCCGCTCGCGCCGCCGGCCAGCGCCAGCACCTCGTCGACGCTGCAGCCGGATGCAACCTCGATGACTCCGGCCTTCGCCACCGCACCGCTCACAGTTAAAAGGATGGTCCCGGCTGCGTCGTTCCGGCCGAGCGACTGAAACCAGGCGTCGCCGTAACGCGCGATAAGCGCTGCATGCGCCAGGCTCTCAACGTTCTGCACCAGCGTCGGTCGTCCGTCCACGCCCCGCTCGAAAGGTCGGGGCGGAACTGCCTGGGGAGCGGCGACGCCTGAGTTGACAAAGTTGACGACGGCGGTTTCCTCGCCGGCGACATAGCTCGGCGGCGCGCCAAGGAGGGTCAACCGGGCGAGCTCGGCCGGCGGCCGTTCGGCGAGGGCGCGGGTGATGGCGGCGGCCGCTGCTCCGTGGGCCTCACCTATGTAAAGGAGCGTCCTGCTCGCGCGGACTGCTTCTGCGGCAAGCAGCGCGCCGTCGATGACGAGGTGCGGCCGCAACGCCATCAGCGTCCGATCCTTGCGGCTGAGTGGCTCGCCCTCGGCTCCATTAGCGATCACAACAGCGGCACCCCTGGCGCGGCTGGCGACCGACCTCCATTTGACCCCGACGGGGAAGGATGCGCCACCACGCCCGACCAGCCCGCTCCTCTCGAGGGTGTCGATGAGCGCGCGGTCGCCGCGAGGCCGGTGGCCGAGCCGCCCGGTATGGTCGCGAAAGCTCTCAGCTCCCGCGGATGATGGCGGCCCTGAGAAGAGGCTGAGCAGCGTCACTTCTCCACTTTCCTCGAAACGCGCTCGCGAAATCGTGCTCGATCGGCCGCGAGCGGGTCGGGCGACCTCATCAGCAAGCGCGCGCCGACCGAAACGACCACGGCCGAGATGCAAACGACATCGATCCAAAGCATCCATGTAGACAGCTTGTCAGTGCCCGTGCCGAAACCGTGCACGACAGCGATGGGCCACGAGGCGTACGACAGCCAGTGGATGGCGCGCCATGCAGAGTGGCCGATCAGTCCACGAACGAGGCTGGTAAGGGTGATCGCGATGAGCAGTTCAAACGCGATCACTCCGAGGCCGAGCCAGAAGGTTCGGTAGTAAGACGAGAACGGAATCACCGCGGCCAGCCACCCGAGATGGGTGAACGGATCCACGACGGCGGTGACGATGTGCAGCGCAAGGAACACCACGGCAGTCAGTGCGAGATTGCGGTGGAGGCCGGTGGTCAGGAATCGTGGCCAGCTCGGAACCTCAAAACGAAGGGAGGACAGCACGCCCAACACAACGACTGCGCTGAGCAGCACCAGAGAGACCGCTCCGGCGCCCCTGGTGGTGTACCAGAGGATGGTGTCATTCATCTGGCGCGGCTACGAGCCGCCGGAGACGGCGACGCCTGCGCCCGACGAAGAGCTGACTGGGGTTGCGGAAGCCTGGACGCCGGTGGAGATGGTGCCTGAGGTCGAGGAGGTGTTGCCCGAGCTCGCGCTGGCTCCCGAAAAGGCCGTGGTGTTGCCAGGGATTGTGTATGCGCTCAACGTGCCGAGAATGCCGACGCCCGCGATGGCGCCGTAAGCCAGGCACGCCGTCAGCCGGTTAAGCATCCTGGTCGCGGCATCACGAGCCTGAATTCTCTTATCAGTGGCGCTTTTCATGATCCCCACACTGGCTCGCTGCACTTGAACCTTCCTGTGAGAAACGTGTGAGTTTGCTGAGAAGTAACGCGCCGCCTCATCGGATCGTGCGGCCTTCTGACAGTAAACTCTGGATCGTCGCCCTCGTAGCTCAGGGGATAGAGCAGGACGGTCCTAACGTCAAGGTCGGGGGTTCGATTCCCTCCGGGGGCACCATTTTGACCACCGCCGTCCGGCCATCCCGCGCGTCAGGGTTTGGGTGTGACCCCGCCGATCAGCGGGGGCAGGTAGGGCATCGGATCGGTCACTTCGTCGTTGACCCGAAGCTCGAAGTGAACGTGGGGTCCCGTCGCCAAACCGCTCATGCCCTCGAGGCCGATGCGTTGCCCGCGCGTCACGCGGTCGCCGACGTTCACAGCCGTTTCCGCCAGGTGCCCGTACAGGGTCATGATCCCGCCTCCGTGGGCGATGATCACGTAGTTGCCGTAGCCCACGTTGGTGTGCGCCACAGCCACGACGACCCCATCGGCAGCGGCGGTCACCGGAGTGCCGTAGGGGGCCGCGATATCAATACCGGTGTGGAAGTGGGGGTATGGACCCAGCGGCGGCTCGAGAAGAAGCTCGCTCGGGCCAAATGGCTGGGTGATCCACGCGCCCGCAATCGGCCACGAAAGCCTGAGGCCGGGGAGCGTGGTGCCTGGCGGAAGAATGCGGGTCACCATCGCGATGCCGGCTCCCACCTGGCCCTGGTTCCAGGCTGCTTGATATGCCATTTGGATCAGCTGTTGCTCCTGCTGCTCGAGCAGCGCCGCCAAAGCTGCCGTCACGACGGGTGGCTGGCTGGTTAGACCGGCCTTGGCCGACGTGAGCTGTGCCATCAGAGCGCCGAGCTGAGTGGTGATGTCGTTTTGTTGGGAGATGGCCGAGCTCAGGGCAGTCAGGTTCGCACTCAGCTGGGCGAGCACCCCGTTCTCGGTGCTCAAGGCCGCGAGCTGGGCGGTGTTTTCAACCTGGAGCTTGGCCATGTCGGCTTCCAGCGAGGTCTCGAGGTCGTTCGCGCGCTGGCTCGCCACGATCAGATCCGCTGCGGCGACCAACGCGTCGTGGAGGTTGCCGGCTTGCGCCACCGCGACCAGCAGGGAGTCAGGCTGCCTCGAGATGGCGACGGCGAGCGTCGCAAGCTCGGCCTGCTCCATGTCGATCTGGCTCTGCGTGTCGGTGATGTTGGTCTCCAGCTGGGTTACCTGGGCCTCCAGCGCGGCGATTTTGCTTTCCTCGCTCGCGATCTGTGTATTGAGGTTCTGCTCGCTCGCGGCCGATTCCAGGAGGGCAATGCTCAACTGCTCCTGGCTCGCCAGCGCCCGAGCGACATCGCCGCCGAGCCGCTTGCGCAACTTGTCGTAGGCGGCCTGGTTTGGATCGGGCGCCGGGGGGCAGGTGAAGCGCGCGCTCGATGCGCCGGATCCGGTCTGGTTTGGGCAGGTCGCGTAGCTCACCGAAATTCCGCCAGGTATCAGCAAACCGAAGAGGGCGCACAGAGTGACCAGCCGAGCGACAGTTCGCTTCATGCGCGGATTCGCCGGAATCCGAGCATCGCCGTCAGCGCTCCGAGCGCAAGGCCGGCCACGATGACGGCGGCGGCCACATAACGCACGGAGTCCGGTCCAACCCCTGGCAGGACGAGCGAGTAGGTGTGCGACCCCAGGCCGGAGGCCAGCGTCCAGACGGCAAGCACCGCAGCAGCCGCCACCGCGCCTGCAAAAGCGCCTGTCACCAGGCCCTCGGTGACGAAGGGTCCGCGCACCATCCAACCCCTGGCGCCGAGCAGGCGTATCACTGTCACCTCGTTCTGCCGCGCGGCGGCGATCGCTCGCATCGAGTTGGCCGCAACCGCATAGGAGACCAACGCGAAGAGAAGCAGGAGGCCGCCGCCGATGCCGCCGATTACGAGGGCGATGTTGCGCAAGCGGTTATAGGTGTTTGGGTCATACGACGTCGGGTACGTGGGGTCGACCGCCGGGTCGCCAACCACCTCTGCTGCTACAGCCGCCACCTCTCCGACCTGTTTGACCTGGACATCGAGGCTGGCCGAGAACGGGTTGGAACCCGTGAGCCCGGCCAGGGCGCCCAGCCCGGGTTTGTTTTCCGCGTCCTGGAGCGCTTGCTCCGCGCTTATCTCGGTCACGGTGCTCACGCGGGAGTCGGCGCGCAACCTGCTCTCCAGGGCGCCCACCGCTGACGGCGAAGCGTCGTTCGCGAGATAGATCCTGACTATCGATGCCTGGCTGGCCTGCTGGCCGGCAACCGTGGCGGTCGAGATGCCGACCAGCGCGAGCATCCCGCAAAGGACCAGCGTCATCGCGATCGAGCCTAGCGCGGGTGCCGTTAGCCGTAGGTCGCGAGCCCAGCTGCTCAGGCCGCTGAGGACAACCATGCGGAAACTGTTGTCCACCAGCGCGATGAGCCTTCGCCACAGCGGCAACCTGGCGTCCACGGCATGCCCGTTCTTCAGCGAGCGATTGGTCGCCGGAGCGACGCGCCGCCAGAGCGAAAAGCCGAAATGCTTGCCGTTGGAACGCGCTCGATCGCGGCTTACCAGCTGCTCTCCGCTCGGCAGCCGCAGGACCCGGTGCGCGGCGAACGTGGGACGGTGGGTGGCGACCACGACCGCGGTGCCATTGGCTGCCGCGTCCTCGAGCAGGCGCATCACGATCTTGGCGTTGTCATCGTCGATTGACGCAAGCGGCTCGTCAGCCAGGAGCACCTTTGGCCGGCCGGAGAGCGCGCGGGCGACGGCCACCCGCTGCCTTTCGCCTGCCGACAGCTGGTGTGGATAAGCGCCGCGCCGGTGACCCAGGCCGAGGCCCTCCAGCGCGTCCAGCGCCCGCCGCTTGATGGTTCGATGCGGCACTTCGGGATCGCCAATTTGCATTGCGAAGATGAGATTTTCAAGGGCCGTCAGGCGAGGCAGGAGGCGCTGGTCCTGGTAGACAAACGCGACGTCACGGCGGATGCGGCCGAGCCCGCGCCGCCACCAGCGGTGGAGCCCGCGACCTTCCACCCAGATCTCGCCCCGGTTCGGCCGGAGCTGACCGTGAATGAGGCGCAGCAGCGTGGTTTTGCCGGAGCCGCTAGGCCCTGTGACCTCGAGAATCTCGCCAGGGGCGACGGAGATGCTGATGTTGTTCAGCACCGCGTTCTTGCCGAAGAGCTTGGAAACGTGAGTCACCTTGACGACCGGCGAGGGCGCGACTGTGCCATTGGCGCCCGGCCCGTGCGCAGCCGCCACCCCATTTGTGGCTCGAGCGCCTTTGGTGGTTGCCGTTTGGATTCCCACCCTTTCCCGCCCACCAGATTAGTCGAAGCAGGTGGCCGGCAGGAGAAGGTAAGCGAACAGAGTTACGGCAACAAATTGCCGCCGCAGCTGACGAGCCTCCGGAGCTGGACCCTCGGTCTAGCAGCCCATCAGAGAGAGCGGTGCGGGCGCCACCGCGGTCGAGAAAACGCCGCCGGACGGCGTGCTCGTGGCCAGCCGGCTGCAGTCGCTGTTCGGGGTGACTGACTGGTCGGAGAAGGCCCCGAGCACCGTCACCTCCCCGGTGACTCACGCGGAATGTAGGCGACGGTGGGGCGTCGCCGGTGTTCCCGCGAGCCTGGAGCGTGAAGGCGCCGGTATCGGAATCCGCTCAGTCCGATTGGCCCGCCGGCGATTCCAGCCAGGGCCGAGGCTTTGCCGCCAAACGCTTCGTCGGAAGGATTAATTCGGCGGAGTGAGCTGATGCCGGCCCAAATGGCGAAGGGAGCGAAGATGCCGAAGAGCAATGGCGAGACGACCTAGCGCGAGCGCTCGGCTGGCCGAGCGCTCCACGGGTCTGCGCGATCACATCTCTACCAGAAGGCTCCCTTGCCGAGAAGGACGTACAGGATCGGGCCGATGCCCCAGATGAACGTGATGATGATCCAAAGCACCTTGCTCAAGCCGCCCAAGTCCGAGCGCCCGACGATGTTGATGACGCACAGCACCCAGACGATCGGATGGAGGAAGATCGCCAAAAGGATCTCGATCAGCAGCTTCATCTACACCCTCTCTTGAGCTTTCAGCGCGCCGCGTTTTGCCAGTGATTCCAGCGGGTTTGGGATTGCGGGCCACCCGCCCTCGGGAGAGAATGTCCCGTCGCTTGCCTGCTCGTAGCGCGTCTTCAATTGTCCACTTGCGACCTGCTTGACCGCATGCACAAACCGGACCACCTCAGCCTCGTCGTTATAAGGGGCCAGGCTTGCGCGCACCGCGCCGGGTAGCGCGGTTCGCCGATCGGCCGCCACCTCGTCTTCGACTTCCTCGACCGCTGCCTTGCTCATTTTGAGGAGATGGAAGACATAGGGATTGGCGCAGAAGCAGCCATTGCGCACGGCCACCCCCCATTCGTGGCTCAGCGCCGCCGCTGCCAGACCGTGATGGACGCCGTCGATCACGAAGCTGGCCAGGCCCAGCCGTTCCGGTTCCCCCGCCGATCCAGTGCCGCCGAGCACCGTCACGCCGGGGATCTCGCTGAGCGCCTGGAGAAGGCGCTGGCCGAGCACGGTCTCGTGTTGGAGCATGTCGTCGAAGCCGAGCTCCAGCAAAGTCTCGATCGCGACACCCAGCGCCACCGCGCCGATGACATTGGGCGAGCCGGCCTCTTCACGGTCTGGTAGGTCGGCCCAGACCGTGTCATCCCACGTGACGATCCTGATCGCGCCGCCGCCCATCACCTCGGGCGTGCCGGAGAAGAAGTCGCGGGGGGCGACGAGCACACCGGCGCCGTAAGGCGCATACATCTTGTGGCCGGAGAAGGAGACGAAATCGAGATGAGCGGGGTCGTCGGCGGGACGGATGTCGATGCGTCGATGCGGCGCGAGCTGTGCGGCATCAACCGAGACCAGGGCGCTATACCGATGGGCAAGCTCAGCAACCTCGTGGATGGGAGAGATGAAGCCCGTGACGTTCGATGCCCCGCTCACCGCGACCAGGCCGATGCGGCCGTCACTTTCCTTTAGAGCTTTCTCGATGGCGCCGAGGTCGATGTGGCCGTCCGGAGTCAGGCCGACCAGCAGGTGGCCGCTGCGGTGGCGCCATGGCAGAAGGTCGGCATGGTGTTCCATCTCCGTCACGAGCACCTGGCGGCCGTCGAGTCGGGCCTGCTCTGCCGCGATTCGGTTGAGGGCGTCGGTGGTGCCCTTGACGAAGATGACGACCTGGCTCCGGCCGTCAACGTTCAGGAACTCGGCGACTCGCTCGCGGGCTTGCTCATAGGCCTCGGTCGCCATGCGCGATTTGTAGCCGGTGCCGCGATGGACGCTCGAGTAGAAATCCGCGAAACCGGTCACCGCATCACGGACACGCCGCAGCGGTGGCGTGCTGGCGGCATTGTCGAAGTTGATCCCAATGACGGTGCCGCCGCCGAGCACCGGCACTGGCAGATCGACTCCGGCGAAGTGTTCCCGCCAGCGGCCGGAGTGTGAAAGGGGCACTTGCCGACTAGCCTACCTCGATTCCGTCAGCCTTACCGAGCGTGCCGTGAGAAGGGCGTTCCTGTATGGGTGGCACAATGTCATGGGCCTAGATGGTGTTGTTCACACGAGGATTAGCTTGAAGCCGGACCGTAGGCTGCGAAGAATGGCTGTCCGCACCGAGGGCGCGGATTCCAGCCTGGCCGCTCGCGAGCTGAGCTTCCTCGTCAGGCTGGCGCAGGCGGCGGCCTCGACCCAGCGGCCCGACGAGCTGCTCGAGCTGATCATCCGCGAGGCCACGTCCGCCATGGGCACCGACGTTTGCTCCCTCTATCTCGTCTCGGCCCGAGGCCGAGACCTTCTCCTGACAGCAACGAACGGGCTGAACGAGACGATGGTGGGCAAGGTCGTGATGAAGGTGGGGGAGGGCATCACGGGCTGGGTCGCCGATACTCGACGGCCCGCTGTGGTGGCCGATGTCAGCAAAGAGCCGCATTGGAAGTGGGTCCCAGGCCTCGATGAAGACCGGTTCCATTCGATGTTGTCGGTGCCAATTGAATCCGGCCCGCGGCTGGTGGGCGTTCTCAATGTCCAGACGGCACACCGGCGAGATTTCGACGCCGGCGACATCGACTTTCTGCTGGCGATCGCCGGCCAGGTGGCGGGCATCCTGGAGCGCAGCGAGCTGCAGAGGGCGATGGAGGTTCAGCTCGCCGAAATCCAGCTCTCCCACGACATTCATGAGCGCTTCACGAAACTCTCGCTCGAGGGCGCCGGCATTCAATCGATCCTCGAGGTCATCGGATCGCTCGCGGGCGGGCGTGCCGCCCTGTATTCGGCCGCCGGCTATCGCGTGCGCGGTGCCGGCGAAACCACCGACGGGATGCCGCCGCGAATCCACGTGCCCACTCCGCTGGCGCAGGCGGGGGCGCGTGAAGTGCGCATGAATGCCGGCCGCCCGGCGCGCGCCATCGACCTGGTGCCGGTTCGTGCCGGGCCCGATGTGCTCGGCCTCCTGGCGGTCGGAGTCGACGAGAAGACTGTCGATTCGCCCGGGCGGCGACGCGCGCTCGAGCACGGCTCGACCATCCTGGCGCTGGAGCTGGCCAAGGAGCGCGCGGCGGCGGAGGTGGAGCGCCGGCTCCGGGGCGATCTCGTGGAGGAGGTGCTGGCCGGCGGGCTCGAGGGCGATGAGGCCGAGAGGGTGGCGCGCCAGGCGGAGCGACTTGGGCACCGGCTACCCCAACGCGCGTGGGTAATGGTGCTCGAGCCAGATGACGACGAGACCGAAGCGGCTCTGACGGCGCCCGGACGCCAGGACCGGCTGGACTCAGCGCTCAGCGGTCTCGTCCGCTCGCGCCTGCCCGACGCGTTGACCCTAGTGCGGTCGGCCTCGGCGGTTTTTCTGGTGCCCGACGAGGTGGCGTCCGACCTCGCGGCGATCGAGAAGCTCGCTGCCCAGATCCTGGCCGGAGCCGCTCCGATCATGAAGCCGGGTTCGGCATCGGTTGGGATCGGCAACCTCGCGAACTCGGTTGGTGAGCTGGCCAGATCCCACCTCGAAGCCAGGCAGGCGCTGCGCCTGACGCGTCGGGCGGGCGGGCGGGGCCGGGTCGCCTCCTACCGCTCGCTAGGCGCGTTCCGCCTCTTGCTAGAGGTGCAGAGCCCGGATGCGCTGCGGCGCTTCGTCGACGAGCTGCTCGGGACGCTGCTCAGCTACGCCCAGTCGCGAGACACGCCGCTACTCGAAACGCTGGAGGCTCTGTCGGCGGCGCGGTGGGTGAGGCGCGCGGCCGCGCGAAACCTCGGCATCCATATCAACTCGATGAGCTACAGGGTCGAGAGGATCCAAGCATTGACTGGGCTGCAACTGGACGACCCGGAAACGAGGGTAGCTATATCGATCGCCCTTCGTGCTCGAACAATGCTGGGCATGTAAAAAGAAAGGCCCCGGCTCGGTGCCGGGGCCCTTGTCTTGAGGTTTCGCCTCAGCTACACGTCGGCGTAGAGCATGAACTCCCACGGGTGAGGTCGCAGGGCAACCGCGTCGACCTCGCGCTTGCGCTTGTAGTCGATCCACGTCTCGATGACGTCCTTGGTGAACACGTCGCCTTCGAGCATGAAGGCGTGGTCCTTCTCGAGCGCGTTGAGCGCCTCGGCGAGGGAACCGGGCACTGACTTGATCTTGGCCTTCTCGGCACCGTCGAGCTCGTAGATGTCCTTGTCCACCGGCTCCGGCGGCATGATCTTGTTCTTGATGCCATCAAGCCCGGCCATCAGGCAAGCCGAGAACGCGAGGTACGGGTTGGCGGCTGGATCTGGCGAGCGGAATTCGACCCTCTTGGTCTTCGGGTTGGTCGAGTACATCGGGATGCGGACGCACGCCGAGCGGTTGCGCTTGGAGTAGACGAGGTTGATCGGCGCTTCGTAACCGGGCACGAGGCGCCGGTAGGAGTTCGTGGTCGGCGCGCAGATAGCCAGCAACGCTGGCGCGTGCTTGAGCAGGCCGCCGATGTAGTGCACGGCCATCTCGCTAAGCCCGGCGTAGCCCTTGCTGTCGGCAAACAGGTTCTCCCCGTCCTTCCAAAGGCTCTGGTGGATGTGCATCCCCGAGCCGTTGTCCTGGAAGAGCGGCTTGGGCATGAACGTTGCGACGTAACCGTGCTGCGCTGCGACGTTCTTGATGACGTACTTGAACACCATCATCTTGTCGCCCATCTTGGTCAGCGTATCGAACCGCATGTCGATCTCGGCCTGGCCGGCGGTGCCAACCTCGTGATGCTGGACCTCGACCTGGACGCCGGCTTCGATCAGCTTCAGCATGATCTCCGACCGCAGGTCCTGCTGCTTGTCTGTCGGCGGGACCGGGAAGTAGCCTTCCTTGTGGCGTGGCCTGAATGACAGGTTCGGCTCGGAGTTCTTGCCCGAGTTCCAGATGCCTTCCTCTGAGTCGATGTAGTAGTAGCCGCTGTGAGCGTTCTGGTCGAACCGCAGCGAGTTGAAGAGATAGAACTCGGCCTCAGGGCCCCAGTAGCTGATGTCGGCGATGCCTGACCGGCGGAGGTGCTCCTCGGCCTTCCTGGCGATGAACCGACCGTCGCGGCTGTAAGGCTCGCGGGTGATCGGGTCGATGACGTCGCAGATCAGGAAGAGCGTCTTGTGCGAAAGGCACGGGTCGATGGTGGCGGAGTCGGGGTCCGGGATGAGCAGCATGTCGCTCTCATCGATCGCTTGGAACCCGCGAATGCTCGAGCCGTCGAAGCCCAGGCCCTCCTTGAAGCTGTCGACCTCGAGCTCGCTGAGCGGCAGGCTGAAATGCTGCCACGTACCTGGGAGATCGATGAAGCGGACGTCGACCACCTCGACGCCCTCAGCCTTCGCGCGTTCGATTACCTCGCGCGGGCTGGTCTTGCTTCCGGCCTTTGTCGCTACTGCCATCACACCCTCCTGAACCTCATTTGATTTGACGAGCTCGAGGTTCATCGTAGAAATCCAGGGCGCGACCGATTACGGTCAGCCCCCACAAAGAAATAGGGGAGTTCCATGTGCGGATCACACGACTAGAGTTGTGCACAGGCCATGGCCTTCGTGAGCTGGACGCGAGGCAAGCGGTGCAGCCTCTGTCCGGCGCTCGTGGTACCCGAGGCGTAGCGCCGGGTCACGCCGCGCAACCAATCCCTGGTCTGCCTGTCTGTCGAGAGAGCCGTCCAGTCCCCAGCCGAGTGCCCCACGAGCGGTGAAGTAGTCGGCAAAACAGGCGGAGCCCTAGCGTCGGGCGAGGCTGCGTTCGAGCAAAGGACGCTGGCGCACCTGCTCTGCACCTCCCAGGTCGGGCAGATGGCCCGCCAGGTGCTGCTCGCTCCGGTCGTCGATTGGCCAGCGCGTACCGCGTACGAGATGCCCTAAAAACACTCGTCGCGACCACGTGCGAACCCACCATGGTGGGGCGGCAATCGCCGTGTAAGGCGTACGACTTAAAACAAATACGCGTCAGCGCCCTGCGGAGCGCTGACGCAGCTCAGTCGATGGTTGCGTCTACCGCGCTTCGGTGGCGAGGGCGGTCAGCAGCCTGGGGTGGTAGGCGTTGAGAACGTTCTCGTACTCGACCATCAGCTCATCGCTAGCGTCCATGGCATCGCGCTTGGAACCCGCTTCGACCTCGAATTTCAGCGTGTAACGACCGGCGTGGCCAGAGACCGGCTCCAGCTCGATAAAACCAGGTAGGCGGGAGAGCGAACGGACGTCCGGATCGGACTGTGAGAGCGGCCTGTCGACCTCTAGCGGGACGGAAGCGAGAAATTTCATTCGAACACGATAACACGAAGTTACGCGGGCTCAAATTGTGTGAACCACACGTGGTTTTCCGCCAAATATGCTCAGACACATACGAAAACTCAGCTGGCGCTGGCAAACAGGACAGTGACGCCGCGGGCCTCGTCAAACGCCAGTGGGATCGCGGAGGCACCGGAACGGGTCAACGGCAAGA
This sequence comes from Candidatus Micrarchaeaceae archaeon, assembly GCA_035534555.1. Taxonomy (GTDB): domain Bacteria; phylum Chloroflexota; class Dormibacteria; order Dormibacterales; family Dormibacteraceae; genus Palsa-872. The sequence goes on from DATLRQ010000005.1 coordinate 111,836, forward strand.
GCGGCCCGCCCACGATCGGTATACGTGTCCAGGTCGCTGAGTCCCAAGTCCAGGTGGTGGTCCGGCAGGCTGTGCGGTCGCAGGCTGAGGTGTCCGGCTCCACAAGCATGATCGTGGCGCGCACCCGGTCATAACCCATTGTCCCCGCGGCGATTGCCGGCTGCGTGTGCTGCTGCCAGCGCGTGCCGTCCCAGGTCCAGGTGTAATGGCTTCCCACGTAGACGAGCTGGTGGTGAGCGTTGTCGTAGACCAGGTGTGCGTCAGGTCGGGCGTCGCCAGGGTCAATTCCGGACGCGATCTCAGTCCATCTGCTGCCGTCCCACAACCAGGTCGCGCCGAAGACGGCGAAAACCATAATGTCGCGACCTTCGTCGTAACCGACCTCGAAGGCCGACGAGTCGGTCGCCGAACCCGGCACCGGAATGTTTGGACCGCCAGGCAGCGGCAGCACGGCCCAGTCAGCCCCCCCCCAGGTCCAGGCCTTTCCCGCCCCGTTGACATACACCACGCGCCCGAGCCTGGCGTCGAAGAGCATCGCGCCTGGGCCTGCGGCCGTTGGGTTCGTTTGGGTTTGACGCGCGGTCCAGGTGCGGCCGTCCCACGTCCACGTGCGGTTGACCTGGGCGACGCATCCGCCCTGGAAGCCCATCACCATGCTGGCGCACCCGTGATCCCAGAGCACGATCAGGCCGCGTGAACGGTCGTAAGCCATATCAGCGGCGTTGCTGGACGGGCCGGTCGATGGCACCGGCCGAAACGTGTAGGCGTTGCCATCCCAAGTCCACAGAGTCGCGGGCGCAGTCCGCGCGGTTCCGTAAAGGGGTGGCGTGGCCGGCTGCCCTCCACGAATCGACAGCCAGCTCCCGATCGAAGCGCCAACCAACAGCGCGGCGATGCCGAGAATCGCGAGCATCCGAGAGCGGAGTCCGCGATTGGACCACGCCCTCGCAGGGCTAGAGCTGGATAGCTGCGTCGGCCACATTCAGCGCACTTTAGAGCCGAGCTTTAGCTCGCGTCAGCGTGGTGACTCACCGGTTTGCAGGAGCACCGGTTTGTGTCAAACACCCAATACCTACTCGGGCCTTTCCGGTCAGAAGCACCGTAGGAGGCGGACCCTGGCCAAACCTAGGCTGCTCCATCAAGCGGATCGCAACGTAGCGAAACGCCGATTAGCTGGCAACTACCGGGGAGGAGGAACCATTTGGATCATTCAATTTTTCTCGATATCGTGCCCGCGCCTTCGTGGCTGGACTCCGGCCACACCGCTTGGCAGTTGGTCGCGGGGACCCTGGTCGGGCTCATGAGCGTTCCGGGACTGGCGATCCTCTATTCGGGGCTGATGAAGCGCAAGTGGGCGCTCAACTCCGCCCTCATGGTCCTTTATGCATTCGGCGCGACGCTCGTCGTGTGGACGTTCTGGGCATACAAGATGTCATTCGGGACGCAGCTCACGGATGTGCTGCATTTCATCGGCACGCCCGGCACGATTCTGTCTCCGTCCGATCTGCAGGGCCAGGCCGTGATTCCGCTTCTGGTTGGCGCGATCCCCCCGCTCAAGTTCCCGCTGTCTTCGCTTGTGTATTTCCAATTCGTGTTCGCTGCCATCACGGTCATCCTGCTTGCAGGCTCGATCCTCGGCCGGACCAGCTTCAAGGCGTGGATGGTCTTCGTTCCGGTCTGGATCACGGTTGTCTACTCGGTCAACGCATTCAGCATCTGGGGCGGTGGCTGGATCGGCGCCTTCCCCTCGTGGTTAAGTGGGGTCGCCGGCGCAGGGGCCCTCGACTTCTCGGGCGGATACGTCATCCATGTGGCCGCCGGCATATCGGGCCTGGTGGCGGCTTCTGTCATCGGTCCGCGACTGCTTACCGATCGTGAGAACAACCGACCTAGCAACCTGATCGCGGTGATCACAGGTGCCGGCCTGCTCTGGCTGGGCTGGAACGGGTTCAACGGAGGGGACCCGTATTTTGCGGGTGCCGACGCCTCTTCGGCCATCCTCAACACCAACCTGGCCGCCGCGACGGCCATGATCGCCTGGATGCTCCTCGATGTCTTTATCGTAGGTCGGGTAACGGTCGGTGGCCTTGTCAACGGAATGGTGGCCGGCCTGGTCGGCATCACGCCGGCCGCCGGTTACGTAGACGGCTACGGTGCTTTCGCGATCGGCATCGCAGCCGGGGTCATTCCCTTCTTCACCTTTAACTACCTGGTCAAGCTGCCGCCCTTCAACCGCATCGACGACACGCTCGGCGTCATGCACACCCACCTCATTGCCGGCGCCGTGGGCGGACTCATGGTCGGACTGCTCGCCAACCCCAACGTGGTCGTCTACCCCGGCACCGGTTCGACTGCCGCGGTGGCGGCTTCAGGATTGTTCTTCGGCAACCCAAAGCAGTTCGTTGCTCAGATCATCGGGCTGGTCTTCATCCTGGTCTGGGACGGAGTCCTGACCTTTGTCATTCTTAAGCTCATTTCGATCTTCATCCCGCTGCGGCTCACCGAAAAGCAGCTTGAAATTGGAGACGAGGCCGTGCATGGCGATGCCGCCTACGAGCTGATGCCGGTGCCGCCATCGGTCCATCCCATGCCTGACGGCCACGCGCCAGTGGCGATGCCGACGACCAGCTGACGCGACAAGCCCGTAAACGAAAGGCCGGGACCCATGTGCGGGTCCCGGCCGCGCATCTCGATTTAGAGAGCGGGTTTGACTTCGGCCTGGATTGTTGAGATCGGTTCGCTCGGAACGTTCTTCTCGATCCACTCTCGGATCGGGTTGGCGCTGCCCGGGTAGCCGACCATGCGGTCGACCATCTTGCCGCCCTTGAACAGTGCCAGCGTCGGCATTGCCATCACTCCGTACTGGATGGCGATGTCCTGGTTTACGTCGACATCGATCTTGCCGATCGTGAGTTTGCCCTCGAACTCGGCCGCCAGGCGCTCCAGCGCCGGGGTCATCATGCGGCAGGGGGGACACCAATCGGCGTAGAAGTCCACCACCACAGGAAGGCGGGCCGAAAGGACGTCCGCCTCGAAAGTCGGTCCATCGAGGTGTTTGAGGATTTCCATCTCAACTACAAGTGATGCATCCCGGGCGCTATTCCGCCACAGTGTTGTCTGTGGACGAAGCGCTGACAGCCGAAATCGTGGCCGCCGAGTCGACTCTCAGGGGACCCTCTCCCGATTCTTGGTTCGACCGCCTTGACGGGGAGAGCGACAGTCTGGAAGCCGCGCTGGGATGGGCGCTGGAGCACGACCAGGAGCAGGGTCTAAGCCTGGCTGCGGCACTCTGGCCTTACTGGATGGCGCGGGGCAAGGGCCAGGAGGGACGGGATTGGCTGGGCCGTCTGCTCGACGCTTCCGAGTGGGGCGAGCGGACGGAGGCGAGGGCGAAGGCGCTGTACGGAGCCGGCACGCTGGCCTTCTTCCAGAAGGATCGTGACCCATCGCTCCGGTTCCATACCGAGAGCCTGGCGATCGCGCGGGAGCACCGAAACCTGCGGCTCGAGGCGGACGCGCTCATTGGCCTCGCACGAGTCTCGCTGCTGGATGGCAACGCCCTCGTGATGCAGCAGCATGCGCAAGCCAGCCTCGAGGCGGCTCGTGCGGCAGGCGACGAGCAGCGGGTGGCGACCGCTGTCGAGCAGTTGGCCGAAGCGACCCGGCTCGGGGGCCAGGCCGCAATCACATCTGTTCTTGACAAGGAAGCCGCCGTCCCCCAAGCGCTTGATGAACCGGAGTCTCCTCCCCCCGCATAATCGAGTGGTGTCGACCGCTCAAGCCGCCGGGTCACCGTCGCAGTTCGGCTTGGCGCTGCGACAGTTTGGCGACCGGCTGTTCGAGGCTGCGCCCGGCCTCACCACCTGGATCCTTCTGCTCGCGCCTGCCTGGATCTCGATCATCTTCCATTCGACCGGCGCGCTAATCGTTGCGGGAGTGGTCCTCGTCTACGACGTGTACTGGTTGTTCAGGGCGGTGACGGTGGTGGGCGGGATTTACAGCACCATGCGCCGCATGCGCCTCGACATGAAGAAGGATTGGTTGGCCCTGTGTATAGATGAAGCGGCACAGGGCCGGAACGACCCCCTCCAGTACACCCACCTTTGCGTGATCCCGACTTATACGGAGCCGTACCACGTGCTCGAGCGGACGGTGCAGGCGATAGCGGACTCCAACTATCCGTCGCACCTGAAGATGGTCGGGATCATCACCCGCGAGACCGACCTTCCGGGCTGGGATAACGTGGCCCAGCTCAAAGAGAAGTTCGCCGGTCAGCTCGGCGGTTTCTTTCATATCAAAGATCCGCTCGAGCCCGGGATCGTCATCGGGAAGTCGGCGGCGATGAACTGGGGCGGCCGCTGGATGGTGCGGGTGCTGACCGAGCAGGGTCTCGACCTGAGCAAGGTTCTGATCACGGACCTTGATTCGGACTATCGGGTCCATCCCCAATACTTCGCGTGGATCAGCTTTCACCATGCCCGCGAGCCGCTGCGGGATTATGCGATCTGGCAGCCGGTGCCCCTGTTTCACAACAACATCTGGGAGGTGCCGATGGCGGTGCGCGTGATGTCGGCGATCACGTCGCAGTGGCAGATGTTCCTTCACTCGCGGCCGCACCGCCTCGTCGCCTTCAGCAGCTACACCTGCAGCCTCGAGTTCGTCCAGCGCGTGGGCTACTGGGACAAGGACGTCATTCCGGAGGACTCACGGTTTTACTGGAAGGCGTTCTTTGCGTTTGGGGCGCGCTTCCACGTCAAGTCCGTCTACCTGCCGATCTACGGCGACTCGCCCAACTCCCGTGATTACGCATCCACCCACATGAGCCAGTACAACCAGATCAAGCGGTGGGCCTGGGGCGTCACGGACGTCCCCTACGTGTTGATCCGGCTCTTCAGACACAAGGAGATCTCACGCTGGCTGCGCTTCCGCCGCTTCTACAACCTCTTTGCGAATCACCTCAACTGGGTGTTCCTGCCACTGCTCCTGATGTTCGGCGCCTCGGTTCCGCTGTGGGTCAGCACCGACTTCTCGCTCACCGACGTTGGTCAGACCTTGTGGTCCGCTTCGAGCGTGCTGCTCTCCACCACCCTCTCGATGGTGATCTTCTTCATGTACTTCGAATACCTGATCCTGCCGCCCAAGCCGAAGAGCTGGCCGCTGTGGAAGAGGATCGGGGTGCACATCCAGTACCTCGCATATCCGGTGATCGGCCTGGTCATGAGCGTGGTCCCAGCGCTGGAAGCGCACACGCGACTGCTGCTAGGTGCCTACCTCGAATACAAGGTGACGGAAAAGGCTTAAGCCGGTCGCTACGCTCCGCAGACCGGGCTGTTGACGATCCACGGTAGGCAGAACTGCGGGCCGGCCAAGGCCCATACGGTCAGCAGCGCAACGAAGGCCAGGAAAAGGACAAAGATGGTGCCTGTGTAGACGTTGCGGCCGGGGACCGGCCAGCTCGTCCAGGCCAACCGCTTGGCGATCCTCGGGCCGCCGATCCCATCGATGAACGGCCAAAGCAGAAGCCAGCCCACGAATACACCCGGCATGACTATCGCCATGAACACCTCTGGTCCGAGCTTCAGGAACTGGAATAGCCAGAGGAAGTACCAGTCCGGCCTGGGGATGGTGACAGCGCGCGGATCGGCAGCCGCCTCGAGCTGAAGGTTCTTCTGGACGAAGAAGGCAAGCAGGCCTACCGCCACCAGCATCACCACGGCGATGATCGGATAAGGCCAGAAGTGGTCGGGGAAGAACGGGTGCGTGTCCTCGTCGGGCATGTCGTCGGCGAGATGGTGGCCGGCGGCACCCATGAGGATGGGGAAGAGGGCAAGACCGACAAGGACGGGGTAGAGGATGTTGTCGGGGCCGATGGGCAGCCGTTTCCATTCGGGCTCGAGGACATGGCCACCGCCGTGGTCGACCTCGATGATCGGGATCACGGTCGCGGCAGTGGCTGCGCCCGGTCCGTCCTTCGGAGTGATCTTGTCGGTCATCACATGGGCGCCGAGATGCCGTGCGCGCGGATGAAACGGAAGTGGACGTACATGAGCAGGGTGATCAGCGCAGGGAGCAGGAAGACGTGGAGGGTGAAGAACCGCTGCAGCGTTGGTGGACCAACCACCGCTCCGCCCTGCAGAATCTCTCGGATCAAGGCGCCGACCTGAGCTGGCGGCGTCAGGCCGCCGATCTTGATGGTCACCTCGGTCGCGAAGTACGCCTTGCTGTCCCATGGAAGGAGGTAGCCGGTGAGTGAGAACGCCAGGATCAGCAGAAGCATGATCACGCCCACCATCCAGTTCAGCTCGCGGGGAGCTCGATAGGATCCGGTCCAGTAGACCCTGGCCATGTGGAGCAGGACCATGATGATCAGGATGTTGGCGCCCCAGAAGTGGATGCCGCGAATCAGCCACCCGAGGTAGACGCTGCTCTGGATGAAGTTCACGCTGTTATAGGCCGGCGAATTTCCGATCACGCCGGCGTCGGGAACGTAATAAAGAGAAAGCAGGATGCCGGTCAGCAGCTGCAGAACGATAAGGATGAAGACCATTCCGCCGAAGCAGTAGTAGAAGGCGTTGGCAAAGTTAGGGACCCTTTGATAGAGGGCCTCATCGACCGCCTTGGTGAACGGGTAGCGCTCGTCGAGCCAGGTCACCACCGCCAGCTGGATCTCGCGGGGGTGGGGGATTGCCATCTGCTCTCTTTAGAACCCCAGGATGATCCCGTCGACGTCGATCGTGGTCGGGTCAGGCGCCTGCGTCCACGTGAGGTGCGAAAGTGGGTAAGCCGCGGGGCCGCGAAGCACCGTGCCGTCGAGGTGGAACCGCGAGCCGTGGCATGGACAGTCAAAGCTCTTGGCGGTCGCGTTCAGGGCGATCGAGCAGCCGAGGTGCGAGCAGTTGATGGCAAACACGTCGACTTTGCCCTGGTTCTTGACGACATAGCCGCCGAAAGCCAGCTCGCCCGGAGCATTGTCGCCGCCGCCGTCGGCCATGATGAACGCCGAGTTCGGGCTGGTCGGGGCGTCGAACTTGATCGCGTCGCCGTCATTCAGCTGGCTCAGCGGCTTGCCAATCGATACGGTCAAAGACGCCTTCTTCTGGCCTTTCGGGGGCGCTGGCCAGAGGAAGACCAGGATCGGGGCCAGGCCGGTGACGACGGTTGCGGTCAATAGACTGGCCATCCACCAGCCGAGGAAGGTTCGGCGGGTCAATCGCGGCTGAGCCGTCGGATCTGCCATCCGAGTCGAATTCTAGCGGGCCGGGTTAGCTGACCGGTAGTGGGGGGAGGCCGACCGCCTTGCGGACCTCGACCATCGTTTGCCGTGCGATACCGCGTGCCTTCTCGCTCCCCTCGTCGAGGACGCCTGTGACCGTCTCCGGCGAGAGCTCGGCGCGTACCTCACGAAACGGCTTGAACGTCTCGATCATCTTTTCGGCGAGGATCTTCTTCTTCTCTCCGCAGCCGATCTGGGCCTTGCGGCAAAGGTCCCAGTAGTGCTGCCAGTCGTCGAAGAAGAACTTGTACAGGGCGCATACGTTGCAGGTGCGTGGATGGCCTGGCTGCGTCATGTAGGTGCGCTTGACGTCGGTGACCATGCTCTGCACCTGCTTGCGGATGACGACAGGGTCGTCGGTGACGCCGACGATGTTGCCCACCGTCTTCGACATCCGCTGCTTGCCATCGGTGCCGCGAATCAATGGCGATTCGGTGAGCAGCGCCCTGGGCTCGGGAAATACCGGCTCATACGTGCGGTTGAATTTCCTGACCACCTCGCGGATCAGCTCTAGGTGCGGGAGCTGGTCCGTGCCGACGGGGACCCCTTCGCCCTTCACGATCACGATATCGGCGCCCTGGAGAACCGGGTAAGTGAGCAGGCCAAGGTTCACGTTGTCGGGGTGTTTCTTGGCCATCTCCTTGAAGGTCGGTGTACGCAACACCCAGCTGAGCGGCGTGACCATCGACAGCAAGAGCGAAAGCTCCGCAACCTCTGGCACTTTTGATTGCTGGTAGATGACGCTGCGCTTCGGATCCAGACCAACCGCGATGAGGTCTGCGGCGAGGTCGAAGATCTTGCTCTCGACCGTGTGGCCGTCGGGCTCGGTGGTCAGCGCGTGGTAATCGGCCACAAAGTAGTAACAGTCGTACTCGTTCTGCAGGTTGACCCAGTTCTGCGCGGCGCCCAGGTAGTTGCCCAGGTGGAACCGCCCGGTAGGCCGCATGCCGCTCAAGATCCGCATTCGATCCGCCATGTGACCCCGAACTCTAGCGGTACCATGCAGCCAGTTGCCAGATCACGACGCCCCACCGCCGGTCCCGCAAGCCACCACTGCCGGCCTTGGTTCACGGGCACTTCGCAATACAGCCCTGATCCTCGGCGCGCGGGTAGTCTCGCGATTGATCGCCCTGGTGACGGTGTTCGCCACCGCCGCAAGCCTGCAAGCCTCGCGCTTCGGCATCTTCAACACGGTGGTGACAGTGACCGCACTGGTGTCGCCGGTATTCGTCGACCTCGGGTTCAACGTCCTGTATCAACGCGAAGGCGCACGCCAGCCGTCCGAGATCGAGCGCTACCTACAGAACCTGATGAGTGCCCGCCTGCTCCTCGCGGTTGTCTCGCTGCCGGTGCTGGCCATCGCTCTCTATTTCCTCGGCCTGAGCAACCTGCTGATCCCCGGCTACGTGCTGATGGTGTTGACTTCGTACTCCAACCTGCTGCGCTACACGCTCTACGCGCTGCAGCGCCTCGGCTACGAAGCCATCGCGATAGTCCTCGAGAGCCTGCTGCTGCTCGGGCTGACCTTGTTCGGGGTGTTCACCCATCAGGGGGTCGTGTATTTCCTGTGGGCTTACGTGGCGATGTATGCATTCGATTGCGTCTTCTTTGCGGTGGTGCTCCTCGTCTTGAAAATCGCGCGGTTCCGCTGGCGCTTCGAAACGTCGCTGCTCACGCGGTGGTTCTGGATGGGCCTTCCGTTCGCAGTCACCTTCGTCCTGACGACCCTCTACTGGAAGCTGGACGTGCCCCTTCTCCAGTTCTTCAGGGGCAGCACAGAGGTCGGTTGGTACTCGCTGGCCTACAAGCCTTTCGAGGCGGTGCTGTTCGTGCCGATCACCATGTTGGGGGTCGTACTTCCGGCGTTGGCCGTGTATCAGCGCGCCTCGCCGGAACGTCTGAAGTCGGCGGTGGTGATGTTCTTCAAAGCGCTCCTGATGCTGGGCTGGCCACTATCACTTGGCGTGGTCATCCTCGGCCGACCGCTAGCCGGCCTATTGCCCAACTTTTACCCGGAGTCGATTCCTGCCCTGCGGATCCTGGCGCTCGCTTACGCGTTTGCCTTTGTGAATAACGCATTCATCGGTGCTCTGACAGTTGTGGACCGCCAGGCCTCATACGCGAGAGCTGCTGGCGCCAGCATGATCGTCAACCTCGTCTCCAACCTCATTCTCATCCCGCCGTTCGGCTATATCGCAGCCGCGTGGACGACAGTGGTGACGGAGATCGTTCTGGTCGTCATAGGTTGGTGGATGACCGGTAAATACCTGGGTAACCTCCATCTCCTCTCGGCCTCTTGGCGCCCTATCCTCGCCGGCGCCGTCATGGGGGCCGTGCTGTTTCCGCTGCGCGACGTGCATGGTTACCCCGTCGTCATGGTCGTTGTGCTGGGGATGGCTGTCTACGCTGCGGCGGTGATTCTGATCAGGGCTCTGACTCGCGAAGAGATCGACTTTGTGCGATCCGCCCTCAGGCGACAGTCGTGAAGCCGGTCTTCCTGAAGCCCCGCGGCGCATCCGAGCCGGTGCAGTGGGAGGAGATCGCAGTCGATGCGCCCGAGTTCGGCCCGCAGACCATGTTGGACGAGGCGCAGTTCGCGGCCATCGACGTCGAGACGACAGGCAATGCACCGTTTCTGGTCCTCGAGCTCGGCGCCGAGCGATTCAAGCTGTCTGGCCCGCTGTCTTTCTTCGACACTCTTGTCGATTGCCGCGCCCCGATCAACCCCTACGCCAAGAAGCGCCATCACATAGACCGGTCGATGTTGATCGGCGCGCCCGAATTTCGTGACGCGAGGCGGGCCTTCCTTCGATTCGCACAGGGCGCCGTCCTGGTCGAGCACAGCCACGATGCCTTCGACAGCTGGCTCGTCGGTCGCGGCCTGGAAAGCCCGCTGACGCATCCGATCATCGACACGTCGGCGCTCGCGAGGCTCGTGTTGGACCTGCCCAAAGGGCAGACGCCCGGGCTCGCCAGGCTGGTCGAGGAGCTAGGCCTCGACGTCACCCCAGCACACGCAGCCCTCGACGACGCTCGCGCCACCGCGATGGTTTTTCGCGCGCTGGTCGCTCGCGCCCGCAAGACGTTTGGCTGGGCGACGGTCGGCGAGATCCTGGCCGTGCTCCCGCGCCCGGTGGTCGACCGGACCGCGGCTAATCGAACAGGGCCATCTGCAGGTCGGGCTGCGGGTGCTCGAGGCCCGACAGCCCAACCCCAATCAGGCGAACCGCCCGCGATTCGACGTGCGACTTCTCCAGCGCCGACCGCGCGGCCCGAAAGATCGTCTCGACGTCGTCGGTCGGGCTCGTCCGGCTCACCTGGCGGCTCACCAGCCGGAAGTCCGGAAGCTTGAGCTTCACGTAGATCGTCCGCGCACGGACACCCTCGGCGATCAGCCGCTCGACCACCCGATCCGTGAGCTCGCGAAGCGCCTTGTCGAGCTCGGCGCGATCGCTGACGTCGCGTTCGAAAGTGATCTCGGCGGAGATCGTCTTCGCCGGCTTGCTGCCGTCAACGGGTGCCCGGTCGCGGCCCTGGGCGAGCCTCTGCAGGACAGCGCCGCCGACCCCCAAAGACTGAACGAGGCGTTGCGTCTCAAAAGCGGCGAGCTCGCCGACGTTACGGACGCCCATCTGGTGCAGCCTCTCCTCCGTTTTGGGGCCCAGACCGGGAATCGCGCCGATGGAAAGGGGGGCGAGAAAATCGGCCTCCGTGCCTGGTGGCACTAGCACCAGGCCGTCTGGTTTCCGGGTGCCGCTCGCCACCTTGGCCACGAGCTTTGAGGTCGCGGCGCCAACCGATGCGGTCAGGCCGACCTCCGTATGGATCTGGAACTTGATCCTGCGCGCGACCTCGTCAGGGGTCGAGGTGCCGTGGCGAGTTCGCGCCGTCACGTCCAGGTAAGCCTCATCGAGGGCGACCCCCTCGACCAGCTCGGGCGAGGTGAACCGGCGAAAGATCTGGTGGATGAGCCGGCTCGCCTCCCGGTAGCGGGCGCCTTCGGGATTGACCACCATAAGCTGGGGGCATAGCTGTAACGCCTGGTGAAGCGGCATCGCTGAGCGGACGCCAAAGGCGCGAGCCTCGTATGAGGCCCCCATCACCACCGCCCGGCGCGATCGCCCCGCCACCGCCACGGGAATCCCGCGGAGCGTGATGTCATCTCGCTGGTGGACCGAGGTATAGAAGGCGTCGAGGTCAACGTGGAGGATGGTGCGCGGCCAATTCTCGGGTCGGGGCATCTGGGTGTCCCGGCCAGTCTGCCACAACAACTTGTGGGTTACTTCTGTTTGGTGCGCTCCTTCTTGGCCCTAGCGAGACGCAAGCGTGCCGACGACATTGGAAAAGACGGTGGCGATCTGGTCGCCCACGGCGTCAAGGCTCGCGGCCACCACCACTGAGACCACAACGAGCACTCCCACGAACGCCGCCACCAGCCCGATCGTCACCCCGACCGCCGAGCTGTCCCCGCCAGCGGGCTTGGCCGGCACCCAAGCGGTGGCCGGCCACCGCCAGTGGCCGTCAGCCGACACCGCCGGCTTCCACTCCGCCTCGTCCCACCACCATAAGCCGTCAGCCGAGAACCGCGCCAGCGCTTGGGGCGGCGGTGATCCGCCCAGCGGTTCAATCATCGCGCCAAGCACAGGATCGCCCGGTTGCGCATCCAGAACCACCAGTAGAATCCCCAACGCAGTGAAGGGCGTAATCCTCGCGGGCGGAACCGGCAGCCGGCTGCATCCCCTGACGCTGATCACCAACAAGCACCTGCTCCCTCTCTATGACCGGCCGATGATCAGCTACGCGATCGAAGCCATGGTCAAGGCGGGCGTCTCCGAGATGATGCTGGTCACGGGAGGCACGCATGCCGGAGAGTTCCTGCGCCTGCTCGGCAATGGCAATGAGTTCGGCATCGACAGGCTCTTTTACGCGTACCAGGAAAAACCCGGAGGGATCGCGGAGGCTCTCGGTCTCGCCGAGAGATTCGTCGATGGCGACCGAGTAATGGTCATGCTCGGCGACAACATATTCGAATGGTCGCTTCGCGCCTGCGTTGAAGCCTTCGTCGAGCAGTCGAAGGGGGCTCGGGTCGTCCTCACGCACGAGGCAGACAAGGAGCACCTTAGGCACCTCGGGGTCGCTCACCTGAATGGCGCGCGGCGGATTCAGCACATAGTCGAAAAGCCCGATGACCCTCCGAGCGAGTTCGCGGTGACCGGCGTCTACTTCTACGACGAGACCGTGTGGCGTGTGCTCACCGAGCTGAAACCTTCCGGCCGCGGCGAGCTCGAGATCACAGATGTGAACAACTGGTATCTCGCCAGGGGCCTGATCGAATACGACATAGTCGATGGCTTCTGGGGAGACGCAGGCGAATCGATGCAGGCGTACTACCAGGTCCAGGACTTTGTCCGCGCCAACGGGGTGAACCGGGAGCGATGATTTGGGAGCTGTGATCGACGGTGTAATCGTCAAGCAGCTTGTCACTCACGCAGATGAGCGCGGATTCTTTCGCGAGGTGATTCGCGAGTCGGACGGTTTCTTCGACCAGTTCGGACAGTGGAGCCACTCGCTCATGTACCCGGGCTCTACGAAGGCCTGGCACATACATCGGAAGCAGACCGACTGGTGGTATGTCATTGGCTCGCTCAAAGTCGCGCTGTATGACACGCGTGAGGGATCGCCGACCGTGCGCGAGCTGATGGAGCTGCTGATGGGGGACCACAACCCAACCTGCCTCAAGATCCCTCCCGGCGTTGCCCACGGCTGTCGCGCGCTGCAGCTGAGCCACCTGCTGTACGTCACCTCGAGCGTTTACGACCCCGCGGACGAGGGCCGGATTCCACACGACGACCCCTCGATCGGCTACGACTGGACAGCAGGCCCCGCCATCAAATGAACGTCCGCTCGCCGAGGCGCCTCCTTGTCGCGGGGGCCGCCGGATTTATCGGCTCCAACTTCGTGCGCCTCCTGCGGGCAACCAGGCCGGAGGTCGAGATCACGGTCCTGGACAAGCTCACCTATGCGGGGAACCTGGCCAACCTGGCCGAGTTCGAAGGTCAGCCCGGCTACCGATTCGTGCAGGGCGACATCTGCGACGACAAGGTCGTGCGGACCCTCGCGAAAGAGGTCGACGGCATCGTCAACTTCGCAGCCGAAACACATGTCGACCGCTCGTTGATCGACCCGTTCGCCTTCATCGAGACCGATGTTCGGGGGACGGCGGTCCTGTGTGAGGCGGCACGCGACTTCCGCCACGAGGTGTTCCTCCTGGTCAGCACCGACGAGGTGTACGGCGAGGTCATGGAAGGGCGCTCGAAAGAGGACGACCCGTTCCGTCCGCGCAGCCCGTACTCCGCCTCCAAGGCGGGCGGCGAGCACATCGCTCACGCTTACGCGGCGAGCTTCGGCCTGCCCTTGCTGGTCACTCGAGGCTCCAACACCTACGGGCCGTTCCAGTACCCCGAGAAACTGATCCCGGTGCTGGTCACCAACGCGATCGACGACCTCCGACTTCCGCTATACGGCGAGGGCAAGGCGGTGCGGGACTACGTCTACGTCGAGGACCACTGCCGGGCGATCGACCTGGTCTTGCACGCGGCGCCTTTGTCACGCGGTGTCTACAACCTCGGCACCGGTCGGGAGTCAAGTGGCAGACAGGTGGCCGACGCGGTGCTCGACATCCTCGGCAAGCCCAAGAGTCTCATCGAGTTCGTCGCCGACCGTCCCGGCCACGATTACCGCTACGCGGTCGACGTCACGCGCATCACGGAGCTGGGTTGGGAGCCGGTGGTGGATTTTCGCGACGGGCTTTTAAAGACGGCAGAGTGGTACCAAGAACACGAGGACTGGTGGAGGCCACTGAAGTCAGGCGAGTACTGGGAGTACTACAAAAAGAACTACAAGCCCAAGAACTAGCGGGGCAGGCTTGGCGGGGGTCTCCCTGGCGATTCCGTGATTAGCCCGCAAATGGACTTGGCGGCATTGGGCGCCAGGCTTCGCCGTCCCACCAGAAGTTCGAGTCCTCTGAGCGCTGGGCTGCCGGCGGGACCTCACTGGCGGCGTTTCGCCAAGCGGCGCCATCCCACCACGAAAGGCGGTCTTCCGACATCACAAACGGACCTTCCATGATTGGAGGCGCCACCGCAACAGAGCCCGCAGCTGCCATGGGAACGGCGATCGCAGGTGGGGTCGCGGCTGCCTGCGGCACAGTGATCGAGGTCCCCGAAACAAACCCGGGAGGGTCCTGCGCAGGGATGGCCTGAAGGGCCGGCCGGCGGCGCGACCACAGGATGAATCCACCGGCTCCGATCAAGCCAAGGAGGATCAGGACGCCAATGACGAGGCCGACGGTCTTGAGGCCTGCAAATGGCGAGGTCGTCACGACCTTGGATTCGGGCCATTGGTCCGGCGGGATCGTATACGGAGGCGCTGCATCGAACTGCTTCTTGGCTTGTGTCGCTGCCACCGTCCCGAGGTCGTTTTTGCTGGACCGGTAGGCCACGAACAGGATGTCATTGCCCTTGGCGAGCACGAATTCGTCGCCATAGATCTTGTGGACCTTGTCGATCAGCATGGCGCCGTAATAGGTATCAATGCCCGCGACCGTCAGCGCCTGCGAATAAGTCGGGTCAGCTTTATCGGCCGCCTCGGACAGCCGCATCCACGCAACTGCCCCCTTCGCCCCGGCGAAGGCCATGACGGCCTCGACAAAGACGTGTGCGCTGCCCGGTGCCGTCCACGTGCGTCCGAAACCTGCGACGAAACCATTTTGGGCAAGCAGGTTCGCCGTCGCCGCCGCATTAGGTGCCGAGGTGCCCTCAGCGTATTGGGCGGCGTCGAACGGTCCTTCGACGATGCCGGGCGCCGCTTTGGGCTCCTCCTTTAAGGTCGTGCCTGGCGGCTTGATCAGGATGCCGTCCAGCCCCGGTGACGGCGTCGGCGCAGCGAACGCGATCGCTGAGTGAAGAAGCAAGATCGCGGCGACCCCGTTGCAACAGAGCAGGCGCCTCAAGGCCTCAATCCTACTTGTTCGCTCCAAAACGTCCTCCAATTCCGCGCCAGTACCATTTCATGTATCGCGGCAGCCACTGCCATAGCTGGAATCGGCTCTGTCCCGCCGTGCGATCGCGCCACGTGGTCGGCACCTCTGCAACGCGCATTCCGAGGAGGTGTGCTTTGACCGTCAGCTCGATGCCCAGCTCGAAGCCGCCGGTCGATTCGATGGTCACCTTCTCCAGGAGGCGCTTCGAATAGAGGCGGAAGTTGCTGGTGGCATCGTGCACCGGTATGCCCGCAAGCCAGTGCAGCGAGAGGCCGGCGGTGCGGGACATCGTGCGCTTGAGCAGTGGTCCACCGAGCTGGTGGCCGCCGCGCATATAGCGCGATCCCGCCACCACGTCCGCGCCGCTCCGTGCCAGCGCATACATCGCGTCGATGTCGCCGGCGTCGTCTGAACCATCACCCATCGTCACCAGGACAAAAGGCGCACGCGCCGCTACGAGCCCGGATTTGATTGCATTCAAAACGCCGCGCCCGCTCGTGTTTCGGTGCGGTTGGAGCTCCGGGATTTCAGCCTGCAGGCGTTTGACGACGGGCACCGTGGTGTCCTCGTCAAAGTCGTACACGACGAGTACCTCCATTGGCCGAGTGCGCGAGCGCTCGACGATACCGCGAAGAGTCGGCACCACGTTCTCGCCCTCGTTGTAGACGGGGATGACGATGCTCAGGGCCGGCGTTGCGGCGCCGGCGTTCAGAGTCGACCTGCTGCGATCTCGTCCCGCACCCAGGGGATGACCTCGTCGAGCATCTGGTCCAGGGACGTGGTGGCCTCGAATCCGAGCAGCTCTCGCGCCTTCCTCACATCCGGGACACGCCGCTGCACGTCGTGCTCGTAGGGCGGATCCGAGATTAGCTTCAGCGGCTTTTGGGGCCCATGTACCTTCAGCCAGATCTGCTCGGCGAGCTCGCGCACCGTCGTCGACTTTGCAGTCGAGAGGTTGAAGGATTCGTTCAGCGCCTTATCTGATTCCATCGCGAGGCGGATGCCGCGCGCGAGGTCACCCCCGTAGGTGTAGTGCCGGACCTGGCTGCCATCGCCGAGGATGTGGAGCGGACTCTGGCCTTTGATTACCTTCTGACATAGGTCGGGAACCACATGACTCATCGCCAGCTTGACGTTGCCGCTCATGACCTCGTGATCGCGTAGGGCGCGCCTTTCGCCGATACCGACGCAGTTGAACGGCCTCACGATCGTGAACGGAAGCTTGTACTGCTCGTACGCGCCGCGAGCGAAATACTCGGTCGCCAGCTTTTGAAATCCGTATGTCGACCGGGGGGGAGGGCTCGTCAGCTCGGCGCCTTCGGGACTCGGAAAGACGTCCGCGGATTCGTAGACCATGCTGCTGGAGATCACAGTGATCTTGCGCAGCCTGCCGCCGCGATTCGCGCTGATCGCCGCATCAAATGTGGCCGCGCTGATCCTCTCGTTCTCAGCGAGGAGGTCGTAGGCGAACTCGTGAAAATACGAGATGCCGCCGATCATCGCCGCGCCCGCGACCAGGTGGTCGCAGCCCATGGCGTGCTCGATCAGCAGTTCGATGTTCTTCGCGTCGCCTTCGACGAGCTGGTAGTTGGGGTTGCTGTCGTAAGAGCGCGTGATGGCCCCGTACTTGCTGTAGTTGTCGACGCCGACTACCGCGTAGCCGGCCTCGAGAAGCTCGGCCACGAGATAACCGCCGATGAACCCCGCGGCGCCGGTGACGAGGGCTTTCAAAGCCGAATCGGACCCGTAATCCCCCAGATGTCGATGACGTCGCGGCCCTTGAGGTGCAGCTTCCTGTAGGCCTTGTGAGGCGCGGCGATGATGAGGATGTCCGAATCCTCGAGCACCTTCTCCACCGGGACAAACGTGGGGTCGCGGATAAAGGGGTCGGTGCACAGGACGTGCGCGCCCTTGAAGGCGGCGAGCTTCCGCAGCTTGTAGCTCAGAGACGCACGCGGATCGTCGGACTCGCCCTTGAAGGCCATGCCGAGGATCCCAACTGTCCGCCCGGTGAGGGGATGGCGCGAGTTGAGCGTGTCGACTATGTAGTTAGGCAGGCCCTCGTTGATCTGCATTGCCGCCTGGCCCATCGGAAAGTGATCGGGCGTGAACGCGGAGAGCTGCATCGTGTCCTTCAAGAGGCAGGGTCCGGCGGCGAATCCTGGACCGGGCAGGTCGGCGGCGCGCGGATAGTCGTGCCTGATCGCGTCCAGGACGTTGTTGTAGTCGACACCCGAGCGGTGCGCGATCTGAAAGAACTGGTTGGCGATCGCGAATTTCATGTAGCGCCAGGTGTTGGTGAGGAGCTTCGCCAGCTCGGCCTCGAGCGGATTGGTCCGCACCACGGTCACGCCGAGCGGCTTGAACAGCTTGCTCGCCTTCTCGAACCCGCGGTCCGTGGTGGCTCCGATCAGCTGGGGCAGGCTGCGCATCTCTTCGAGGGCATGGCCTTCCGCTATCCGTTCCGGGCAGAACACGACATCGACGTCGAGGCCGAACGCTTTGAGGCGCCTCTCCACCGTTTCGGTAGTGCCTGGAAAAACCGTGGAACGCAGGACCACGAGGCAGCCGTCCTTCAAGTGCGGCATCAAGTCATCGAGCACCTTGTCGAATACGCGCACTGACGGATTCATGAACTCGTCGATCGGCGTCCCGATGACGAGGATCACGGTGTCCGTCCGTGAGAGTAGGCCCGGATCGGCCGAGAGCACGAGCCGGCCGCTGGGAAGCAGCTTGCGAAGAAGCTCTTCGGCGCCGTTCTCGAGGAAGGGAATGTTGCCCGATCGAACCTGCTCGACCTTGGCCGCATCGATGTCGTCGATGCCGACCAGGTAGCCGCTGTCCGCCAGCGACAGCGCGAGCGGAAGGCCCACGTGGCCGCAGCCGCCGACGACGACGACGTCAAGGTGGTCCATGGCCGCCAAATTATGATGGCTCGTTGGTGGCCCCATCCCCGCCTTGAGCAAACCAGAGGTTGCAAAACGCAGCAAGGCGGGACCAACGGTTCTCCTCGATATGCGCCCGCTCCAGGGTCCGAGCGCCGATCGCGGGATCGGAACTTACGCCGCCGGGCTCCTCGGGGGCCTGATCGCGGAGGGGTTTGACTCGAGGCTCACCCTGCTGCTCGACGCCGACCTGCCTGAGCCCGTGCTGCCTTCGGGCGCCTACAGGCTCGCCGGGTCGCGGCGGCGCTATCACGGCCAGCTTTCCACTTATGAGGAGGCGGTGGCGCTGGGGGCTGACCTTCAGCGCCTCCAACCCGGCCTCTATCACGCCATCGACCTGCGACTTCCCGGTCGGTCGCCCTGCCCACTCGTGGTCACGCTGCACGACCTCATCCCCTGGGCGTGGGGTGGCCCGCGGATGCGCGGTGAGAGGCTTCGATTCTGGCTCGGCAAGCGCCTGCTCAAGCGGGCCGACGCCGTCGTGGCGGTCTCGAATGCGACCGCCGCCGACGCCCAGCGTTTCGCGGCAGTCGACCCTGAACGGATCACCGTCGTATACGAAGCGGCCGATCCAATCTTCCAGCCCCGGCCCGGGGCTGGCGGCAGGGTCAAAGAACGGTGGAATGTTGAGCCAGGGTATCTGCTGTATGTCGGCGCCCTCGATGCGAGGAAGGACCCGGCCGGCCTGCTGCGTGCCTGGTCGGCGGCAAAAGGCTCCGTGCCGGGGCTGCAGCTCTTGGTGGCGGGGGTTCCGGGCCGGCAGGCGCCGCCGGATATGCCGGGAGCGACGATCGTCGGGCACGTCGACAAAGCGGAGCTGGCCGACCTCTATACGGCGGCCGGGTGCCTTGTGTTTCCCAGCCGCTACGAGGGGTTCGGGTTGCCCTGCCTCGAGGCGATGGCCTCCGGATGTCCGGTGGCCGCGTACGACAACTCCAGCCTGCCGGAGGTGGTCGAGGCGGCCGGCGAGCTGGTGGAGGACGGTGATGCAGAGGCCCTGGGCCAGGCTGCAGCCAAGCTGTGCGCAAACCCGGATCGGGCTCGGAAGGCTGGTCTGGAACGCGCGCGAGCCTTCAGCTGGCGCAAGACAGCGCGCCAGACGGTTTCCGCATATCAAGCCCTGCTGAGATAATCGCTCCGCTTTGTCCAGGGTCGCGGTCATCGGCGCGGGGTATGTCGGCCTGACCACCGCCGCGTGCCTGGCTGATCTCGGCAACGACGTGATCGTGGTCGACATCAACGCCGCCAAGATCGAGCAGCTCAAGCGCCACCATGTGCCTTTTTATGAACCCGGCCTGAGCGAGCTGGTCGAGCGGAACTGCAAGGCTGGTCGACTTACCTTCACCACCGCCTATGACGAGGCGGTGCCGGGAGCTGAGTACGCGATCATCGCCGTCAGCACCCCGGAGGGCGAGGGCGGTGAGGCGGACCTTTCCTACGTCGAGGCGGCGGCAAGGTCGATCGCCGACTGCATGGACGGGCCTCTAGTGGTGGTCAACAAGTCAACGGTGCCCCCGCTGACCGGCGACATGGTCTCGAGGGTCCTGCGCCAGCGCAACGGCAGGCACCGAGCCGAGGTGGTCTCGAACCCCGAGTTCCTGCGCGAGGGTTCAGCCATCCAGGACTTCATGCACCCCGACCGCGTGGTGATCGGCAGCCACGACCCCGCGGCCGCGGCCAAGGTATCCGAGCTCTACGCTCCGCTCGACGCTCGGATCCTCATCACACCAAACATCTATACCGCGGAGATGGTCAAGTACGCCTCGAACGCCTTCCTGGCCGCGCGCATCTCCTTCATCAATGAGATCGCCAGGATCTGCGAGCGGGTCGATGCCGACGCCAAGCTTGTGGCCGAGGGCATGGGTCTCGACAAACGAATCGGGCCCAGCTTCCTGGACGCCGGCATCGGTTATGGCGGCTCGTGCTTCGGCAAGGACGTGAAGGCGCTCGCCGCGCTGGCAGAGCGCTTTGGCTACCATCCCGACCTCCTGAATGCCGTCATGGACATCAACCGGGATCAGCGGATGCTCGCCATCGACAAGTTGCGGGAGTGCCTGGACACGCTGCAGGGCCGGATCGTGGGGCTCCTCGGGCTTGCATTCAAGCCGAACACCGATGACCTTCGCGACGCACCAAGCCTGGACATCGCGAGGGTGCTGATCGCAGCCGGCGCTGAGGTCCGAGCCTACGACCCGGCTGCAATGGGGCGGGCGCGAGACCTGTTGCCAGACGTCGAATACTCGGCGGACGCCTACGCGCTCGCAGATGGCGCCGACGGCCTGGTGCTGGTCACTGAGTGGAACGAGTTCCGGCATCTCGACCTGGCCCGGGTGAAGGCCTCAATGCGGCAGGCGGTGCTGGTCGACGGGCGAAACATCTACGACCCGGCGATGATGCGCGGCCTTGGTTTCACGTACCGGGGAATCGGCCGCGACTAAGCCGCGGGCGGTGGTGTCGGGAGGAGCCGGGTTCATCGGCTCCCACCTCAGTGGGGCCTTGCTGGACGCTGGGATGAGCGTGTTGGCGCTTGACAACCTTCTCACCGGGTCGCCGGACAACGTGCGCGACCTGCAAATGCAGCCCGACTTCGAATTCCGCAAGGCCAACGTCAACGACGAGGTCATCGTCGATGGCGACGTGCGCTACGTCCTCCACTTCGCCTCGCCCGCCTCGCCCCCCCAGTACGATGCCAACCCGATCCACACGCTCAAGGTGGGAACGCTCGGGACCATGAACATGCTTGGGCTCGCGCGCGCCAAAGGCGCCACTTTCTTGCTCGCTTCGACCTCTGAGGTGTACGGCGACCCGCTGATCCACCCGCAACCTGAGACCTATTGGGGGAACGTCAACCCGGTCGGCCCGCGTGGTTGCTACGACGAGGCCAAGCGGTGCGCCGAGGCGTTTGCGATGGCTTACCACAGAGCCCACGGCGTGGACACCCGCATCATCCGGATCTTCAACACTCACGGCCCGCGCATGCAGGTGCTGGATGGCCGGGCGGTGCCCAACTTCATGGCGCAGGCGATCAGGGGCGAGCCGCTGACGGTTTATGGCGACGGTTCGCAGACTCGCAGCCTCTGCTACGTCTCCGACCTCGTGCGCGGAGTCCTCGCGGCGCTCGAACGCGGCGATGAGCTGCCGGTCAACCTCGGCAACCCCCAAGAGGTGACGGTCCTCGAGCTCGCGCAAACTATCGTCCGGCTTGCCGGCTCGAAAAGCACCATCGAGTTCCGCGAGCTGCCGGTCGACGATCCGAAGCAGCGCCGCCCAGACATCAGCCGCGCTCGAAGTCTGCTGGGCTGGGAGCCCGAGGTGGCCCTGGAGGACGGTCTTGGCCGGACCCTCGAATACTTCCGGTCCGTCGTATGACCACTCCCGAGCACCTCAAGCAATACGTCCGCAACGTTCCGGGCTATCCGGAGGCGGGCATCATCTTTCGCGACATCACGCCTCTGCTTGCGCGCAAAGCGCTGTTCCGCGAGATCGTCGACCTCATGTCCAAGAGCTGGAGCGATGAGCCGCCGGACCTCGTGGCCGCCATCGAGGCTCGGGGGTTCATACCCGGAGCCGCCATCGCCGTGAAGCTCAACGCGGGGTTCGTGCCGATTCGAAAAATCGGCAAGCTCCCCTGGAGGACGATCAGTGAGAGCTATCAGCTCGAGTACGGCACCGACCAGCTCGAGCTCCATTCGGACGCTGTCGAATCGGGCCAGAGGGTGCTGATAGTCGATGATGTACTGGCGACGGGCGGCACCGCCGCTGCCGCCGTTCGCTTGATACGCAAGCTTGGTGGCGATGTCATCGGAGTGCAGGTTTTGATCGAGCTTGAGGATCTGGGCGGTAGAAAGCGGCTGCCCGATGTGAAAGTGGTCAGCGAGATCGTCTATTAAGGAGAGGCGGCGCATTTGAAAGTCAGCTCCAAGGGAAACGACGTCAAAGACTTGAACCTGGCGTTGCAGGGCCAGGACCTCATTGACTGGGCGGCGCGCGAGATGCCGGTCTTGAGCCTGATCCGCGCGCGGTTCTCGAAGGAGCAGCCGCTCAAGGGACTGAGGCTCGCGGCATGCCTTCATGTCACCAGCGAGACCGCCAACCTGATGCTGACCCTGAAAGCGGGCGGCGCCGACGTGGTGCTGTGCGCCTCAAACCCGCTATCCACGAACGACGCCGTCGCCGCGGCGCTCGCGTCGCAGCACATGATCGGCACATACGCCATCCGCGGCGAGGACAACGACACCTACTACAGCCACATCGAAGCGGTGCTTGACCATCGCCCCGTGATGACGATGGACGACGGCGCCGATCTGGTCTCGGTGCTGCACAAGTCGCGCCAGCGCCAGCTTGCCGACATCGTCGGCGGCACCGAGGAGACCACGACCGGCGTAGTGAGGCTTCGCGCGATGGCCGAGCGGGGTGTGCTGCGGTATCCGATCGTGGCCGTCAACGAGGCGGACACCAAGCACATGTTCGACAACCGGTATGGAACCGGTCAGTCGACCATCGACGGCATCATCCGTGCCACCAACGTGCTGCTCGCCGGCAAGACTTTTGTCATCGCCGGCTATGGCTGGGTCGGTCGGGGCCTGGCATCCAGGGCCAAGGGACACGGCGCTGACGTGGTGGTCACCGAAGTGGATTCGGTGAAGGCACTCGAGGCGGCGATGGATGGATTTCGGGTGATGACGATGGGGGAGGCGGCGCGCGACGGCGACATCTTCGTCACCGTCACTGGCGACGTGAACGTCATCGACCGCCAGCACTTCGAGGCGATGAAGGACGGCGCGATCCTCGCCAACTCGGGACATTTCAATTCAGAGATCAACCTCAAGGCGCTGGACGAGATGACGACTGGGGTGCGCCAGGTCCGCCCGTCGGTGCAGGAATACAAGCTGGGCGACGGGCGCCGTTTGCATGTGCTGGGCGAGGGCCGGCTCATCAACCTGGCCGCTGCCGAGGGTCACCCGGCGGCGGTAATGGACATGAGCTTTGCCAACCAGGCGCTGTGTGCGGAGTACCTGGCCAAGAATGCGAGCACGCTGCAGAACAAGGTTTACGACGTGCCCGCCGACATCGACGCCGAGGTCGCCCGCCTCAAGCTCAAGGCGATGGGCATCGAGATCGACACCCTCACCGAAGAGCAGCAGCGCTACTTAACTTCTTGGGAAGAGGGAACCTGACAAACGTTCGGGCCTGCTCGGCGCACGTGGGTGCTGGGCGGAGGCGGCGCTAGAGGCGCCGCCCAGGTCGGGGTCCTGAACGGGCTCCTGGAGGCGGGGCTCGAGCCGCCAGTGGGCATCGTCGGGACAAGCGTTGGAGCTTTGAACGGCAGCGCCATCGCTGCCTACCCCTCGCTGGCCGGGATCATGATGCTGCGCGAGGTCTGGCTCTCACGCCAGGCCCTCACTGTGTTCCACGCCCATCCGCTCGGGGTCATCCTCTCAGGCCTTCGCCGCGACCAGCTGAGCGCCTTCCCCCAGGAAAACGTGCGGCGCCTCATCGACAGGGCCCAAGCGCTAACCGGCATGACCACGTTCGAGCAGCTGCGCGTCCCCCTCGCGGTGGTCGCGACCGACCTCAACGCAGGCAAGCCTGTGGTCTTCCGCTCCGGCCTGCTGACCCCAGCGCTGCTGGCGTCGACCGCCATCCCCGGCCTTTTTCCCTCGGTCAAGATCGACGGCCGCGCGCATCTTGACGGCGGCGTCGTCGACAACACGCCGCTGGATATCGCCGTCGAGGATGGGGCGAAGGAGATCCTGGCGATCAGTCTGATGGGAGGGGGCGAGTACGAGATGGCGCCACACAGCCTGCCCGAACTCATCGCCCGCACGCTGCAGCTGTCCTTGCACCACCAGATGCTCGCCGACTACGAGCGGCTGCGGGACCGGGCCCGGATCGTCGTCCTGTGCCCGATCACGGCCCCCACGGCGACATGGGAGATGAAGCGGGAGCACATCGAGGCGGTAATGGAGTCGTCGCGGGCGGCGACAGCGGACCTGCTGGCGAAGCGAGGGACCAAGGCCTTACGGCACTCGGGGATCCACTACCTGGACCTGAGGTCGGGTCCCCGGCCCGGACACTGACCTTCCCGCTCGCAGGGGAGGTCGGCGAGCCAAAGCGTCGGCGGGTGCGGATGTTCAGTTCAGCACAGTCCGCGGAGGTACTATCTCCACGTCCCAGAGGTATGAACCTGGCGCCTGGGGGTGGGCCCAAACGGTGGCCTGTCTTTGCCGGCGTGGGAGATTCAAAGGAGGACCCATCCATGTCCAAGGAGCCCGCCTACAGCGTCTTCACGTCGGAGTCGGTCGCCGAGGGCCACCCCGACAAGCTCGCCGACCAGATCTCGGACGCCATCCTCGACGCGATCCTGGCCAAGGATCCGCTGGCCCGAGTGGCGTGCGAGGCGGTGGTGACCACCGGCCTGGTAATCGTGGTCGGGGAGATCACCACGGACTGTTACGTCGACATTCCCCGGATCATCCGGCAGACCATCCGGGAAGTCGGTTACACCCGCGCCAAGTACGGCTTCGACGCCGAGACCTGTGGCGTCATCACCAGCATCGACGAGCAGTCGCCCGACATCGCACAGGGAGTCGATGTGGGCGGGGCCGGCGACTCCGGGATGATGTTCGGCTACGCCTGCGACGAGACCCCCGAGCTCATGCCCCTGCCGATCACCCTCGCGCATCGCCTGGCCCGGCGGCTCGCCGAGGTCCGCCGCAACAAGACGTTGAGTTACCTCCGGCCGGACGGCAAGGTCCAGGTGACAGTTCGCTACAGTCCTGAGGGCAAGCCACTCGGCGTCGACAACGTCGTTCTGTCTGCACAACACCACGAAGAGGTCGAGACCGACCAGCTGCGCTCGGACATCGCCGAGCACGTGATCGATGCGGTCATCCCGGCTGAGCTGAGAGAGGGTGGTCTGCGCTCCTTCATCAACCCGACCGGCCGTTTCGTCATCGGCGGCCCCGTCGCCGACGCAGGGCTTACCGGGCGCAAGATCATGGTCGACACCTACGGCGGCTACGCCCGTCATGGAGGAGGGTGCTTTTCCGGCAAGGATCCGACCAAGGTCGACCGCGCCGGCGCATATGGAGCGAGGCACGTGGCCAAGACCATCGTTGCGTCTGGGCTGGCGAAGCGCTGCGAGGTGCAGATCGCGTATGCGATCGGCGTCGTCAAGCCCGTGGCGATTCGCGTCGACACCTTCGGCACCGGAACCGTGCCCGACACCACGCTTGCGACAGCGGTGAGCAAGCTGTTCGACCTGAGCCCCCTGGGGATTATCAAAGAGCTCAACCTGCGGCGACCGCTGTTCCGGTCGGCCGCGGTGTACGGCCATTTCGGACGCACGGACATCGATGCCCCCTGGGAATCAACGACGCGGGCAAAGGAGCTCGCGGAAGAGGTCGGTTGACGGCCCGCCGATCGCAGCGAGGCGACAAGACTGTCGCGGTGATCCCGGCCGGCGGGGCCGGGACTCGCCTGTGGCCCCGTTCGCGCCGCTCGACTCCGAAGCACGTGCTGCCGCTTGGCGATAGCGGCCGGCCTTTGCTGCGCGAGACGTACGACCGTGCTTCCAAGCTGGCAAGCGAGGTGTTCGTGCTGACGGAGACTGGCCAGCGCGACATCATCCAGAAAGTTCTGCCCGAGATCGACGCCGCGCACCTGATCCTCGAGCCGGCCGCGCGTGGCACCACCAATGCCTATGGGCTGGCCGCGCTGACGCTGCGCGAGACTCACCCCGATGCCGTGATGCTGGTCATGCCGGCCGACCACGTGGTCAGCGGTCGCGCCGGGGTCTCGAAGGCGGTCCGGGCCGCGGTCCGGGCCGCGGCCACCAGCGACAGCCTCGTCACCGTCGGGTTGAAGCCCAGGTTCCCATCGACTGGCCTCGGCTACATCCACGCACCTGGTCGGATGACGGACGGCGCGCTGCGAGTCAAACGTTTCACCGAGAAGCCAGATCTCGCGACCGCGAGGCGTTTCATCAAGGCGGGCGGCTACTACTGGAACCTCGCGTGGTTCTCGTGGCGCCTGCAGGTATTCATCGGCGAACTCGGCCTTCACGCCCCGCGCCATCTGGCAGGCCTCGAGAAGGTGATGGCGGCTCGGGCCGCGGGCGACGAGGCGACTGCCGCCGCTGTCTATAGGCGGCTCCGCGTCGACGTGATCGACCGCAGCGTGATGGAGAAGACCAGCCGGCTGCTGCTCGTCCCGGGTGATTTCGAGTGGGCCGACATCGGCAACTGGGCCGAGTTGGGCGACCGCGTGCGCGCCGACGTCCACGGCAACTCGGTCGAGGGTCAGTCGATCCTGGTCGACACCACCGGGAGCCTCATCCTCGGATCGCGGCGCCTGGTGGCGGCGATCGGCCTCGACGACATGATCATCGTCGACACCGAGGACGCGCTGCTCGTGTGTCCGCGCTCGCGCGCCCAGGACGTTCGCAAGGTAGTCGACGCTCTGCGGCGTGCGGGTAAAACGGGTTATCTGTAGTTAACTTGACAGAGGCATGAGCAGCTCGAACCAGATCAAGTTCGGCACCGATGGTTGGCGCGGCGTCGTCGCTGACGACTTCACCTATGCCAACGTTCGGCGCGTCGCCCAGGGCACCGCCGAATACATGCTCTCCCGCACCGCGGATCCCCTGGCGGTCGTGGGCTATGACTGTCGATTCGCTTCGGAAGAATTCGCTCGCGCGGTGGCCGACGTGTTAGCCGCTAACGGGGTTCGAAGCCTCATCTTCGACCGGCCGTCGCCGACGCAGGTCGCGTCGTGGACTGTCATTGACCGCAGGGCCACCGGCGCGGCGGTGATCACCGCTAGCCACAACCCCTACCTGTTCAACGGGGTGAAGTACAAGCCAGAGACCGGGAGCTCCGCGCCCAGCAGCGTCATCGCCGACCTCGAGCGGCGCATCAACGCGGTCCAAGAACCTCGGATGCCTGACGGCGACAAAGCCGCTGGCCTGATCACCGTCTACGATCCGCGCGCGTCGTACTACGAGCAGATCGGACGCATGGTCGACCTCGCCGCCATCAAAGGTGCGGGTCTTCGAGTCGTGCACGAGTGCATGTACGGATCCGGCTACCGATACATCGCCGAC
This sequence comes from Candidatus Micrarchaeaceae archaeon, assembly GCA_035534555.1. Lineage (GTDB taxonomy): Bacteria > Chloroflexota > Dormibacteria > Dormibacterales > Dormibacteraceae > Palsa-872. The sequence goes on from DATLRQ010000005.1 coordinate 139,201, forward strand.
CTGCTCGCTGGCGGCACCACCAGCGTGACCGAGCTGCATAACGAGCGCAATCCGTTCTTCGGCGGGATCAATCCGGAACCGATCCCACCCAACATCGATGCAGCGGTTGCGGTCATGAGGGCAGGCGGTGGTAACCACCTCTGCATCTGCACCGATGGAGACGCGGACCGCGTCGGCATCATCGACGAAACCGGCCGTTTCATCACCCAGTTGCAGGTCTTCGCATTGCTGATGCTCTATCTGTTCGAGGTCAGGGGCATGGGCGGCCCCGTGGTCAAGACCATCAACATGACCTCGATGGCCGACAAGCTCGGCGCAGAGTTTGGGGCTGAGGTGTTCGAGGTTCCGGTTGGTTTCAAAAACATCGCGCCCAAGATGATGGAGTCGGACGCGGTGCTGGGCGGGGAAGAGTCAGGCGGTTATGCGATCCGGGGCCATATCCCTGAGCGCGACGGCATCCTGATCGGCCTGCTCTTCGCCGACATGATCGTCAGGATGGGCAAGCCGCTATCCCAGATCCTCGCCGACCTCGAGCGGCGCGTCGGGCCGCACGCGTACAGCCGCCACGACATCCACCTCGCGCGCGAGACATACGACTCGGAGCGCAAGCGCATCCTGGACCTGCTGTCGGCCAACCAGCCCGCCGAGGTCGCGGGCGTCAAGGTCGCACGCGTGCGATCGGACGACGGCTTCAAGTTCTACCTTGAGGACGGCAGCTGGGTCCTGCTCCGGGCCAGCGGCACCGAGCCACTGGTGCGGGTCTATTCGGAGGCGGCGACGAACGCCGACGTCGACGCACGGCTAAGCGCGATCGAGGACATCGTCGGCTTGAGATCGCATGCCTGAGCAACCAAGGCCTGTCGCCGAGTCGCGCGTCGACAAGCCGTGGGGCTACGAGCTTCGATGGGCCGTTACCGACCGCTATCTCGGCAAGGTCCTTCACGTCAACAAGGGCGAGGCGCTCTCTCTCCAGTACCACGAGCACAAGGACGAGTACCAGTACCTCGTGAAAGGCAGCGTCGACATCGAGCTTGGCGGACCTGACGGCACCCTGACCACCTGCCGCATGAAAGCCGGCGACACGCTTCACATCAGGCCTGGCACGCGTCATCGCATCACTGCAGTCGAGGACAGCGACATCTTCGAGGTGTCCACGCCTGAGGGAGATGACGTCGTCCGCCTCTCCGACCGCTACGGGCGTGCCATCACGTAGTCCCTTGCCGACGCTTAGACTTCCTCGGGTCGAATGAAGATCCCGCCCTCACCTGAGAAGTCGCCGCCAACCGCGAACGCGGTGCACCTGGACCGCGACCGCAGCTTCCTCCTCTTTGCGGGCGCCGTGCTCATGGCCATCGCCCTCGCTTTCAAGTCGGAGCTGCTTGGCGAAGGGCAAGTTTGGGTGCTCGCGCTGGGCCTGGTGGTGGTGGCGGCACCGGCGTTGCTCGGTTATCTACGCGGGACCGAGGAATTTCCGAGGATCGAGCACTACATCCCGGTCGCCCTGGGGGCCGTCACGCTGGCGGGCCTCGCCGGCGGCCGCGACAGCGCCGGCCATCCGATCGTCGCCGAGCTGTGGAAATATGGGCTGATCACCGCCGCTTTTGGCGCGGGGTTCGTGATCTCAGCGCGACTCGATTACCTGCGCCTGCGCGGCGCCGAGAAGCGCGGGCACATGTTGCTGCAGGAGGCGATCCTCATCCTTGTCCTGGCCGGGGCGTACCTGGTCGTCGTGACGATCCCTTTCAACATCATCCTCAAGCTGCTGTGGATCTTCACCATTACCTTCCTCGCGTCGTACCGCAGCTTCCGGATCAATGGGACGGCGATCGCGCCGCGGCGCGCGTTCATCTTTGCGTTGTTCGTCGGCCAGGTCGTCATGTTCCTGGCCTGGGCGATCCTGGCCCTGTCGATTTACCTCAACCTGAACGAAGGGACCTTTGCAGTCATGCTGCTATTCGCCTGGTACATCAACCGCGGTCTTGTCAGGCACACGGTCGAGGACAGCTTCACGCGCAATGTGGTCGTCGAGTACGGCGCCTTCGCCGCGTTCCTGATCTTCCTGTTCGTGTCGAGCTACCAGCCGGGCCGATAGCGCCAGGCCGGGCTTACATTCCCAGGTAGGCTCGCTGGACGTCCTCGGAGGCGAGAAGCTCCTTGCCTGTGCCCGTCTGCACGATGTTCCCGGTCTCGAGCACATAGCCGCGGTGGGCGACCTCTAGCGCTTTGAACGCGTTCTGCTCGACCAGCAGCACAGGCGTGCCCTGCGAATTGATCTCGCGCACGATGCTGAAGATCGTCTCGACGAGGATCGGAGCTAGGCCTAGGGACGGTTCGTCGAGCATCAGGAGCTTCGGCCGGGCCATGAGAGCACGGCCCATCGCCAGCATCTGCTGCTCTCCACCTGACAGCGTGCCCGCGATCTGGGTGCGTCGCTCCTGCAGTCTTGGGAAGAGCGTAAAGACGCGATCCATGTCGGACGTGATGCCGGGTTTGTCGTTGCGTGTATACGCACCCATGAAGAGGTTGTCGACCACCGTCATGCGCGGGAAGAGTCGCCGGCCCTCGGGTGACTGGCAAACCCCCATCTCGACGATCTTTGACGGCCCCGTGCGGGTGATGTCGTGGTTTTCGAATCGGATGGTTCCCGACTGCGGATGCATCAACCCGGAGATCGTGCGGAGCGTCGTCGTCTTGCCTGCGCCGTTGGACCCGATGAGCGCAACGATCTCGCCCTGCTCGACACTGATCGACACGCCGCGCAATGCCTGGATGCGTCCGTAGAACGCATCGACCGAGTCGAGCTCGAGTATCGCCATCCAGCTAGGCCGACTTGCCCAGGTACGCTTCGATAACCCGTGCGTCCTTGCGGACCTCTTCGGGAGCGCCCTCGGCGATCTTCTCGCCGTGGTCGAGCACCACGATGCGCTGGGAGATGCCCATGACCAGCTTCATGTCGTGCTCGATGAGGAACACGGTGATGCCGCGGTCGAGGATCTTTTCGACGAGCCGCATCAGCTCAACTTTCTCCTGTGGCGTGAAACCGGCGGCAGGCTCGTCGAGGAGGAGAAGCTTGGGGTCGGTGGCCAGAGCACGCGCGATCTCGAGGCGTCGCTGCTGCCCATAGGGAAGGTTGCGGGCGTATTGGTTCGCCTGATGCGCTATGCCGACGAACCGGAGAAGAGCCAGCGCTTCCTCCGTGACGCGCTCCTCCTCTTGCCGCTCAGCCGGCAACTTGAACAGTGAATCCCAGAGCTTGGCGCGCATTCGGACATGGCGGCCGACGCGCACGTTGTCGAGAGACGACATGTAGCTGAAGAGCCGGATGTTCTGGAACGTTCGCGCAATGCCCAATCGAGCGACGGTGTGAGGCCTGGAGCCGGTGATGTCGCGACCGTCGAAAACCACGCTTCCTGACGTCGGCTGGAAAAGACCTGTGACGTTGTTGAAGAGCGTGGTCTTGCCGGCGCCATTTGGTCCGATGAGGGCGAAAACCTCGCCGCGCTTGATGTGAAGGCTCACGTTGTCCACCGCGAGCAAGCCGCCAAATCGCTTGCTGAGATTGGTCAGCTCGAGGATGTTGTCGGCACCGGCTGGCTGGCTCATGAAGAGTGGCTCGCCTCGACTGCAGCCTCGTCTTCCTGGACGGCCACATGCTTGAGCTCCTGCTCGCGGACGCGGCTCGGGAATATGCCCTGCGGTCGCAACAGCATCATCAGCACGAGGATGAGGCCGTAAACCAGGAAGTTGATGCGCTGAATCTCCTGGGCCAGGCCAGGCCAGTTGCCGTTCGAATTGTTCAGCGACGAAAGGCCAACGGTGTTCGCGAGTGATTCGAGTGCCGGCGGCAGGGCGGGCAAGAAGCTGTTGAGCACGAAGTAGATGACGAGGGCGCCCACGATGACACCGGGGATGTTGCCCATGCCCCCAAGCACCACCATGACGAGCACTGTGATCGATACGAGGAACAGAAAATCGTCAGGACTCACCAGCCCGAAGCTCGCACCGTAGTAGGCGCCTGCGAACCCGCTGAACGAAGCTCCAATTGCGAACGCAAGCAGCTTGGTGGTCACCGTGTTGATGCCCATCGCGGCGGCTGCCACTTCGTCCTCACGAATCGCCATCCAGGCGCGGCCCAAACGCGACCGGTACAGGTTGCCGACGAGGATCACGGCGACGATGATCGTGATGACGATCAGGACGTAAAAGGCGATCGGATCGTAACCGAAGCTGAAGCACGGCGCGAACTTCGTGGAGTTGGTCAGCTGCCGGCAAACGTCCGGCTGGATGATGGCAATGTTGTTGGCGCCTGCCCACGGGCCGGTGATCCAGGCAGGGAGGCTCGGCCTGTCGATGCTTCCGATGGCGTTGATCCCATTTGTCCATTGCGGGAGGTTGTAGGAGAGCTGCGGCACGATCTCGCCAAAGCCAAGGGTCACGATTGCGAGGTAGTCGCCGCGCAGACGCAGCGTGGGGAAGCCAAGGAGCGCGCCTGCTCCGGCCGCCGCCACCAAGGCCGCGAAGATCATCAACCAGAACGGGAGGTGGAAGCTCTGGTGCAGCGGAGAGGAACCGAGCTGAGAGGACGAAAAGAGCGCGAACGTGTACGCGCCGATCGCGAAGAAGGCCGCGTACCCAAGGTCCAGAAGGCCGGCAAACCCGACCACGACGTTGAGGCCGATGGCCAGCAACACATACGTGCCGGCGTCTGCAGCTTGCGAGATCAGGGCGGAGCTGCCGGTCGCATACAGCACGGCCGACGGGAATGCGATAGCCAGGAGCAGCAGGACGCCATAGATCACAGCATCGCGATCGCGTATTCGACGCCGGCTCAAGCCGCCAAGGAAACCAGGCTTACGGGCTGCTGGTTGGCTCATTTTTCGGGCACCCTCATCCCGAGCAAGCCGGTCGGCCGGAATACCAGCACACCGATCAGGATCCCAAAAACCACGACCTCGGTCCACTTCGAGCCGATGTACGAATCGCTGTAAGCGGAAATGAGCCCGATGAGCAGCCCCCCGATGGCTGCGCCCGGGATGTTGCCGATGCCGCCGAAGACGGCGGCCGTGAATGCGATCAGCCCCGTCCGGAATCCCAGGTTGTAGAAGATGTTGTTGTAGTACAGGCCCCAGATCATGCCGCCGGCGCCCGCCAGGAGCGCACCGATGAAGAAAGTGGCCGCGATCGTGCGATTGATGTCGATCCCCATCAACTGCGCCGCGTCGCGGTCCTGCGCTGTGGCGCGCATCGCCTTGCCGAGCCTTGTCCGGTTGATGAAGAGGGCCAGCAGTGTCACCAGGATCGCTGCCGTGACGACGACGAAGACATCCTTGAAGCCGATGAAGACACCGTCGATGGTGGTCTGGAAGCCGGGTCCGTGTGGAAGCAGGTCCGGAAAATGGACGGTGGCCGGACCCTGCCACAGGAACATGACCCCTTCGAGCACGAAGGACATTCCGATCGCGGTGATGAGAGGGGCCAGGCGAGGCGCGTTTCGCAGCGGCCGGTACGCGATCCGCTCGATGCCGATGTTGATGCCGCCCATGATCAGCATGACCACTGGAAATACGACCAGCAGCGCCACCAGGTTTACCGCGGTGAACGAGTTCTCGTTGTACGAGAAGAAGCCGAGGATCGCCGCGCCGATGTATGCGCCCATGGTGAAAACGTCGCCGTGCGCGAAGTTGATCAGTTCGATGATGCCGTAGACCATCGTGTAGCCCAGGGCCACGAGTGCGTACATGGAGCCGTCCGCGAGCCCGAAGATCGAAATCTGGATGAAGGCGGTTGGACCGGTGATGGCCTCATAGGCCAGGCCGATGATGGCCAGCCCGCAGATGAGGAAGAAGCCGGCGTCGGGGAGGCTCAAGCCGGCCACCCTCAGTGAACGGACTCGCGTTAGAGCCGAGGCACCGCTCACCGCCTTGCGCGCTTCCAGTGCCCCCCTCCTTGACGTTGATGACGAGGAGGCCCGCATTGGGCCTCCTCGTCGGCTATCGGGCTAGAAGATTAGCCGGCGGTCGCGTAGTTGACCTGCGCCTTCCAAACGTAGCAGTCGTTCGGGTGGAGCTTGCCGCAGACGCCGGTTGACTTGGTCGGGTCGGTGACCGTCTCAACCTGGTAGATGGAGACGATCTTCAGGCTGGTGTCGCCGTTGGCGTCGAAGTTGTAGGTGCCGATGACGCCCACGAAGCCGGTGGTCTTGGCCATCTCGGCCCTGACCTGCTCGCGGGTGGGTGTGGAACCGTTGGCGTCAGTGATTGCTCGCCCGATGGCGGCCATCAGCGCGTTGGTGGCGTCGTACGCCTGCATGGTGTACCCGCCGAAGTCATTGGCACCGGTGAAGGCAGCCCGGAAGGCTGCGATCGTGGCCTGGGCGCCGGGGATCTGGGTGGCGTCCGCGCCGGCGGACGTGGAGGCCATGGCCAGGTCGTTGCTCCCGGCCTCGTCGATGCAGTTGGTGGTCTCGATGCCGTCACCGCCGGCGAACGGGACCGACCAGCCGATGTCCTTCATCTGCTTGGCGGGGATGCATATGTTCTGGTCGTCGGTGCCGCCCGCGTAGACGCCCGCGGCGCCCCCGTTCTTGAACTTGAGCAGGATCGACTTCCAGTCGCTGGTAGTCGCCTTCTGGTACTCAGAGTGCTGCGTCGTGCCGCCCAGCTTCTTGAACTCGGTCTCGAATGCGCCCGCGATTCCGACACCGTAGACGGTGCTGTCGTCGAGGATGCCGATGCTGTGGACGCCGAGCGTGTTGTACATGTAGTCGGCCATCGCCGGGCCCTGGTAGTCGTCAGTCGTAACAACCCGGAAGTAGTTGTTGGGGTTGCCGTTACGCAGATTCTGCGGGTGGTATGTGCAGGTCGAAAGGTCTTTGGTCAGGCACGGGTTGGTGTTGGCCGGGCTGATCATCGTGAAGTGGGCCGGAGCCGCGATCGGGATCTCGGCTTCGGCGACAGCTGAGTTGTAAGGACCGATCATGCCCAGGAACTTGGGATCGCCCAGCATGGTCTGGACGTTCTGGACGCCGGCGTCGGAGGAGTAAGCGCCCTGCCGGCAGTCATCGAATCCTGTGAAGGCGATCGTGTAGCCGTTGACGCCGCCAGCGGCGTTCTTCGTGTCGACCGCGAACTTCACGCCGTTCTGGGTCGCCTGGCCGCCAGTGGTACAGACCGGAAAGTCTGAGCCGATCTTGATGGTGCCCTTGCTGGCGGTGCCGGTGCTGGTGGTGCCGCCGCAGGCGAATGCGAACAACGCCGCCAATGTGAGGACTACGAGTCCCCTACCTCGAACCATACGGTTCCCCCTTTGTATTGCTTGGGAAGCTTCGGACGGCGTTTCCTCAGTCTCCCCTCACTCGCCGTCCTCTTCCCAATCTTTACGATCGGGGCGAGAGTGCGCCGACGACGAGTGCGGCCACATGGGCCGAACCGCTACTCCAGTCGGAGACTATACCCCCTGCAACTCCAAGTTCAAGGTTGGAGTGAGTCCGGCGCCAAGAATTGAGACCAGCCCGGGTCAATAAGGAAGTTTGGTGCTGTAGTCTTCGGCGCCCACCCAGGGCCATGGGGCCGCCGGATCGGAGCTCTGGGCCTCGAAAATCGAGACGATGCGGTTGGTGGTATCCCCAGCGGAATCGAATCCGAACGTGCCGGTGACGCCGGCGAAAACCGTTGTCGCGGCCAGCTTTGCGACGACCTCCGCCGGGCTCGGGAGCTTGCCCCCTGCGGCTTTGATCGCTTTGTCAATGGCGTCGTACAGGACGGCCGCGGCGTCGTACGCCAGCATCGTGTAGGGGCCGTAGTCGGTTGGGCGGGGGTATGCCGCTTTGAAAGCGGCGATCGCGGCCTTGGCGCTCGGAGCCTGGTCGGGGTCGATCGCGGGCACCGTGGCATAGATCCCCGAGGCGCCGGCTCCCGCATCGCGGACGCAGGTTGGGTCCTCGGCGATGCCATCCCCACCGAGAAACGGCGCCGCGGCTCCCAGCGCGCTTGCCGCCTGGGCTCGGATCGAGCAGGAGCGGTTGGCTGCGACGCCGCCGAAATAGACGGCCCCAGCTCTCTCACTCTTGGCCTGGCTGAAGAACGCGCTCAGATCGCGGCCCGCCGCGGGTGCGAAATCCTGGTAAACGACGACCAGGCCGCCCAGCTTGTTGAACCGCGTGCGAAAGCCGTCGGCCAGTGCCTGGCCGTATGCCTCGTGGTCTGACAGGACCGCCACCCTGAGAAGCTGCAGGTTCTTGTACGCGAAGTCGGCCGCGGCCGCGCCCTGGAGATCGTCGGTGGTGGCCAGCCGGAAGAAGGTGTTCACCTTGTCCGGCCGCAGGTCGGCGGGCAGAGGGAGGCCGACCTCGTTGCAGGCGACAGCTTTGTGGGCTGGGCTGAGGCCGGCGGGAACGAATACAGGCTTGGTCAGGCACTGATCGCTGGCCGAGGGGCTGATCATCGCCAGGCCGGCCTGGTTCGCGACCGGTATGGCCGCCGTGGCAACCGCTGAGTCGAATGGTCCGATGACGCCCAGCACGACTGGGTCGTTGACGAACGCCGTGATGTTCTCGGCTCCCAGCTTTGCGTCGTGCACTCCGTTGATCGCATCGTCGCGGGCATTGACCGCAACGGTGAAACCGTCGAGCGTGGGGTGCTGCTTCACGTAGAACTGCACTCCGTTGAGCGTCGGCGTGCCGGCCCGCCCTTCGATGCCGGACAGAGGCAGGTCGACGCCGATCTCGATGCCGGCCTTCGGCCCCGCGCCGCCACTCGAACAAGCGGCCAGCGGCAGGAGGGTGAGAATGCCGAGGCACACAATCGACCTCAGCGATGGTTGCACTCGGTGATTGTCGCCGCAGGTGTGGGCAAGGTGTCGCCTGCCCGTAGAACTTATACTCGTGATTCCCTCAGCCAGACCCATAGGAGCGCGCCCGTTGAAGACCGAGTCCGCAGAGCACCTCAAGCCCCGCTCGCAATATGGAGACGAGGCGGTTCAGCTGGCAATCGCCGGCAAGTGGGATGAGGCGGCAAAGCTCAACAAGTTCATCATCGAGAGCTTCGGCACCGACGAGGAGACGCAGAACCGGTTGGGCAAGGCGCTGTCAGAGCTCGGCAAGCTGAAGGATGCCAAGGCCGCGTACGAGGTCGCGCTCAAGCTCAACCCGATGAACTCGATCGCGAAGAAGAACGCAGCGCGCATCAACGCGTTGCTTCACCAGAAGGAAGGCCTCAAGGTTGGTGGCACCAGAGTCGACCTCAACCTGTTCGTCGAGGAGATGGGTAAGACCGTCATCACCACCCTCGAGAATCCTCCCGGGTCCGACATCTGCTCCAGGGTTGCTGCTGGCGATGTTTCGGAGCTGAGGATCGATGGCGACGGTGTGGTCGCCGAGACCTCCCGCGGAGTCAAGCTCGGCTTGCTCGAGGCCAAGCTCGCACGCCGGTTGATCAAGTTCATGCGCGGAGGCAACCGGTACCAGGCGGGCGTGATGTCGTGCGAAGGCACGGCCGTCAAGCTCATCGTTCGCGAGACCTACCAGGACCCGAAGTTCGCAGGCAAGCCGAGCTTCCCGATGCGCCGCAAGCGCGAGGTCGAGTTCAGGCCCTACACCAAGGAGAGCCTGCTCGCTCGGGAGGTCGAGATCTTCGCGGGCGAGGACGACGAGGAGACCATCTCGGATGCCGTGGTTGAGGGCGGAGAGATCGAGGAAGGCATGCACGCGGTCGACGACGACGCCGAGCCTCTCGACTTCGTGGAGAGCAGCGACGGCGGCGATGACGACGAGGACGACGAGGACGATGACAGCTGATCGACGGTCGGTGGCCCGAGCCCGGAGGTCTCTTCACCGACCGTAGTTCGGCGTCTCCGGCAGTTCCGTTAGGCGGCGTTCCCGGGTTCCGCGATCTCCTTCCCAACGAGGCGGAGGCGTTGCGTGCAGCCCAGGAGTCCGTCCTGGGCGAGATGCGCCGCTGGGGTTACCGCCACGTCATCACCCCGATGGTCGAGAGCACCGATGTGCTGGAGCTCGGCCTCGGCGCCGAGCAGCGGCGCCGCCTTTTCAAGTTCACCGACGCCCGCGGCGAGGTCGTCGCGCTGGTCAGCGAGCGCACGGTACCGGTGGCGCGGGTGGTCGCGGGGAAGCTGCGATCGGCGCCGCTCCCTCTGCGCCTTTGCTATGCAGGCCCGGTGCTCTCGACCGATGAAGGGCGCTTCCAGCAGAGGCGAGAGACGTACCAGGTCGGAGCCGAGCTGGTTGGAGCGTCGGGGGCCGTGGCCGACGCCGAGGTCATCGCGCTGGCGGCGCGTTGCCTCGAAGCCACCGGCCTGCGCCGCTACCAGGTCGACGTCGGCCACTCCGAGTTCTTTCACGGGATCATGGACGCGGTCAAGCTGCCGGCTGACGTCAAGGTGGCGGTGCGAGCTGCCCTGGCTGCGCGGGACTTCGTCGCCCTCGAGGAGTTGCTAAGCCACACCACCCTGCGCTCGGCGGAGCATGAGCTGCTGCTGCGCTTTCCGGCATTACGGGGCGGCTCTGAGATTCTGAAGGCGGCCGGCGGGCTCGTGCGCAACCGCCGCTCGGAGCGCGCCCTCTCCGAGCTCGGCCGTGTCCTGGAACTCCTGAGCATCCACGGGCTGGGCGACGTCGTGAGCCTCGATCTCGGAGCGATTCGCGACTTCGACTACTACACGGGAATCATCTTCGAGGGCTACGGCCCAGACCTCGGCCGCCCTGTCGCACAGGGCGGTCGGTACGACGGGCTGCTGGCTCGCTTCGGCCGGCCGGCGCCGGCCACCGGCTTCGTCGTGCAGCTCGACCTCGTCTGGGAGATGCTCACCCGCGCTGCCCGCCCGCCAGAGCTGCCGCGACTCGACGCGGCCATCGCATGGGATCCGGCTGGGCTCGCGACGGCGTTGCGCCTGGGCTCGAGGCTTCGGCTGTTCGGCATGCGGGCGGTGGTCGACACGCAGCCGAGAACTCACAACGAGGCAGTCGATTGGTGGCGAGCGGCGGGCGCCGTCAACCTCGTCCACTGTCACACGGCGACCTCTACGTCGTGGCTGGCGAGCGGTCGCCGGAGGCTGAGGCTGCCACCGGAGCAGGTGGTCGGGCGCCTCATGGGTTCGCCAGCATGAAGAAGGAGAGGGTCTCGATCGCGATCCCGACCGGCGCGCTGCTGCCGGGCGCGCTGAAACTCCTCGGCCGCTCGGGAGTGGCCAGGTTGAATGGGGCAGAGCTGGGCCGCCAGCTGCTCGTGGACCGGACGGCAGTGCGCGTCATCCTCGTCCGCCCGGCCGACGTCCCGGCCTACGTCGACCACGGAGCTGCCGACCTCGGCATCGTCGGCAAGGACGTGCTGTGGGAGTCGCCGGGTGCGCATTACGAGCTGGTCGACCTTCGGTTTGGGGGCTGCCGGCTAGTGCTTGCGGTGCCTGCCTCGTCGAAGCTGGCCGGTCCCGAGACCTGGCCGCCGCTGTTCCGCCTCGCGACGAAATACCCTCGAACCACCGCCTCCTGGTTCGAGGCTCACGGTCAGTCGGTTGAGATCGTTCGGCTGCATGGCTCGGTCGAGCTGGCGCCGCAGGTGGGACTCGTCGACGGCATCGTCGACCTGACCGCGAGCGGCCGCACCCTGCGCGAGAACCAGCTGCGCATCGCTGCCGTCCTCGGGAGCTCCACCGCGCGTCTCATCGCCAACGAGGCCAGCCTGAAAACGCGCACGGCCGCCGTGCAGTCGCTGGTCGGGCGCCTGCGCGCTGCCGCGGATCACCGGGCTCGTGGCGCGGCCGCGTCGCGAGTGGCGCGATGAAACGGTTTGACGCCGGCACCTGGACCGCATCGCCCCTATCGCGCCGAGGATTGGAACTTTCGCGTTTTGCAGCCGAACGCCAAAGCGTGATGGAGATTTGCGCCCGCGTCGCCGCCAGCGGGGATGACGCGCTTCGCGCTTACAGCGCGAGGTTCGATGGCTGGGCTCCGCGAAGTGATCAGACGTTTGAGGTTGGCGCGGGCGAGACGGCCGCCGGCGCCGGCCGCCTTCGCCACGCGGATCGCGCTGCACTCGAGTTTGCGGCTCAACGCATCCGCGATTTTCATTCGCGGCAGATCGAGGCGTCGCCGGGCGGCTCATCTGGCCTCGAGCTGCTCACCCGGCCGGTGCGTCGAGCCGGCCTCTACGCGCCGGGCGGCCGGGCCGCCTATCCGTCCACCGTCCTGATGGCCGCCATCCCGGCTCGGATCGCCGGTGTTCGCGAGGTGGTCCTGGCGACACCTCCGCGCGCCGATGGCACGGTGCCCGACTCGATCCTCGCCGCCGCCCATATCGCGGGCGTCGACGCCGTCTACAGGCTGGGCGGAGCGCAGGCGATCGCGGCGATGGCGTACGGCACCGAGTCGATCGAGCGCGTGGACGTGATCGTGGGCCCCGGCAACCTCTACGTCAATCTGGCCAAGCGCGAGGTTTTCGGAGCGGTCGGGGTGGACGGCATCGCGGGACCGACCGAGGTGATGGTGATCGCCGACGCAGGTGCTCGTCCGGATTTCGTCGCCGCCGACCTGGCCGCTCAGCTCGAGCACGATCCTCTGGCCATGGCAGTGCTGGTCACGGACTCGGCAGCGCTTGCGAGCCGGGTCGAGGAGGAGTTCGACAACCTCTTGCTGGGCCTCGAACGGGCCGACATCATTCGCGCCGCGACCTGCATCGCCGTCGTCGTTCGCGACCTCGACGAGGCGATGAAGATCGCGAACGAGTTCGCTCCGGAGCATCTCCTGATTGTTACCGAGGACGCGGCGGCGCGCGCTCGACAGGTTGAGAATGCCGGCGCGGTTTTCGTTGGGCCTTATGCCACAGTTCCGCTCGGTGATTACACAGCCGGTCCGAACCACACGCTGCCGACGTCGGGTGCCGCGCGTTTTGCGTCGCCGCTTGGCGTGCGCACCTTCATGAAGCAGATGAGCGTGTTGAGCCTCGACCGCGCCGACCTCGATTCGCTGCGCGAGGCCACGGTGCGCCTGGCCCAGATGGAAGGGTTGGGCGCCCACGCACACGCCGTGGAGGTGCGCCTTGAGTAGAAGAGCCGACGTCACGCGCAACAGCAAGGAGACAAAGCTGCGTGCCAGGGTCGACCTCGAAGGCAACGGTAAGGTCAAGGTCGCCACAGGTCTCCCATTCCTCGACCACATGCTCGAGCAGGTGGCGCGCTACGGCGGATTCGACCTCGACCTGCGCGGCTCCGGAGACTTGCACGTCGATACGCATCACCTCGTCGAGGACGCGGGCATTGTTGTCGGCCAGGCCCTGTCCCAAGCGCTCGGAGACCGTGCAGGCATCACGCGCTTTGCTTCCGCATACGCGCCCCTCGACGAGGCGCTGGCGCGTGTGGTGATCGACCTGGGCAAGCGGCCCTACCTCTCCTACAACGTTCCGCTGCGGGGGCGCATCGGCACTGTCGAGTCGGAGGTGCTGGAAGAGTTCTGGAAGGCTCTGTCGATCCACGCGGGGGCGACCATCCACGTTGACGTGATCAGAGGACGGAATCGCCACCATATCGCCGAGGCCACTTTCAAGGCGCTGGGGTTGGCCGTGCGGCAGGCGGTGGCGGCGGGCGGCGGGCCGGGGGTGCCCTCGTCCAAGGGACTGCTGGGGTGATTGCGATCGTTGACTACGGGGTCGGCAATGTGCGCTCGGTCGAGCGCGCACTGGCTCATTCAGGCGCTTATCCCTTGATCACGGCCGATCCGGACCAACTGGACGAGGCCGACGGCATCGTGTTGCCGGGCGTCGGGGCGTTTGGGCCGGCGCTCGAGAAGTTGACAGCGGCGGGGTTGGGCACCCGGATCATCGAGCTCGCCCGGCGGGGGACGCCGATCCTCGGGGTGTGCCTTGGCTATCAGCTGCTGTTCGAGGAATCGATGGAGAACGGGAAGCATCGGGGGCTTGGCCTGCTGCCGGGCACCGTCCGCGAGGTGGACGGCAGCGAGGTCCTGCCGGTGATCGGGTGGTGCCGCGTCACGCACACGGACCACACGCCCTTGTGGGAAGGCATCACGGACGGGTCGTACATGTACTTCGTTCACTCATACACGCCAGATTCGACCAAGCATTCGGTGGGCTCGGCAGAGCACTCGGCCGCGGCGGCGTCCGCGCGGCGCAACGTAATGGGCACGCAGTTCCATCCGGAGAAGAGCAGCGCCGACGGCCTCCGCGTCTATGAAAATTTTGTGAGGCTTTGCGAGTGAGCCAAGCGCCCGTTCACGCTCGCGTCAGTCGGGCCTTCTGACGCGATGCCTGCGAAACGGATCATCCCGTGTCTCGACGTCGATGACGGGCGTGTCGTCAAAGGGGTTCAATTCGCGGAAATGCGGGACGCGGGCGACCCTGTCGAGCTGGCCGCACTGTACGACCACGAAGGCGCTGACGAGATTGTGTTTCTCGACATCACAGCGTCGTCTGACGACCGGAAGATCATCCTCGACGTGGTGGCCCGCACTGCGGATCAGGTGTTCATCCCGTTGACCGTCGGCGGGGGAGTTCGGAGCGTCGAGGACATGGCCGAGCTGTTGACGCACGGGGCGGACAAGGTGTCGGTCAACACGGCGGCGCTTGCCGAGCCGGAGCTGATCGCGCGGTGTGCTGAGGTGTTCGGATCGCAGTGCGTCGTGCTGGCCATCGATGCGCGGCGACGAACCGAGGGGGAGGGATGGGAGGTGTTCAGCCATGGGGGGCGGCAGGCGGCGGGCCGGGATGTCGTGGAGTGGGCGACGCTGGCAGAGGGCCTGGGCGCGGGGGAGATATTGCTGACGTCGATGAACCAGGATGGGACGTATGAGGGCTACGACGTGCAGCTCTTGAAGGCGGTCAGCTCTGCGGTTCGGTTGCCGGTCATCGCGTCGGGGGGTGCGGGCAACGCGGGGCACATGTACAAGGCATTAACGGAGGGTGGGGCGGAGGCGGCGCTTGCCGCGTCCATCTTTCACTTTGGGGAGGTGCGCATCGCGGGGGTGAAGCAGGAGCTGGCGTCGCGGGGGTTGGAGATCAGGCGATGAGACCGGATTTCTCGAAGGGATTGGTACCGGCGGTGGTGCAGGCTGAGGACACGGGGAAGGTGTTGATGGTCGCCTACATGGATGAGGTGGCGTGGGACAAAACGAGGGAGACGGGGCGGGCGTGGTTTCACTCGCGCGAGAGAGGATTGTGGGAGAAGGGGGGCACCTCGGGGAACTTCATGGAGGTGGTGGAGGTGCGGTTGGATTGCGACCTCGATACGGTGCTGTTGCGGGTGAGGGCGGCGGGGCCGGCTTGTCACACCGGGGCGGAGTCCTGCTTCTTTAACGAGGTGGGGTAGGGCGGGGCGGCGGCGGCCCGGGCGCGCCGTGGTGGTTCGGCGCAGTGTGTTGACGGACTGGGATGAGGTGTTGGCGGCCGGTCCGGGGACCACAGGCGGGTTGCGTGACGGCTGGGACAGCCGTGGTGGTGGCGATCCAGCGCGGGTTGCGTATCGCTAACGGAGGTTTTGGGCCTGCGGCTTGGTTCCCCTGCACTCACCAGAACAGGGAAACCAACCAGCTCGAGCGATCTGGCGTTAACCCTGCCAAGAATGGGCACGACACCCCACCGCCAGATGTCGCCGGATGGCAAGTTCTACTGGGATGAGGAGCGTTGGGTGCCGGTGGCGCCCATGGTTGAGGAGGGATTCGCGGGACATAAGCACCGCGCCTTGCGCCATGCCTTGCTCGGTTGCCTCGGACTCATAGCCTTGGTGGTCTTCATCGACATCTAAAGCTCGCTGGCCAGCCAGCCGAGCCGGTGACGCTCTAATTGCCTAGCACCGTCTTGCCACGCGGATGTTTATGCAGTCTCGTTGTATACTCATGCGCTCGTGGGCAAGATGGTAAGAGCTGCTGTCGCTGGGGCCAATGGCTACGCCGGGATGACCCTTGTCTATCTCCTGGCCCGGCATCCCGGCGTCGAGTTGGCCCAGCTGACATCTCGCACGTTTGCCGGCCGGCCATTCGCTGCAGTATTTCCCGTGCTGGATCTGAAAGGCACATTTCTCTCTGATCCCGAGCTAGACGGCATCGACGTCGTGTTCAGCTGCCTGCCACATAACGTCGGAGCGAGCAAGGCCCAGGCCTGGCTCGCCGCTGGCGCCAGAGTTATCGACATGAGCGCCGACTTCCGTCTAAAGGACGTGGCCGAATACCCCCGGTGGTACAAGCAGGTGCACCCCGCGCCGGCGCTCCTTGGCAAAGCGGTACTTGGATTGCCCGAGCTGCACGAACGAGAGCTCAAGACCGCTGATCTCATAGCGGTGCCTGGCTGCTACTCGACCGCCTCGATCCTGGCGCTCGCGCCCGCCGTCGCAGCCGGAGTTGTCGGCTCCGACATCGTCGTGGACGCCAAGTCGGGAGTCAGCGGGGCGGGGCGTTCGCCCGGCATCGGGACTCATTTCAGCGAGGTCAACGAATCGATCGCTGCCTACTCGATCAACGGCCATCGCCACCTTCCGGAGGTGACCCAGGAGCTCGCGGCCCTGAATCCGAATCGGCTGCGCGTCACCTTCGTGCCCCATTTGGTGCCGATGACTCGAGGCATCCTCGTCACGTGTTATTTCGACCTCAAGGGCTCGGTCGAGGAGCTGCATGACGCCTATGTCGAGTTCTACGCCGGCCAGCCGTTCATCAAAGTCCTCGACCAGAGCCCGACGACCAAGCTGGCCAGCCACTCGAACCTGTTCCTGGTCAACGTTGCGGCTCAGGGCGAGAAGGCCGTGGTGACGGGAGCGCTCGACAACCTGGTCAAGGGCGCTTCTGGCCAGGGCGTGGAGTGCTTCAACATCGCCTTCGGCTTCGACCGCAAGACCGCGCTGGAGCTGCCCGTCCAGTGGCCGTGACCTTCGCGCATGGCTTTCGCGCCGGCACCGCCGCGTGCGGGATCAAGGCGTTCACGACCGGCGCCACCGCCATCCCCACCGCCCAGCGCGATGACCTCTGCGTCATCCAGTCCGAGCATGGCTGCGATACCGGCGGGGTATTCACGACCAACAAAGTGAAGTCAGCCTCGGTGGTAATCGATCAGCTGCACCTACAGCACAACCGTGTTCGCGCGCTGACGATCAACTCCGGCAACGCGAACGCGTGCACCGGCGCTCAGGGGTTTAAGGATGCGCTGCTCATGGCCAAGCTCACGGCCGACCGGCTGGACCTCGACCCGCACCAGGTGCTCGTCAGCTCGACCGGCGTCATCGGTCGCTACCTTCCGATGGCTGCGATCAAAACGGGCATCGCCGAAGCGTGCGCACAGCTCAGCCCCGACAGCGGCGACCGCGCAGCCCGCGCCATCATGACCACTGACACGGTGCCCAAGACCGCGCAGCTCGAGGTCGACATCGCGGGGACAACGATCCGCGTCGGCGGGATGTGCAAGGGCTCCGGGATGATCCATCCCAACATGGGCACCTTGCTCGCTTACATCACAACTGACGCCGCAGTCGAGTCAGGGTTGATGGCGAAGCTGGTCAAGCCAATCGCGGATCGCAGCTTCAATCAGGTCACCGTCGACGGCGACAGCTCCACCAACGACACGTTCCTGATGCTGGCCAACGGCGCCGCCGGGAATCCCGCGATCAGGGCCGGTAGCGTCGAAGCGGAGCTGTTCGAGAACGCCTTGCTCGAGGTTGCCCGCCAGCTCGCTCGCGCGGTTGCCAGCGACGGCGAGGGAGCGAGCAAGCTGATCAGCGTCCGCGTGGTCGATGCCCTGACCGATTCGGACGCCCGAACCGCCGCCCGCGCGGTAGCCTCTTCAAGCCTTGTCAAGACGGCGGTCCACGGCGGCGATCCCAATTGGGGCCGGATCGTGTGCGCGCTCGGTTACAGTGGCGCGGAGCTGGCTCTCGACAAGCTTCACCTCAGCGTGGGCGGGCTGGTCGTATTCGAACGGGGCGCGGGGGTCAACGTGGACCTCTCGGCCGTGCGGCGCGCGTTCGAGCAGCCCGAGATCGAGATAGTGGCCACCCTTGGGCTGGCGGACGGCCGCGCCGAAGCCTGGGGCTGTGACCTTTCGGAGGAATACGTGCGAATCAACGCGGACTACACCACATGACGCTGACCGTCGAGGAGCGCGCGAAGGTCCTGGTCGAGGCGCTGCCATACATCAAGCGATTCCACGGCCAGATCGTGGTCGTCAAGGTTGGCGGCAACGCCATCGAGCAGGCTCGCGACGAGACGTTGCTCGACATCGTGCTGCTCCGCTACGTCGGTATGCAGCCGGTGCTCGTGCATGGCGGCGGCCCCGAGATCACGGCGATGAGCGAGCGCCTCGGCATCAAGGCCACCTTCAAGAAAGGCCTTCGGGTCACTGACGAAAAGACCATGGAAGTGGTGAAGATGGTGCTGACCGGAAAGGTCAGCCCGGACATCGTCGCGAGCATCAACCGGCTCGGCGGCCAGGCCGTGGGCATGAGCGGCGAGGACGGACCCTGCATCATCGCCGAGCCACTGAACGAGGCGCTGGGCTTCGTCGGGCGCGTCACGCAGGTCAACAAGGAGCCGATCACTGCGCTTCTTGGCCGCGGCTACATCCCCGTCATCGCATCAATCGGCCTCGGCTACGACGGCCACGCCTACAACATCAACGCAGACACCGTCGCCGCCGAGCTCGCTGTCTCGCTCAGGGCCCACAAGCTCATCCTCCTCACCGATGTCCCCGGCGTCCTCGGCGTGGACGGCAAGGTTGTCGCAGTGCTCTCCAAACAGGACGCGCGTGAGCGGATCGACTCCGGCGAAGTCACAGGCGGCATGATTCCCAAGCTCGAAGCCGCCCTGCGCGCTCTCGACGGCGTGCCCCTCGCCCATATCGTCGACGGCCGCACGCCTCATGCGCTTCTGCTCGAGCTTTTCACCGAAGCGGGCATCGGCACGATGGTCACTCCCTAAATCAATGCCGAACACCCCCGAGCTCGCCGAGCAGTACCTGATGCACACCGGCCGGCGGCTGCCGGTCACGTTTGTGCGCGGCGAGGGCTGTTTGCTCTACGACGAGGACGGCAAGGAGTATCTCGACCTCGTCGCCGGGATCGCCGTCAACGTCCTGGGCCATGCCCATCCCGATCTCGCACGGGCGCTCATGGGTCAGGCGCGCACCCTGATCCACACTTCCAACCTCTACCACACGCGGCCCCAGGTCGAGCTCGCGCGACGCCTGGTGGAGCTTTCGTTCCCTTCACGCGTCTTCTTCTGTAACTCAGGCGCCGAGGCCAACGAAGCCGCGATCAAGATCGCGCGCAAGTGGGGCGCGAAGAACCGCGAGGGTGCCTTCGAGATCATCACCGCCGAGGGCTCCTTCCACGGCCGCACCATTGCCACGGTCACCGCCGGCGGCCAGCACAAGTATTCGGACCCCTTCAAGCCGCTGCCCGACGGTTTCGTGCACGTGCCCTACAACGACCTCGAGGCGATCAAGGCGGCGACCACGGAAAAGACCGTCGCCGTGATGCTCGAGCCGGTGATGGGGGAGATCGGCATCATCCCCGCCGCCAAGGGCTACCTGGAAGGCGTGCGCAAATGGTGCGACGAGAAGAACCTGCTGCTGATCCTCGATGAGGTCCAGACCGGGATTGCGCGCACCGGCAGGTGGTTCGCCTACCAGCATCACGGCATCACTCCCGACGTGATGACACTGGCGAAAGGCCTCGGCGGCGGCGTCCCGATCGGCGCTTGCCTCGCCGCGCCTAGGGCTGACGTTTTCGAGCCCGGCGACCACGGATCGACCTTCGGCGGCAACCCGCTGGCGTGCACGGCGGCGCTCTCCGTGCTGGCGGTCATCGAGCGCGACGGCCTGGTCGGCCACGCCGCCGAGATGGGCGAGCTGCTGAACGGAGTTCTTCGAGGCCTCGGCGCCAAAGAGGTGCGAGGGCTTGGGCTCATGCAGGCCGCCGAGTTTGCCGAGCCCCACGCCAAGGCTTTCCAGCAGCACTGCCTCGAGGCAGGGCTGATCATCAACGCCGTCGACGAGAACTCGATCCGCCTCGTGCCGCCGCTGATCATCACCGCGGCAGAGATCGATCGAGCCCAGGCGGTCATGCACAAGGTCCTCGACGTCGGGTGACCGCCACCAAGGGACAGCGCCATCAGGCGATCCTTGCGCTCGTAAACCGCGGCGGCGTTCACACCCAGCAGGAGCTGGCCGAAGCGCTTGCCAGGCGTGGCTTGCGCGCGACGCAGGCCACGATCTCGCGCGATGTCCAGGAGCTCGGCCTCGTTCGGTCAGTCAGTGGTTACCGCAGCTCTGCCGCGCTGGTCCGCGAGCTGGTGTTGTCGGTTGAGCTCGTCGAGCCCGTGGCCGTGATCAGGACGCCCCCAGGCACCGCGAACCTGGTCGCGCGCCGCATCGACGAGGCGTCGCTGCCTGGCGTCGCCGGTACCGTGGCCGGCGACGACACCATCATCGCCGTGCTGCGCAAGCGGGGGGCGGGCAAGGCGCTCAAAGACCTCCTGGCCCACGTTGAATAAGAAGCTCGTCCTCGCCTACTCGGGCGGCCTCGACACGTCGGTGGCAATCCGCTGGCTGAAGGACAAGGGCTGGGACGTGATCGCTTTCACCGTCGACCTCGGCGAGAACAAAGACCTCGACGCCATCCAGGCGCGGGCGTTGAAGGTCGGCGCTTCGGCAGCCTACGTCGCCGACGGCCGCATCCCGTTTCTCGAGCTCTTCGTCTGGCCTTCGCTGCAAGCCGGCGCCGTTTATGAGAAGGAATATCCGCTGGCTACCGCGCTGGGCCGGCCCTTGATCGCGGCGATGATGGTCGAGGTGGCGCGGCGCGAAGGTGCAAATGCGATCGCGCATGGCTGCACAGGCAAGGGCAACGACCAGGTGCGATTCGACGTCACCACCGCCGCCCTCGCGCCGGAGCTCGAGGTCGTCGCGCCGGTGCGCGAGTGGGGGATGAACCGCGATGACGAGATCGAGTACGCAAACCAGCACGGCATCGAGGTTCCGGCAACGATTCGCTCCCCGTACTCGACCGACGAGAACCTGTGGGGCCGCTCGATCGAGGCCGGGGTGCTCGAGGATCCCTGGGCTGAGCCACCGGCCGAGGTTTATTCGTGGACTAGCGATCCACGCCAATGCCCCGACGAGGCGGCATACGTCGAGATCGGTTTCAAAGAGGGCCTGCCGGTCTCGCTCGACGGTAAAGCGATCAGCGCGCTGGACCTGGTAACCGCGCTCAACCAAGTTGGCGGCGAGAACGGAGTCGGCCGCATAGACCACCTCGAGAACCGGCTCATCGGCATCAAGTCACGCGAGATCTACGAAGCGCCCGCCGCAGTGCTCTTGCTCCAGGCTCATCAGGCGCTCGAAGACATCACACTGCCAAAGGAGGTCGCGCGCTTCAAGGACCTGGTCGCGCAGCAGTGGGCGCAGATGGTGTACGACGGCCTGTGGTTCAGCCCGCTGCGGGATGCGCTGTACGCGTTCGTGGTCGAGACGCAGCGCCACGTCACAGGGGACGTGCGCCTGAAGTTGTTCAAGGGCTCGTCGCACGTGGTGGGACGCAAGAGCCCCCAGCAGCTCTACCAGCTGTCGCTGGCGACGTACGGCAAGGGCGACGTATTCGATCAATCGGCGGCCGCGGGCTTCATCAAGCTGTGGGGGATGGGGGTGCGCACGTCGGCCCAGGTTCAGGGTCGCCTGCATGCGCGCGGCGTGGGCAATCTGCTGGGTGAAGTCAAACGGCTAGGAAAGTAGCCGGCGAAAGCGGCAAGCTTTGGGGCGGCCGCTTCGAACGGCGCCTTCTGCCCGAGCTCGAGCGCTTCTCCTCATCTCTCGACGCCGATTACGAGCTCTATCCCTTTGACATCGCCGGCAGCCTCGCCCATGCTCGCGGCCTTGCAGCCGCCGGGATCATCTCCGCCGGGCAGCTGGCCGCCATCGAACGAGGGCTGCGCCGCGTCGGCAGAGAGCTGGACGCGCGAACCTTCGCTTTCCAAGACACCGACGAGGACATCCACTCTGCGATCGAGCGCCGGCTCACCGAAATCACGCCGGCCGGCGCCGCGTTGCACGCGGGCAGGTCTCGCAACGACCAGGTCGCGCTGGACCTCCGTCTCTACTGCCGCGCCGCCGCCAGCGAGCTGATGGCCGAGATCGCAGCGGTCGTCGAGGCCCTCGGCAGGCAAGCCGACCGCCACGCCGGGTGGGTTATGCCGGGTTACACACACCTTCAGCGCGCGCAGCCCGTCACTGTTGGCCACCACCTCCTCGCCCATGCGGAGCCGCTGCTACGCGATGCGGCCCGAGTCCGAAACGCCTATGACTCGGCGAGCGACATGCCGCTTGGTTCTGGCGCTCTCGCCGGCAGCACCTTGCCGCTGCTCCGCAGGGTAGTGGCCAAGGAGCTCGGGTTCCTGCGCCTCACCGGCAACAGCATGGATGCGGTTGCGGACCGTGACTTCGCCCTGGACCTCGTTTACGCCTGCACGACCGCGGCGCTCCACTTGAGCCGCCTCGGCGAGGACGTCGTGCTGTGGGCAAGCTCCGAGTTCGGCTTTGTCAGGCTGGGCGATGAGATCGCGACCGGGTCGAGCTTGATGCCGCAGAAGAAGAACCCGGACATCGCCGAGCTCTTGAGAGGACGGTCGGGGCGGGCGATCGGCAGCCTGGTCGCGCTCGCGACCGTGTTGAAGGGCCTCCCCCTTGCATACGACCGCGACCTCCAGGAGGACAAGCCGGCGTTGTTCGCGGCGGTCGACAACGCTCTCGATTCCATGCGAGCGGCATCGCTGCTGGTGCAGCACCTCGAGTTCGACAGGGCCCGCCTGGGGACTGCCGCCGGCGATCCGGGCCTGCTGGCCACCGATGTCGCAGAGGTGCTGGTCCGATCGGGCAAGTCCTTCCGGAAGGCCCACCAGGAGGTGGGACGGCAGGTTCGTGGGGGCACGATGCGGGCGCCCTGGGACGCCGATTCATCGCTTCGAAAACGGGACCTTGTCGGGGCGCCGCACCCAAGGCGAGTAGCTGCCCGTGCGGTTGAGGTCCGGCGCCAGGCCGCGGCGCTGTTGGCGTGGAGCCTGGACCACCCCGCCCCTCTCCCGCGTTAACTGACCTAGAGTTCGGGCCTGATGCTGCTAGCGGTTGACGTCGGCAATACGAATGTGACGCTCGCCCTGTTCGAGGGCGAGCGGCTGGTTGCCGACTGGCGGATCACGTCCCACCACGAGCGCACCGCCGACGAGCTCGCCGTGGAGCTCGGCCAGCTCTTCCACCTGCGCGGCCTTGACGTGACGGTGGTCGATGGGGTCGTCATCGCGAGCGTCGTCCCCAACCTCAACCCGGCCTTGATCGAGGTGTCCCGGCGCTACCTGAAGTGTGACCCGGTGATGGTGGGGCCGGGTACCAAGACCAGCGTCCGAGTGAGGTACGACAACCCCAAGGACGTGGGGGCAGACCGCATCGCCAACGCGCTGGCCGCGTTCACCAAGCACGGCGGCCCGATCGTGGTCATCGATTTCGGCACCGCCGTGACCTACGACGCCATCAACGCGCAGGGCGACTACCTGGGCGGTGCGATCGCACCCGGCGTGGAGATCTCTCTCGACGCCCTGGTTTCGCAAACCGCCATGCTCCGGCGCGTCGAGGCGGTGGCGCCAGACTCGGTGATCGGGCGCAACACAGTCGCGTCGATCCAGTCGGGTTTGGTCTGGGGTTTTGTCGCCCAGGTCGAGGGAATGGTCCAGCGGATTACGGCTGAGCTCGGCGGCTCGGCCAAGGTAATTGCGACCGGGGGCCAAGCGGCTCTCGTCGCCGGCCTGACTCCGGTTATCGAAAGCATCGACCCACTCCTTACTCTTGAGGGCTTGCGCCTCATCTACCTCCAGAACTCGGACGGCAGCGTTAGATAGACAAGGCATGACCAACGCACCCGACTTCAACATCTACCTGCTGGGCAGCTTCGACCACGCCGGATTGGAAGCGGTCCTGGCCGAGTTCGGCCTCAAAGGCACCCGGCTGGAAGACACGACGACGATCATCTCTCCGGCGCTGATCCTGCTGGGCACCGGTCAGAGCGCCCCCCAAGGCCTCACCGACATCTCGGTGGCTTTCCCGTCTGACGCATCACCAGCCGCGCTGCGGCAGATCCTCCATGTGGAGATGGAGAACGTGGTGCTGAAGCAGTCTGTGAGGCAGCTCGAGGAGCGGGCTCGCCAGCTCGAGGAGCAGGCTCGCCGCCAGCACCGGCAGTTCGAAGATGTCATCGGCATCGGCAACGCGCTTTCAGCTGAGAGGGACATCGGGAAGCTCCAGGAGCTCATCCTCACGAAGCTGAGCCAGCTGACCAACGCTGACGGCGCAAGCCTGTGGCTGAAGGAGGTTGGTGACGATGGGCAGACAAAGCTGCGTCTCGCCTGGAGCCAGAACAGCTCCATCGACAGAAACACCTACCAGGACTTCAAGGTGCCAGTGGACGAGAAGAGCGTGGTCGGATACACGGTCACCGTTGGCACGAGCCAGATCTACGACGACGCGTACAACCCGCCGCCGGGAAAACCGCAGGGCGGTAAGGGATTCGACGCGCAGTACGGCTATCGCACGAAGTCGATGCTCACGGTGCCGATGCGCAACTACAACAACGAGGTGGTCGGGGCGGTCCAGCTGATCAACGCTAAGCGAAACTTCGAGACCAAGCTGACCGTCGCCACTGTTCCGGACGAGGTAGTCAGATTCAGGCACGAAGACCTCGAGATGATCGAGTCGATCGCCAGCCAGGCCGCTGTCGCGATCGACAAACAGACGCTGTTAGATTTGAACCAAGCCGCCTTTGACGGATTCGTGAAGGCCAGCGTCGCTGCAATCGAGCTGCGGGACCCGGCCACCCGCGGCCACTCGCAAAACGTCGAGAAGCTCACTACCGGCATCGCGCTCGCCGTCATGGACATCGCGGTCGGCAAATACAAGGACGTGCACTTCACCGAGGACCAGTTGAAGGAGCTGCACTACGCATCCTTGCTTCACGACTTCGGCAAGGTCGGCGTGCGGGAGCGCATCCTGATCAAGGCGAGGAAGCTGTTCCCGTACCAGCTCGAGTGGATCCAGTCGCGATTCGAGTCCATCGAGCGTTCGGTGCAGGTCAAATATGCGACCGAGAAGCTTGATGCCATGCGACGTGGGGGGGCGAGTTCAGCCGTCCTCGCGGACATAGATCGGCGGCTCGAGGAGGAGCTCGCGAAATACGCTAACTGGGTCCAGGGCATAGTCGCCGCCAACGAGCCGAGCGTCCTGCCGGAGGACAAAGCCTCCATTCTCGAGGCCTTGTCCGAGCAGACCTACCTTGATATGACGGGCGTCGAGCACCCGATGCTCGACCCGCAGGAGTTCCGCTTCCTGAGCATCCGCAAGGGCACGCTTGACGACGAGGAGCGCCGCGAGATCGAGTCCCACGTGACTCACAGCTGGGAATTCCTGAGCGAGATCAAGTGGCCGCCCCTGATGAGGGGCATTCCGCAGATCGCGTACGGGCACCACGAGAAGCTCGACGGTTCGGGTTACCCGCGCGGCCTGCGCGGGGACGACATTCCGACCCAGGTCCGAATGATGACGATCTCGGACATCTATGACGCTCTGACTGCGCATGACCGCCAGTACAAGCCGGCCGTGCCGGTGACGAAAGCGCTCGACATCCTTACGAGCGAGGCGGGGGAGGGCAAGCTCGACGCCGACCTGCTCGACATCTTCATCACCAAGCGTGTCTACGAGATCACGGCCAACAGATGAGGGTCAAGTTCTGGGGCACCCGCGGCACCAGGCCGACACCCGGCCGCCGCACCCTGAGGTACGGAGGCAACACCACGTGCCTCGAAGTGCGGGACAAGGACAACAACCTCATCATCGTCGACTCCGGTTCCGGCATCGCTGAGCTCGGCAGCGGGCTCAATCAATCCGAGCCGCTGCAGGCGCACCTGCTGATCACGCACACGCACCTCGATCACATCCAGGGCTTCCCCTTCTTCCTGCCCGCTTTCGTGCCCGGCACGCACCTGACGATCGTCGGGCCGTCCGGCTCTGCGAAGTCGCTGCAGGCAGCCTTCGCCGACCAGATGGATCCCGCGTACTTTCCGGTGCGCCTGGATCACATGCCGGCCGAGATGGAGTTCATCGAGCGCAACCCTGGCGAGACCTTCGAGGTCGGGGCCTTGCGAATCACGCCTCACCTTCTGATGCATCCGATTCCCACGTTTGGTTATCGGATCGATGAGGGCGACACGCGCTTTGCGTTTGCAACCGACAACGAGATCGCGCTGTTCGCGAACAACGAGAACGGGACCCTGAAGGACCTCGCGAGCTGGTGCAAGGATGCTGATCTGCTGGTCCACGACGCTCAGTACAGCCGAGAGGAGTACAAGACCCACGCGGGCTTCGGGCATTCGACGTACGAGGAGGCGCTCGAGCTCGCGGAGCACGCGGGGGCCAAGCAGCTGGCCTTCTTTCACCACGATCCGGTGCACTCGGACACCGATATCGACGGCCTCATCGAGGAGGCGCTGGGCAACCACCGCGCCGCGGGCGGTGCCAACATCGACGCCTTCCCAGCAGCCGAGGAGCTGGAGATAGCGCTCTAGCCCTTACGCTTTCCGATCGTGACGGACGAGAGGAACTCCGATCTTCCCGAGGAGATGGTCGACCGCCGCGAAAAGCTGGAGCGGCTTCGCGCGGCCGGCGTCGATCCATATTCGCGCGGGTTCAAGCCCACCCACACGACGCGTGAGGCGCGCGAGCTGCTTGGTGAGGGTGACCGAAACACGGAGGAGGTCTCGGTCGCAGGGCGATTGATGGTCAAGCGCCTGCATGGCGGCTCGGCCTTTGCCGATCTGCAGGACGGCATTGGCCGCCTCCAGCTGTTTGCCAGCCGCGACATCCTCGGTCCCGAGGCCTTCGAGCTGTTCTCCGACCTAGACCCGGGCGATGTGATCGGCGCCAAGGGGCCGATGTTCCGCACACGGCGCGGTGAGTCAACGGTCGAGGTGCACGCGGTGCAGCTTCTGACCAAGGCGCTGCGGCCGCTGCCCGAGAAGTGGCATGGCCTCAAGGACATCGAGATCCGCTACCGCCAGCGATACGTCGACCTGATCGCGAACCCCGAGGTGCGCGAGGTGTTTCGAGCGCGGACCAAGATCATCACCGGGCTGCGGAGCCTGCTCGACCAGCGGGGGTTCATGGAGGTGGAAACGCCAGTGCTGCAGGAGGTGCCCGGTGGCGGCCACGCGCGGCCGTTTCTGACGCACCACAACTCGCTCGATCGTGACCTCTATCTGCGGATCGCTCTCGAGCTGCACCTGAAGCGCCTGCTGGTGGGCGGCTTCGATCGCGTCTACGAGGTTGGCCGGGTGTTCCGCAATGAGGGGCTGTCGCCGCGCCATAACCCGGAGTTCACGATGCTCGAGTGCTACGAGGCGTACGCCGACTACGACGACGTGATGCAGCTGGTCGAAGACCTCATCACGGCCTCGGCGAAATCAGCCGGCCGCCCGCTAGCGACCACCTATCAGGGCGAGACGATCGATCTGACGCCTCCGTACAGGCGCGCGCGCATGGCCGACCTCGTGCTGGAATTCACCGGGCGGCAGGCGGTAGGCAACGAGCTCAACGACCTGTTCGAGGAGCATGTGGAACAGAAGCTTCGACAGCCCACGTTCGTCATCGACTATCCGATCGAGATCTCCCCACTGGCGCGCCCCCGTACAGATGACCCCCGGTTCGTGGAGCGCTTCGAGCTGATCATCCTTGGCCGGGAGTATGCGAACGCATTCACTGAGCTCACTGATCCTGTCGATCAGCGCGCACGATTTGAGGGACAGGCGGCCAGGCGCGCCGCGGGCGACGTCGAGGCGCATCCGATGGATGAGGATTTTCTCCGCGCTGTGGAGTACGGCCTCCCGCCATGCGGTGGTCTTGGGGTTGGGATCGACAGGTTGGTGATGTTGCTGACGGACCAGCCATCGATTCGCGACGTGATCCTGTTCCCGGTCATGAAGCCGGAGGCGTAGCGTGCTGCCGCTCGAGTTGATTCGCAAAGACCCAGAGCGCGTTCGGCGCGCCGCGGCGCTGAAGAAAGAGGATGCTCCGATCGACGAGATTCTCGACCTGGACCGCCAGTGGCGTTCCCATCAGAACTCTGCGGAGACGATCAAGGCAGAGCAGAACCGCCTCTCCAAAGAGTTCGCGAAGTCGCGTGACGAGCCGCTCAAGGAAAGGCTGCGCGAGATGGCCGAGCGTGCCAAGGCGGAGCTGGCGGAGGCCGACGCGATCAAAGCGAGGCTGGACGATCTCTTGCTCCGGGTGCCGAACATCTTCGACGAGTCGGTGCCGGTTGGGGAGAGCGAGGCCGACAACGTGGTCCTTCGCGAGTGGGGCGCGAAACCTGATCTGGGTTTCTCGCCGCGCACGCATTACGACCTCGGCGAGGCGCTGGGCATCATGGACTTCGAGCACGCTGCGCGCGTGGCCGGTTCGCGTTTCGCATTTCTTCTGGGGGAGGGTGCGCGCCTGGAGCGGGCGTTGGTTCAGTTCATGCTCGACGTGCACACGCGCGAGCACGGCTATACGGAGGTGCTACCTCCCATGCTTGTGAACAGCGCATCGATGGTCGGTACGGCGAACCTTCCAAAGTTCGCGGACATGGCTTACAAGATCGAGAACGAAGACTTGTGGCTCATTCCGACTGCTGAGGTGCCCGTCACCAACTTTCACCGTGAGGAGATCCTCGACGCGGATCAGCTGCCGCTGAAATACGTTGCGTATGCCCCCTCCTGGCGCACCGAAGCCGGCGCTGCTGGCAAGGACACACGCGGGTTCATCCGGCTGCATCAGTTCTCCAAGGTCGAGCTCGTGAAAGTGACCACTGCCGAGACGTCGATGGAAGAGTTCGAGAAGCTGACCGCGGATGCCGAAGACATCCTTCAACGCCTTGGACTCCACTACCACACACTGCTCATGTGCACCGGTGACATGGGGTTTGCGCAGTACAAGAAGTACGACCTCGAAGCATGGTGCCCGGGTCTGGACCGGTTTCTCGAGGTGTCGTCGTGCTCGGTTTTCAACGACTTCCAGGCGATGCGGGCCAACATCCGTTACCGTCCGGCGCGCGGGGCGCCACCGCGATTCGCGCACACTATCAACGGCAGCGGTCTTGCGCTGACGCGCACCATCGACGCCATCATGGAGACGTACCAGAGGTCCGACGGAACGATCATGGTGCCGGAGCCTCTGCGGCAGTACATGGGCGGGCTGGAGGTTATCGGGGCGCGCTGAGTTCCTAGAATCCGTGGTGCGCGCGGAGGGGTGGCCGAGTCCGGTTGATGGCGACAGTCTTGAAAACTGTTATAGGTGCAAGCCTATCCAGGGTTCAAATCCCTGCCCCTCCGCCAGCGCAAATCTAACCTGCGGACTGGGGAACGCTCGACTGCTCAACTCACCAACGGTCGACTGGCAGTGTGCCCACCAGGCCGTCGGGCACAGACTTGTCGCCCTTGGTCGGAGCTGGCCGACTGATCTTCGACCTTCGCCTGACGAATAGGACCACTGGCACGATGTAGATCAAGACGAGTAAGCAGTAGGCGCCGATAGCCCATGGACTCATAGCGTTCTCTTGTGAGCATAGCCGTTTCGGATCGCCATAGACTGGTACTCGGTCCGTTCAGTAGGCGCCCATAGCTCACCGAATTGCCCGGCAATTGAAGGACTGTATTGGTCGCGAGTGGCCCTGAGTTCGCTTGCATTTCGGTAAGGAGAAGACATGAAGCTCGGTCTGCACATCCCGTCGACGACCTGGGAGGGTGGCGCACCTCGACTCGGCTCAAGGCTGGCCGAGGTCGTTGAAGCCGCGGAGTCGGCCGGCTTCGAAACCATCGATGTATCCGATCACCTCTGGGGGCACCCCGCCACGGGCGGAGTGGAAGCGGGCCAGATCGAGGCGTACACGACGCTTGGCTTCATCGCCGCGCATACCCAGCGCGCGCGCCTATGTGCTCTTGCCACTGCCGTTTCATACCGGCACGCCGGCCTTCTCGCCAAGATGGTGACCACCCTCGATGTCCTCTCCGGCGGTCGGGCGATGCTTGGCATAGGAGCCGGCGACTATGAGCAAGAAGCGCTTGGCCTTGGGTTGCCGTTTCCACCGTTGGGCGAGAGATTCGATCTCCTTGAGGAGACGGTTCAGGCCTGTCTGCGGATGTGGGAGGATGATAAGGGCACCGACGAGTCGTTCGTTGGAAAGCACGTACGAATCGAACGCCCGTTGAACGTACCGCAGAGCCTGAGCCGGCCGCATCCGCCGATCCTTATCGCCGGCAGCGGGGAGAAGCGGACGCTACCCCTGGTTGCCCGTTACGGTGACGCTTGCAATCTGCGGCCCTCGCCCGAGATCCCGCGCCAGCTCGAGTTGCTGCGCCGTCTATGCGAGAAAGAGGACCGCGACTACGACGCGATCGAGAAAACCGCTCCCTTCGGCTTCGATGTCGGTCCGGATGGATCTAAGGTTGGTGAGGTGATCGGCAGGCTTCGCTGGCTCGCGAGCATGGGCATCCAGTCGGTCTTCGGCTGGGTGGTGGGAGTGGACCAGATAACGCCGCTTGAAATCATGGGGCGTGAGGTGATCCCGGTCGTGGCAGAGTTGAAAGCAGCGTGATCCTGATCACGGGAGCCACCGGGCGTAACGGATCCGAGCTGGTTCGCCGGCTCTCGGCGAAAGGCATCCAGTCGCGCGCCCTGGTTCGAAACCGCGCAAACGCGCAGCCACTTGCGTTGCTGCCCAACGTCGAGATTGTCGACGGCGACATGGCCCGCCCGGACTCGTTGACCGAAGCGCTTCGAGGCGTCGACCGAGCAATGCTCATTTCATCATCGGACCCGACGATGGTCGAGACCCAGTCCAGCTTCGTTGAAGTGGCCCGAAAGGCCAGCGTGAAGCCCGTTGTCAAGCTCTCGGCTGCAACCGGAAAAACCATCCGATAATGGACGTTCCTCCAGAGGAAGCCAATAAAGCTCGGCTCGCTGCAGGGATGCCTCCATCCTTGCCGAAGGCCTGGACGAGCTCTTCGCCGAGCGGCGCGAGGGAAAGGAGTCCAAGGTGTGGCCGACCGTCAAACAGGTCTTCGGGCTGGAGCGACCACCTTCGACGAGTTCGCCTCACACAACGCGGCCATCTTCCGCGTCGAGCAGCCATCGCCGAGGAACTGAGCTCTCCATAAAAGAGGCGGGCCCTGGTGGACCCGCCTCTGGTCACGATCTTTAACTCACGCCGTCGCGCGGCGCTTCTGCATGGCGAACAGGCTGCCCACCGCGAGGACGACGAGGACCCCGATGATCCACGCGGACCAAGCGAGTGATGTCACGGCGGTGAAGCCGAGTGCCCACGGGCTGACGAAGAGAATTACGGCCAGGACTGCCGGGATCATCACGAGGCCGCCTGCGTCCTTCACCGCCGCGTTCCGCAGGCCGGCCAAACCTAAAAGGACACCGAGCACGTACGCTGCCGATGCAGCAACCCCCTGCGATGTCTCGCCAAACACGAATGGAGTGACGAATGTCACCACTCCGAGCCCAACGACTCCCCAATATTGCCAACGCCTCCATGTGGTGGCCATGGCACTAACCTCCTGGGCACGACCTCGTCGCACTGGGATGCGGTGGGCGCGCCCTCCGCGGGGCCCGCATCAC
This sequence comes from Candidatus Micrarchaeaceae archaeon, assembly GCA_035534555.1. Lineage (GTDB taxonomy): Bacteria > Chloroflexota > Dormibacteria > Dormibacterales > Dormibacteraceae > Palsa-872. The sequence continues at coordinate 170,892 of DATLRQ010000005.1, forward strand.
AAATTAGTACTTGCGTACGCAACCAATTATTCCCCAGGCGGAGATTGAGGCCAAGCCGCCGGATCATGGCCGATGTTGGGCACGCTTCCGGTTCGCCAGTAGACGGAGTTGCGTCTCTGCATGAGCTCCTCGTCGACCAGAAATCGACGGAGGGCAGCGAAATCCCAGTGTCTCCGGCCGATGATCTGGTTGACCTCCGCCTCCGGGTAGTGTCGCCCTGGCTCGAAATCTTCGACCAGCCAGCGCAGCACTGACAGCCGCTTTTTGTGCTGGGACGGAATTGCGAGCAGCCGGCCCGCCGCGTCGACAAAGTTTTCTACGACGCGCTCATCGAACTCGTCCAACTACTTGGTCCTGCGTTGGACCACGACCTTATCCAGGCCCAGCCAATCAGCGAGCTCCTGGAGCTCGCCTTCGACGGTCCTCACATCTTTGCCGCTCGTGCCGCGCTCCAAGTGAATCTGCGGCACCCGCAACGTTGAGGACTCTCGGTCCGCCTTGGCATCGAACCTGCCAATGAACCTGTCGCCGTCGAGCACCGGCAGCACGTAGTAGCCCCAACGCCGCTTCGCGGGCGGCACGTAGATCTCCAGCAGGTAATCGAATTCGAACAGCTCCAGCAGGCGGCGGCGGTCGTGGATCAGCCTGTCGAATGGAGACAGCGTTGCCGTCCGGCCCTCGAATGTGCGTCGCAGCAGCTTGGGATCGACGACCCACTTGCCGGCGATGCCCTCGACTTCGACGGCAATGCCGACGCCGGCTATGGCGCCCGGCGAAGGTTGATTGGCCGTCCCCAGGTACTCGGTCATCGTGAAATTGCGGCCAAGGGCCGCCTGCCGCGCGATCCCGAGCGAGCGCAGACGCTTTTCCGCACGGATTCGAATCGCCTCCTCGGTGCTGATCTCAGGTTGGCCCTCCGGGTGCACCCGATGCGCGAGATCCCAGAGCCGATCGTTGCCTTCGCGCCCAGAGATCGCGATCTCACCCTGTGCCGACAGGAAGTCGAGCATTTGCCCTGTGGTGCGGCCGTCGTTCCAGCCAGAAGATGGCCAGGAGGCCACTGCCGCGCGGTCTTCGAGCTGGCGAGATCGGAGCGGCCCGCGCGTCTCGAGCTCGGCCAAGAGATACGCGCGGAACTCCGCATTGGCTGCCATCCACTCCTTGATGCGGCCCGACCAGACGGAATGGCCGGGTGGCCAGGCCGCCATCACGGCCCGATATACGGGGAAGTCAGCCGTGGGGTAGATGAAAGCGCGGTGCTCGAACAGGGACCGCTTGACATAGGTGAGGCGGGCGAGGTCTGAGGGCTTGAAGCTCTGGCCCAAGCGGCTCCACAGCACAAGTTGCTCGGTTCGCGCCACCGCAGCGGTCGGATCGAGCTGGAGAAAGCCCAGCTGGTTCACGACCTCGACGATGGTCTTCGGCCGCCGGGCATCAAGCATCTGGGCCATCACGGCAAGGCGGCGCGCCCGCTCACGTGTGATGCGCGCGACACTTGGGGCGCCCGGCTTCTTGTTACCCGCAGGCGGCAACCGTCGTTTGCGTTTCATGGACTTAAAAGATATGACGCCGTCCGCTCGTCCCGTCCTGTTCTCGGGGGCAATTGCGACAGTTTGTGCGGTGGCGGTCGCGCTGGCGGTCGTCGCGGGTAACCGGCCCCAGGTGGTGGTGGCAGCGCCCGCCGCTCTACCGCAATCGACCTCGACTTTTACGCCCGGTGTTTTCGCCAGCGGGGACGCCACGGTGTCGACGAAGCCGGACGTCGCTTTCCTGACGGTCGGTGTTCAGTCGTCCAAGGCGACCGCAGCCTCGGCCCAGTCGGACCTCGCGAGCAAGGCGGCCAAGCTCATCGCGAAGGCCAAAGCGATTGGTATCGCTGACAAGGACATCAGCACCTCCGGCTACTCGGTGAACCCGAACTACGTTGGCTCCAACACCAACATCGACGGCTATGTCGCCTCGGAGCAAATCTCGCTCAAGTGGCATAACGTCGACACCGCAGGCAGCGCGCTCGACGCCCTTGTTCAATCTGGCGGGGCCACCAACGTGAGCGTTGGGTTTGGCCTTGCGGACCCGAAGGCGGCGCAAGCGCAGGCTCGCGCGCTGGCGATCGCCGACGCCAAGACCAAGGCCCAGGCCATGGCTGACGCAGCAGGCGTGAGGCTCGGTCAGGTGATGCGTGTAAGTGACATCTCTTCGTACGGGACCACGCCGATGCTCGGGTACGCCGCGGGGTCTGCTGCCGGACAGGTCTCCACACAGATCCCCGTGGGCCAGCTCGACGTTGAGGTGACGATCGAGGTGGATTTCGCGATTATCTAGAGGCCAGTGAAGAGAGTTACGGCGCCGCTGGCGATCAGGACCAGGCTCCTGGCTAGGTCCATGTTGAGCCAGCCGCGCCGAAGGATCCCAAGTCCATGGGCTCGATGGTGTGAACGAGCTTCGGCTTGCGAGGGTCGGGCTTGACGTCGAAGACGTAGATGCGCGACGAGCGGAGGCCGGGGACCAACAGGTAACGGCGCTCGACGTGGGGTGCGGCGCGTACGGGCACAGAGCCGAGCTGCACGCGTTCCAGCCGAAGTGGTGCAGCTCGTCGCCGACCTGTGGCATCTCCACGCGGCCGGCCTGCTTGCCGAAGTTCGCGGACTTGAGGTCGACGTCGAGGGTCACCAGCGCGTCAGGTTCTTTCGCGGTCGGGTCGAAGGTGACCATGTAAGCCAGCGTCTCGACGGGAGCTTCCCCGGCGAGGCGCGGCGACGGATAGAAGGTCTGGTCTGGTCTGAGTAGGTGGTCGCCATCTGCATCTCCTTTCAGGCGCCCGGACAGGGCAGCGGATTTGGAAAGAAGAGGTCGTATATCGGCCCGGGGGCGTGCCGCGCCGGGGTCTAGCGACCTACCGGGTACCGAAGCAGTGCGGGAGCTCTAGCCTTCGATGCGCGGGGAACTGAAGGTCGATCGGCACCGTGGCTAGGAGTCTAGGTGAACCCAAAGGCGTCACGTTCTCGGCGCCGTGACTTATGGTCGCGGGATGATCAAGCCGTATCCGGACCGGCCGTTCCCCGCATTCGTGCGTGTCCTGGGCGACCTCCTGACCATTGCGTGGACCGTCGCTTGGGCCTGGTTCGGGTGGCTGATCTACCAGACGGTGCTGGGTTTGCAGGTGATCGCCGACGGGATCACCAGCACTGGGTCCACGTTCAATGCGTGGATCGCGTCGTTCCGCAGCGCGGTGCCAGGGGGGATCCCGCTCCTCACCAATTTTCTGCTCAACGTGGCGGACACGTTGCGCAGGTATTCGGGCGATCAGCTGTTGTCGGCGGGGCACCAGATTCATCAGGCGATATTCCAGCTCGCTATCGTGCTCGCGATCTTCGTTGCTCTGCCGCCGATCCTTCTGGTGCTCGTGCCGTATGGCGCGTGGAGGTGGCGGGACATGAGGGAGATCGGGGCGGCCCTGGCGTTCGTGCGGATCGCGTCGTTGACCGGGCGAGCTGACCAGGCGCGGGCCGTGCTCGCTTACCGGGCCGTGTCCACGCTCAGCTTTCGCCAGCTGATGTCGGCGAGCGCCGATCCAGTGGGGGACATCGCCGAGCGCCGTTACGACAAGCTCGCCAATGCGATGTTGATCCGGGCGGGCCTTGATCCGGCCCGGCTGGCGCCATCGGACCTGCCGGAGTTGCCCGCGCATCGGGGAGATTAGTCGCCGGCAGTCGGTATGGTTGTCGCCATGTGTCGAAGCATCAAGACGCTGCGCCATGCCGACGTCGTCGCCACCGATGAGGAGATCCGCGCGGCCGCGCGCCAGTTCGTGCGGAAGGTGAGCGGGTTTCGGGAACCCTCGAGCAAGCACCAGGTGGCGTTCGAGGGAGCGGTCGACGAGATCGCGGTCGCGTCGCAGCGCCTTCTAGAAACGATCTCCGGCAACCTGGTTCGCCGAACCGCTTAGAGCTGGCAGCCTCGACAGAAGTTCAGGGGCTCTCGATTTGAGCCGATCTGGCTGATCCGGTGGCCGCACCGCGGGCACGTCTTGCCTCCTTTCATATGGACGGCCATGAACGAGCGGTCCTGCTTGGACTCCTCGTAGTTCGGGTTGGCGAGGATCGCCTCGACCGCCCTCGCCAGAACCTTGGGAATGGCCTCGAAGAGCGCCTCCTCGTCAGCCGGTTTCAGCGACGCGCGCCGCCGCAGCGGCAGCAGCCGCGCTTCGAACAGGATCTCGTCGGAGTAGGCGTTGCCGATCCCCGCCAGAAACTCCTGGTTTCGCAGCAGATCCTTCAGCTCGTCGCGGAACCTCCGCAGCCGCTTCCGAAATGCCTCGATCCCCATCTCGGTGACCGAGTCCGCCTCGGGCCCGACCAGGGACCACCCAGGCACCTCCATGTCCAGATCGCTGACCCAGTAGATCCTGCCCATGTCGCGGAAGTCGAGGTAGCGCATCTCCTGCTTGCCCTCGACCCGGATCGTGAACACTTCCGTCGCGGGGGCCGGCGTCGACCCGTCGGCCATCTGGAAGCGGCCGCCCAGCATGGGGTTGATCACCAGCCACCTCTCGGCCCCGCCGGCGCCCAGCTCGGTACCAAAGACCAGATGCTTGCCGCGCCTGATCAGCGAGACGATCCGACGGGCGGGCAGCTCGTTAGCGAAGTTTTCGACGGGGTACCGGAGCATATGGGCCTTCTTCGGGTTGACCGTGGCTCCCGTTATCAGCTTGCCCTCGAGGCGTGGCGCGAGGCGGATTCGCAGGGCCTCCAACTCCGGCAGCTCGGGCATGCAGCCAAGATTACGGGCCTCTGTTTGACGAACGGATATGCCGGGTAGCCTCAAATCATGAAGTTGGACAAGTTCACCGAGAAGGCACACGAAGCCCTACAGGACGCTGCGGAGCTTGCCAGCGGACTGGGCCAGCAGGCGGTCGAGCCCGAGCATCTGCTGCTCGCGCTCATCCGCCAGTCCGAGGGTGTCGGGCGCACGCTGCTCGAGCGTGCCGGTGTCTCGGTGCAGGCCCTGGAGCCTGCACTCGTCTCCGCTGTCGAGCGGTTCCCCAAGGTCAGCGGCGCTGGCCAGCCCTACCTCAGCCCGGCCCTGACCAAGGCCCTCGAGCAGGCTGAGCACGAAGCCGAGAAGCTCAAGGACGAGTACATATCAACCGAGCACCTGCTCCTGGCGCTTGCAGATCACAAGGCGCTGAACGAGGCCGGCGCCAAGCACGACACGTTGCTCAAGGCATTGCGCCAGATCCGCGGCACCCAGCGCGTCACCGACCAGAACCCAGAATCGAAATACCAGGCGCTGGAGAAGTACGGCCGCGACCTGACCAAGCTCGCCGCCGACAGCAAGCTCGACCCTGTCATCGGCCGCGACGAGGAGATCCGTCGCGTCATCCAGGTGCTGTCGCGCCGGACTAAGAACAACCCTGTCCTGATCGGCGAGCCCGGCGTCGGCAAGACCGCGATCGCGGAGGGCCTCGCCCAGCGAATTGCGCAAGGCGACGTTTCAGAAGGCCTCAAGGGCAAGCGGGTCATCGCGCTCGACCTCGGCTCATTGGTCGCCGGGACCAAGTTCCGCGGCGAGTTCGAGGATCGCCTGAAGGCGGTCTTGAAGGAGATCGAGAGCTCGGACGGGCAGGTGATCCTGTTCATCGACGAGCTGCACACGTTGATCGGCGCGGGTGCCGCCGAGGGTGCCATCGACGCCGCCAACCTGCTCAAACCGGCGCTGGCACGCGGCGAGCTGCGGGCGATCGGCGCCACCACGCTGGACGAGTACCGCAAGCACATAGAAAAGGATGCAGCTCTGGAACGGCGGTTCCAACCGGTCATGGTGTCGGAGCCCACGGTCGAGGACACCATCAGCATCCTGCGTGGCCTGCGCGAGCGTTACGAGGTTCACCACGGAGTGCGCATCAAAGACTCCGCCATCGTGGCCGCAGCCGTGCTTTCACAGAGGTATATCACCGACCGGTTTCTGCCGGACAAGGCCATCGACCTCATCGACGAGGCAGCCGCCAAGCTGCGAACCGAGATCGATTCGCTGCCGGCTGAGCTCGACGAGCTCGAGCGCCAGATCCGGCAGCTGGAAATCGAGCGCCAGGCTCTCAAGAAGGAGACCGACAAGGCATCCAAGGAGCGCCTCGCTACCCTGGAGCGCCAGCTCGCGGAGCTGGCTGAGCAGCGCACTTCGCTGCGCTCGAGGTGGGAGCAGGAGAAAGAGGTCATCGGCAAGATCCAATCGCTCAAGGCCAAGATCGAAGAGGTGCGCACCGAGGCTGAACGTGCCGAACGGGCTGCCGACTTCGGCAAAGCAGCGGAGCTTCGATATGGCAGGACGGTCGAGCTCGACAAGGACCTGCAGGCCGCCAACGCACGGCTGGCGGAGCTGCAAGGTGGGCACGCCCTGTTGAAGGAGGAGGTTGACGAAGAGGACATCGCCGAGATCGTCAGCCGGTGGACGCACATCCCAATCTCGAGGTTGATGGAGGGCGAGGTCGCCAAGCTCATCGAGATGGAGGAGCGGCTGCACAACCGCGTCATCGGTCAGGACGAGGCGGTCAGCGCCGTCGCCAACGCTGTCCGCAGGTCACGCTCGGGTTTGTCAGATCCAAATCGCCCGATCGGTTCATTCCTGTTCCTCGGCCCGACCGGGGTCGGCAAGACCGAGCTCGCCAGGGCGCTCGCGGAATTCCTGTTCGACGGCGAGCAGGCATTGATCCGGCTCGACATGTCGGAGTACCAGGAAAAGCACACGGTGGCCCGGCTGGTCGGCGCCCCGCCCGGCTACGTTGGCTACGACGAGGGCGGGCAGCTGACAGAGTTGGTTCGCCGCCGCCCCTATGCGGTGGTCCTGTTCGACGAGATCGAGAAGGCGCATCCCGACGTGTTCAACGTGCTGTTGCAGATTCTCGACGACGGTCGGCTTACCGACGGTCAGGGCCGTACTGTCGATTTTCGCAACACGGTCCTGATCATGACCTCCAACCTCGCGGGCCAGCTGATCCAGGAGATGTCCGGCCGCAGCTTCGAAGACGTGCGTGAGGCAGTCAATGGAGTGCTACGCGAACACTTTCGCCCCGAGTTCCTGAACCGCGTCGACGAGGTGGTCGTCTTCAAGCCGCTGACCGAGCAGCAGCTGACCAGGATCGTCGACATCCAGTTGGCGCGGCTGGAGAAGCGACTCGCGGATCGCCGGATCAAGCTGGTGGTGACGGATGCCGCGCGCAAGCTGCTCGCCCAGCGCGGCTGGGATCCTGTCTATGGAGCTCGCCCGCTCAAGCGCGCGATCCAGCGCATGGTCCAGGACCCGCTCGCGATGATGTTGCTAGAGGGGAAGTTCTCCGAAGGCGACGCCGTCGAAGTCGATGTCGCGGGCGGCGAGCTGAGTTTCGACAAGGCCAAGAACGCAGCTCCCGCGGCCTGAAGCCGACTAGCGGGCCGCGGCGGTGATCAGCTGCTGCAGACGGTTCCGTTCGCCGGCAGGGTGAGGTTGACGAGGTACGTGATCTCGGCAACCGTGGCGCACACGCTGACGCCATAAGAGCCATGGCCGTTGCCGTTGCGGGTGAGCAGGACTGATCCGGCGATCTGCTTTTGTGCCGCGACCGCCCACGCGTAGGGGGTGGCCGGATCGTTGGTCCCACCGACCAGCAAGATCGGAGGCGCGCCGACCACATTCAACGGCCCGGACTGACCGGTTGGCTTGGCCGGCCAGTAAGCGCAGGGTAGGTTGGAGTACTGGAACGAAGGGCCAAAGAACGGCGAGGCCTGCGCATACGCGGCCGCCTCACTGTCATAAGCGGAGAGATTGGTCGGTGAGGGGTGATCGAGGCAGTTGACCGCATAGTTGGCCTCGATCTCGTTGTCATACGTACCGTTCGAACTCCGTCCTAGGTACGAATCCGCGAAGCTCATCAAGAGGCTGCCCTGGCCTTCGTCAGCTTGCGTCAGCCCCATGTCCAGGTCCGGCCACGAGGCCTGGTCATAAAGCTCGGCGCCCACCGCGGTCTCGAATAGGGCTCGTGTCAGCTGCCGGTTGCCGACGGGCATCGGCGTGGTGTCCAGCTGCTGCATGAGGGCATTGATCTTGGTCGCGGGATCGCCAGTTTGTGCAAAGGCACAGCGAGGTGCAACCGACTTGTGCGCGCTGCAGTCCGCCAGGAAGGCATCGAGGTTCTGCTGGAAGGCCGCCGCCTGCGAGATGTTGAGGGCATCCGCCGAGAGTGAAGGGTCGAGGACCGCGTCGAGCACTAGTGCCCGGATGTGGGTGGGAAACAGGCTGGCGTAGTGCTCGCCGAGGTAGGTCCCATAAGAGAAGCCGAGATACGTGAGCTTGTCGTCGCCCAGCGCGGCGCGCATTACGTCCATGTCGCGAGCGGCGCTGACGGTGTCGACAAACGGTAGAACTCTGCCGCTCAGCTGTTCGCAACCGGCAGCGAAGTCTTTGTCAGCCTGGACTGTCGCGGCCTTCTCCTGCGGATCGTCGAGGACGCCGTCGAGCGCGACGAACGTATCCATGTGCGGGCCGTCGAGGCAGCGGACAGGCGCGCTGCGCCCGATGCCCCTGGGATCGAATCCGATCAGGTCAAAAGTTCGGTTGAGGAAAGCCAGCGCCGGTGCGAAGGCGACGAGAAAGTCGATTCCCGATGCACCGGGGCCGCCGGGATTGACTAGCAGTGAGCCGATGCGTTGGGATGGAATCGTCGCCGGCTTGCGGTTCATGGCGATGGCGATGGTCCCCGCATCTGGATGCGCGTAATCGAGAGGGACCTGGACGGATCCGCACTGGAAGCCTCCGCCGCAGTTCGTCCATGCGATCTTGCCGGCCACAGGAGTTGGGGCTGGCGATGCAGCTGCGTTTGGCGTGTTTCGCGAGCAGGCGCTGATCACGACGATGGAAGCGACGAGCAGTGCAATCGCTCGGGGACTCACCAAACGAGTCTATCCGCACAAGAGTTGAGCCTAGGGTGGCGAGATCGTCAGCTTACGCAAGGCGCAAGCGGCAAACCCCACTTGTCGCGCAGCTGGTTCACGCGCATTGCGGACTCGTGCACCTGGGCTCGATCGAGCTGACCTGAGATGACCGCGGACTTGATGGCGGTCATTGCCTTGGTCTCGTAAACGGGGTCGCCATTGCTTAGCAGAATCAGGTCGTTGCCCGCCGCCACAGCCATAACGGCTGCTTGTGGCAACGAGTAACGAGCGCCGACGCCGCCCATGCTCAGCGAGTCCGTCATGATCACGCCCTGAAAACCGAGCTGGGTCCGTAATCGACTCACGACTGCAGCGGAGAGCATCGCCGGAACGTGCGAGGCTCCGAGGCCCGGCACATACACCGCTGTCGTCATCACAGCGTCCGCACCGGCCGCGATGCCGGCCTTGAATGCGGGCATTTGCACGCGGGCCCATTGCGCTGCGGTTTCGCTGTCCGTGGGGATGGCGACATGAGGGTCGCCCGCTGCACCACCCAGCCCGGGAAAGTGCTTCAGGGTCGCGCCGACGCCGCCGTCGTGGAGGCCCTTGACCGCCGCTGCGACCAGTGGCGCGACAGTCGCCGTGCTGGATCCGAACGAGCGATCGCCGATGACGAGGTCTTTCGGATTGGTTCGGACGTCAGCGACAGGCGCCAGGTCGAGGCCGACGCCAAGCTGGCGAAGGCCGGCGCCTACCCGTCGCTCCTGGGCACGAACGTTCGCGGCACCGCCGGCGCCGACGGCCAGCTGGGATGGGCCAGCAAATGACGCCTTCACCTGGTTCACCTGCCCGCCTTCTTCATCGAGCATGACCAGGAGCGGATGGCCCAGGCACGCTTCCGATGCGAGCGCGCGCAGTTGAGTCGTCCACACCTTGAGGCCGGCAGGGGTTTTGAAGTTCGAGGCGAACAGCAGCACCCCGCCAACCCGCCCTTTCATCACGAGCGATCGAAGCGTTGGCGAGATCGTGGTGCCGCTTTGTGCCACGACGAGGATCGAACCGATGTCGTTCTGCAGGCTGGCGGCGTCATTTTGGGCATTTGGCGTGGGGGATGCGGCCGGGGACGGGGAGGTGAGGACCACGGTTCCGGTGGGTAGGTCGGCGCTCAGCGGACCGCGGCGCCAATCACTGACGACGTGAATGACGGCAGCGACGATCGCCACGACTAGGATCATGGCGATGAGATGGCGGCGGAGTGCATGCGTCAACGCTTGTGGAACGCGCCTCCATCAGGAGTCATTACGGGGTTGTCAAAATAACGGAAGCGAGGGATTTCGCACCACGCTCAATCGGCCAGACCAATTATCAGGAGCGAGGACCACATGAATGCCGATGCCTTCCGCCATTTATTCGATTACCACTTCAACGAGAACCGCACTGTCTGGGACAAGTACGTCACGCCGATGTCTGACAAGGAGTTCACGCAGGACGTCGGGTACTCACACGGATCAGTGCGAAATCAGATCGTGCATTTGATGAATGTCGATGAGGCGTGGTTCATCGGACTCCGACGCGTTGAGTTCGAAGAGGGGCCCGATCCCGCCAGCTTTGCGGATCGGGAAAGCCTCCGCAAGCATTGGGATGGCGTTGAGCAGCACATGCGCGAGTATCTCGCCCAGTTGCGCGACGCCATGCTCTTCGTGAAGCCGTTCGCGGAGGGGGAGGACAAGGACCTGATCCTGTGGCAAGTGCTGATCCAGGTCGCCAACCATGGCACCGATCACCGCGCTCAGGTGCTCAGGCTGCTGAACGACCTGGGGGTGAAGACCGTGTCGCAGGACTACATCTTCTACGCGTATGACCATCCTGTCGAAGCGACAAAGGCGCCTTCGACCTCAAACTAAGCTCATCGGGCCGAACGCCCGTCACCGATCAGACGATACTGGGCCGGCACTCTTGGGCCGGGATCGGAAGACCGACCACAACCCTCAATCAATCTTGGAGTGGAAGAAGAAGCGCTCTTTGCGGTCATCGCTGCCGCCGTTGAACCCGAGGCGTGAGTCAACTCCCCAGATCCCTTCTGCAATGCACAAAAGGAGGAAGAGCCCGAGCGCGATATACGGCACCATAGATTTAGCTTAGTCCGGTTTCAGCCAACCGGGGAAACCGCGTCCCGGCAAACCTGGGGAGCCCGCGAGCGTCGTCAGGATCCGCCAGACAGGTCCCGGTCCTCCATCTCCCACGCGTGGTCGAGCATGTGGTAGGCGGAGTGCCTGATCACGTATTGGACCGTCCAAGTCCGCGCCGCTGCCCCTCGGGCGTTGCAGTCACGGATCGCGGCGCAGAACGCCTTGCGGTGCGCACGTAGTTCGTCGGGGCGTTCCCGGGCGTCAAGCGGCGTGATGACGCCGACCTTCTTCGCGAACTCGTGGATCTCGGCGCCGTTAGCGTGGCGGACGATCTTATCCCGATCGCGCCCGCCTCCACGCGGACCCTTCCGGAGCTCGGCGGAGACGCGAGAGGCGACGTCGTCAAAATAGGTCCAGCTTGCCCGCAGGAGGGCGATCTTCCGCTCGCAGGCGGCGGTGCTCATTGGCTCCTGCTCGGGTCCGGCCGACCTGGCCGACAGACCGTAGAAGTCGGTCATGCCGGTGCCCTCGAGCCTCTCCACGACAGCCATCTCCCCGGCCTTGCGGAACTCAACGGCGAGGCCGGCACGCTCGGCGACCTTCGCATATCGCGGGCGGTAGGCGGCGAGCACCTGGAGCGCCTCCTCCTCGGTTTTGCCGCTCCTGTTCCAACCGGGCCAATCGAGCGCGACGGCGACGGCGACGGGCTTCTTCCGCCCCTTCTCGATCATGACGCGGATCGTGTCGTTCATTTGCGCCACCCTAAGCCACGAAGGTCGGGGCGCGCGGCAGCATCGCGCAGCGGCGGTGGCGACGCGCGGGCGAGCAACCGTGATGGCCCTGCAATTCCCCGCCCCGGCCAAACACCGGCGGCCCTTTGCAAGTGGCGGGAAGGGAGGGTCACCTACCGTCGATTGGCAGTACCGGGTCCGAAATCGCCTAATGCAATCGGCACTTAGAGTTGGTTCCGCAAGCATGGGCCACCGGATTCCGCTCTCGAGGATGACCTTCTGGGGCGCGTGGCGGGTGGGGTCGGAGACGTGCTTTCGTACCTTGGTCCCACCTTTGGCTGGTTTGGCCCGATTTACGCCGACGGGGACCTCTGGGCCGCGATCGTCGTCGGCGCAGCGATCGTCGCGTTCCCTCAGTACATTGTTCTGCGGCTGCTGATAGGCCACTCATCGCCCGCCGGCGCGATGTTGATACCCGTGAGCGTCGTTGGGGCGCTTGTGGCTGATCTAGCGATCCTACGCCTCTGCCGAGAGGATCACAAACGCGCTGTTTTCACTCGGCGCGATTCAGGCATTGAACCCGGGCGCATTTCTCAATGTGATCTTTGGCGTCGAGAACGTCACGCCTTCCGCTGTCCTCGGCCTGGCGCAGGGGCTGCTGCTGGCCAGGGTCTTCGTGGCAAGATCGACGGTCTGGTTGTGGTTCGGAGGAACCCTGGTCGCCGCGGTCGTCACATTGATCGTGGCCCAGATTCTATTCATCGGTGATTCCAACCAAACCAGTCAAACAGCCTTTGACCTGTTGCTGCAGATCGCGATCCGCGGCGGACTTTATGCTGCGGTGACCGGCATCGTGCTGGTTACTCTGTCCCGGCGGGATCACAAAGGCGCAGCGCCAGAAGCCGACTGAAAAGAACCCGGGTGGACCTTGGCGCGGCTAACCGGGATGCCGGGTGAAGGGACAGCCTCGCACTCGTACTTCCAAATGGCGGGAAGGGAGGGATTCGAACCCTCGAGGGAGCTTTACACCCCCTACCCGCTTAGCAGGCGGGTGCTTTCGGCCACTCAGCCACCTCCCCGGGCCATCGGGATCGTCGCTCGATTCTATCGGCCGTGACCTCTCCGCATACTTAGTGCCCGATGGAGGCACCAGGAGGCCCAGGAGCACCCCCGATGTGGGGTCCCGGTCGCAAGATGGCGTTCGGGGCGGCCCCTGGTTCGAAGAGCAAGCTCTGGTACACGCTCGCTGACGGAGCCCTCAGCGAGGTCTTTTTCCCCTCCATCGACAGGGTCGCGTTGCACGAGCTTCGCTTCTTCGCCTCGGCAAGTGGCGCTCCGCCTGTCGATGACGCAGGCGATGGCCAGCACACTGTCAAATGGTTCGCACCTGGCGTTCCAGGCTTCATCGTCGAAAGCACCCATCACGAATACCGACTCACCAAAGAATATTTTTCGGACCCTGAAGAAAACGCGCTCCTAATCAGCGCGACCTTCACCCCCGAGCTCCCTGACGTCCGTCTATATATGCAGGCGTCGGCTCACTGGCAGCCCGGCAGCGAGGGCAACTTTGGCCAAGTCCTCGACACGCACCCGCCCGCTCTGTTGATGCGTCAACAGGACGTGTGGATCTGCATGGTGGGACCGTTCGCGCGTGCAACCATCGGCTACTTCCAGAGCTCAGACCTCCAGGTCGACCTCCATGACAGCGATGGTCATCTCTCCAACCTGTACGAGCGAGCTGGGCCAGGCAACGTCGCCGTCGGCGCAGAGCTAGGCATCAGGGCCGGCTCGTTCCAGATCGCCATCGGTTTCGCGCACACGCGCGCTGATGCCGAAGAGGTTGCGCGTCACGTCCTACAAAAGGGCGCGGCGAGCGTGCGCGGTTCATTCGAACGCGCATGGAGAACCCAGACCGACCTCCCTCTAGCCCTCAGCAAGGTCAGCGGCGACGAGGGAGCTCTCGCCAGCTCATCCCTCGCCGTGATTCGCTGCCTCGAGGACAAATCGCACGCAGGCGCATTCATCGCCGCTCCGTGCTCGCCATGGGGGGAGAGCAACCACAACGGCAACCACGTGTATCACCTCGTGTGGCCGCGCGACCTGTGCCGAATGGCCACCGCACTACTCGACGCGGGTGACACCGCCGCTGCCCTTCGCGCTTTTCGCCACCTGCAATCGCGCCAGCGTCCCGACGGCGGTTGGTTTCAGAACTGGTTCGTGGATGGAACGCCACACTGGACGTCGACCGAGCTCGACCAGGTCGCTCTGCCCATCCTTCTCGCGTGGCGCCTAGGCGTCGCGGGATTCCTGGACCACGACCCCTATCCAGTAATGGTCCGGCCGGCCGCACAGTTCTTGATTCGCGAAGGCCCGCTCACCCAACTGGACCGCTGGGAGGACCTGGGTGGGCTCTCGCCTTCGACTCTGGCCGCCTGCATCGCCGCCCTCATCGTCGCCGGCGAGTTCGCGCACGAAGCGGGTGAGCACGTGGCGGCCAGCCACCTTCGCGCCGTCGCCGATTACTGGAACGATCGAGTGGAGACTTGGTGCTCGACTCCGGCTGGCCAGTACGTCAGGCTCGCCGGCGATCCCGATATTCGGCCGACGGTGGGGGCCGTCGCACCAGAGTTCTTGGAGCTGGTGCGATATGGCTTGCGGCGTCCGAAGGACGAACGCATCCTGCGCAGCCTGCAGGGAGTCGATGGCACTTTAAAGGTGACGCTGCCTGCCGGGCCCAGCTGGCGCCGCTATGCCGGCGATCTGTACGGCGAAAAGGACGACGGGTCGCCATGGGATGGCAGTGGCCGCGGCCGCGCCTGGCCTGTGCTCACCGGTGAGCGAGCGCGCCATTTCTTTTCCATGGGCCTGCCCGCAGCCGAGATGGTGCGCTCGCTCGAAGGTTTCGCCGGGCCGGGGCTCATGCTCCCCGAACAGGTGTGGGACGCGGCCGACATCCCAGCCAAGGGCCTCTACTTCGGTCGCGCCACCGGCTCGGCCTCGCCTCTTGGTTGGGCCCACGCGGAGTACCTGGAGTTGTTGGTGACGATCGCGCTGGCCGGTTTCCCCGACATCGTTCTGCCCGCGCGGCGCCGTTACACCGAGGGGACGGCACAAGAGCCGGCGTTTGTCTGGACGCACCGGCACCAGATCACAAGGCTCGCACCCGGACGCCGCCTCCGAGTTCAGCTGCCGCGACCCGGTTCGGTCCACTACTCATTCGACGACTGGAAGACGTTTGCCGAGGTCGAGGCGATCGACACGACGCTTGGCGTCTGGGTGGCTGAGGTCCCGTCAAACAAGCTCGTCGCCGGCACGACGTTCGCGTGGACGGCGCATTACATGACCGGCTGGGAAGGCAAGAACTACACGCTGACGGTGGGCTAGCGCCGATGTACCGCTCTTCCTAGAGTCCGCCAGCGCTTCTGATAGTCCGCTAGCGCTCGTCGGGCGGCTCCAGGTCGTCCAGTCGAAGCTCGTTCGCGCTGTCCTCGTCGAACTGGCTGTGCAGCTCGCCGCAGTCCGCACAGCGGTAGTACTCGCCGACGAAACCCTTGTGCCACACCGCGTAGCTGACAACGCCAGGCTCCTCAACGAGGATCTCCTGCTCGAGCCGGTAGATCACCTGTTCCCAGCCGCCCGCCTCGAGATCGTCGTCGAGGATCACCAGGCAGTACGGGTGGGGCTCGCCCCAGATGACTGTGACCTCGCCTCGGCGCTCGTCCTCGACGTTGACTATCGACCACGCCTCCGCGCCCTGGCCGCGCGTGCTGCGGACCAGGCGCAGCTGAGCCCAGAACCGCTCCGCCGATTCGCGCTCGGCCTTGTCGTGCTCGGCCTGCGCCTCCTGGAAGGCACTCCACATTCGCAGCAGGTGGTTGCGAAACCGGTGATAGGTGGGAAGCAGCTTGGGCTGCTGCTTGGGGGATCCGATCAGCTGCTCGAAGGCATGCTCGAACGCCGCCTCGACGCGCTCCTGGCGGTCGGCCACCTCGGGCGCCCAGGACTCGTCCTCCGACAGCCGCATGCTCTCGTTGAGCACAACCTCGAAGTCCAGCCAGTCATCGCCGAACTCGGGCACGAAAACGCTCTCGACGAGGTCGGCCAGCCGGTGCTCCTCGAGCAGCGCCGGGCTCACCTTGCCCCGCGCGTCGGGCCAGCCCTTCCAGCCCATGACGTTGTGGATCCAGTAGTCGAAGATCGTGACTGCGTACTGCAACGCGGCCGGCGAGGACCAGATCTCGGTCGGCCAGGTGCGCTTGCCCGTCCGCACCTTGTTGTACAGGGCGATGACCTGCTCTTCGTCCAGATATTCGGTTTCCATCGGCTCTCCACTATAGGAATAAGCGGGAACCGACCCGAAGCGGCCCTAGGAATAAGGCCTGAGGGTGCCTGGGTATAGTGAATTGAGATGGCACAAGGCCGCAGCTTCACCCCCGACCAGGTCTCCCGCTACGCGCGGCACCTCATCCTGCCCGAGGTGGGCGGCGCCGGCCAGCGCAAGCTGCTGGGCTCGAGCGTGCTCCTGCTTGGCGCGGGCGGCCTCGGCTCTCCGGCGTCCATGTACCTGGCGGCGGCGGGGGTCGGCAAGATCGGCATTGTCGACTTCGACACCGTCGATGCCTCCAACCTCCAGCGCCAGCTGCTGCATGGCACCACGGACATCGGCCGCCTCAAGGTCGACTCCGCCGCCGAGACGCTGCGCAACCTGAATCCAGATGTCGAAGTGGTTCCGATCAACGAGCACCTCAACTCAGAGACGGCGATGCGGATCTTCGCCCCGTACGACGTCATAGTCGACGGCACCGACAACTTTCCCACTCGATACCTGGCCAACGACGCGGCCCATTTCCTCGCCAAGCCTTTGGTGCACGGCAGCATCTTGCGGTTCGAAGGGCGCCTGGCGATGTTCGATTCCGCCAAGGGCACCGGCTGCTACCGCTGCCTTTTCCCGGAGCCCCCGCCGGCTGGGGAGGTGCAGAGCTGCGCCGAGGCCGGCGTGTTCGGAGTGCTGCCCGGGATCATCGGCAGCATGATGGCCTTCGAGACGATCAAGTACCTGTTGAACATCGGCCGCCCGATGATCGGGCGTTACCTGCTGTTCGAGGGCGAGGACATGACCTTCCGCGAGCTGAAGCTGCCCCACAACAAGGCCTGCCCGCTGTGCGGCGAGCACCCGACGGTTACCGGTCTCATCGACTACGAGGCGTGGTGTGGCACGCTGGCAATGGAGCCTTCGCAAGCCCAGGCCAGCTAACCTCTCTTCGGAGAGATGATCCAGCTCGACCGCCTCGACAAGACCCGCCTCGACCAAGCCCGCGGCATCGTGCGCGACCTCGGCTCGGTGCTCGTCGCATACTCGGGCGGAGTTGACTCGACCCTCCTGCTGAAGCTCGCACTGGAGGAGCTGGGCGACCGCGCGGTCGCGGTGTTGGCGAGCTCCCCCGCGTACCCCGAATCGGAACAAGAAAAGGCGCGCGGGTTGGCGCAGTCACTGGGCGCCCGACTGGTCGAGGTGACGACGAGCGAGGTCGAGCTCGAGGCGTATGCGCGTAACAACCCGGACCGTTGTTTCCACTGCAAGGAGGAGCTTTTCGACACGCTGGAGCCCGTCCAGCGCGACCTCGCTCTCGCGCACCTCGCTTACGGCGCGACCGCCGACGATGCGGGCGATCACCGGCCGGGGCATGGTTCGGCAGTTCGCCGCGGCGTGCGCTTCCCTCTGCTCGAGGCTGGGATGGGCAAATCCGACATCCGCGCGGCGGCGCGAACCCTTGGCCTGCCGAACTGGAACAAGCCCTCCTTCGCCTGTCTGTCGTCGCGCATCCCGCACGGAACGCCGGTGACGGTGGCCGCTCTGCGCCAAATCGAGGCCGCCGAACACGCGTTGAAAACGATCGGTTTCCGCCAGGTCCGCGTCCGGCACCACGGCGATGTGGCGAGGATTGAGGTTGAAGCGGAGGAGATACCCAAGCTGGTCGACGAGCGCGACCGCGTGGTCGAGCTGATACGGGCGGCGGGCTACAAGTTCGTTGCGGTCGACCTGGAGGGTTACTCGACCGGCAGCCTCAACCGGGTCTGGAAAGCCGGTCAGTAGCAGCCTCACGAGTCAGCGCGACGTCGTCCTTAGCCTCGACGAAGGCACCACGGGTGCGACAGCCGTGGCCGTCAGCATGGACGGTCAGGTTCGGGGCAACGGTTATTCGGAGATAACCCAGCACTACCCCAGGCCCGGATGGGTAGAGCAAGACGCCGAGCAGATCTGGTCGGCGGTCCAGGTCAGCGCTCGTCGCGCCCTCGAAGCGGCAGGCGCCAAGCCAGGCGATGTTCGCGCCATCGGGATCACCAACCAGCGAGAGACGCTGGTCGCATGGGACAGGAAAACGCTCAAACCCCTGACGAACGCCATCGTGTGGCAGGACCGTAGAACCGCAGGCGAATGCACGCGATTGCGCGCGGCCGGGCATGAGGAGCGCGTGCGCGACATCACAGGCCTCGTGCTGGATCCGTACTTCACAGCCACCAAGCTGGCGTGGGTGATGAAGAACGTGAAGGGAGCCTCGGGTGCGGCGCTGGGCACCGTCGACAGCTGGCTCGTGGCTCGCTTGTCGGCCGGGCGCGACCACGTGACCGATGCATCGAACGCATCGCGCACCTCGCTGTTCGACATCGGCCGTGGCGTGTGGAGCGAGGAGATGGCGACGCTGTTCGGAGCCCCCCTCGAGAATCTCCCTGAAGTTCGTGACTCGAGCGGCGACATCTCGCGCAGCGATCCGGCAGCGTTCCTCGGCATCGACGCGCCGATCAGCGGCATCGCCGGCGACCAGCAAGCCGCCCTTTTCGGCCAGGCGTGCACGACGGTCGGCATGGCGAAGAACACGTATGGGACCGGTTCGTTCGTGTTGATGCAAACCGGAGTGCAGCGGGTGCCATCGAGAACGGGGATGCTGACCACCGTGGCGTGGCGGCGCGCCGGCGTGCTCAGCTATGCGCTCGAAGGCGCAATCTTCATCACCGGCGCCGCGCTGCAATGGCTGCGGGACGGCCTGCGCATCATCGACAGCGCTTCGGAGGCCGGCCCGCTGGCGGCCTCAATTTCCGACAGCGGCGGGGTCTTCTTGGTGCCTGCCTTCGCCGGACTCGGCGCGCCGCACTGGGACGCTTACGCGCGCGGCACCATCGTTGGCCTGACGCAGGGCAGTGGGCGCGCGCAGATCGTGCGGGCGGCGGTCGAAGCGATGGCGTATCAGACACGTGACGTCGTCGAGGCGATGGAGCAGGATGCCGGCGAGCCGCTGCGCCAGCTGCGGGTCGATGGCGGTGCGGTGGTCATGGACGTCCTGTGTCAGTTCCAGGCCGATCTTCTCGGCATCCCGGTGAGGCGCCCGCGCCAGACGGAAACGACGGCGCTGGGTGCGGCCTTCCTGGCCGGGCTGGGGGCCGGGCTCTGGAAAGATGACGATCTGGCCGGGCTCTGGAAGCTCGACCGCGAGTTCGAGCCGAATATGTCTCGCGACCAGGCCGACAGCCTCCAGGCCGAATGGCGCCGAGCGGTCGAACGGAGCCGAGCATGGTCGCTACCCGATAATCAGTAGCGCCGTGAGCACAACCGAGACCTCCGCCCAGGCCCAGCCGGTCACCTCCAGGCAGCCGATCCTCTATGCCGACCAGCTGTGGCGCCAGCAACGCTTTTTCGCGGGCTTCCTGGTGGCGGTCGGCGTCGGCATGACCGCCCTTTTGCTCTTCAAAGGCCAGCTCACGTCGACCGCGAACCTGATCTGGGCCCTTTACATCCCAGCCGGCCTGCTCCTCGGGTGTGCATTCCTCTTTTACAAGTACCGGAGCTTCGCAGAGCCGTTGGATGAAGGGTTCAAGGTCTCCGCCCTGCGCTCGAGCGTGGTCATCCCGTATGAGAGCATTCGAAGCGTCAAGGTGCAGCCTCTCAGTCTTGCGTTCCTGGACAAGAGAAAGCGGATGGTCGCGCCGATGATGAGGGCGCTGATGGACAAGCCGGCCCTCTTCGTCAGGCTGCGCAGCGACGATTCCGAGCTTGCCGCGATCAAGAAGACGCTCGGCGGCCGTGTCGCCTACGACGACATGATCGCCCTCCCGCTGAAAGACGCCGATGCCTTGTCATGGGAGATCAGCTCTCGGCTGCCGGATCGCCTGGGCCAGAACCAGGGTGGGGGAAGGCGTCGCAAACGGCGGAGGTGATTGAGCCGCGGGCCGACGCGGTAGTTCGCCGGCACTTCGACCGCTGGGACGCGATCGCGCTCCTGGCACTCACCGTGGTCGCGTTCGTTCTTCGCTTCTACAGCCCGATCATGCCCGACTTTGTCCTGCACCCGTTTCAAGGTCCGTTCATCACCAACTGCGTTTCGAACACGCCGATCGATGCCAAGGGCGATCCGGGGACCTTATGCGGGCTGGCCTATCCCTTCAATCGGGGCTACCCCGACGCGAATGGCAACCTGTCGCCGAGCAACGGCCAGGTTTTCGACGAGGTCTACTTTCCAGTCGACGCGTACGACGACATCAAGGGCATCGAGCTGTGCCGGCCGTCAACGACCGATTGCCGCTTCAACTACTTCGATCCCGAACCGCCTCTGGGCAAGATGTTCATCGCAGCGGGCGAGTGGGGTTATGGCTGGTACCGGGCGCACTTCGAGGGCGCCAAGGGCGACTACATCGACCTTGGTTTCAACACATTCGGGTGGCGGATAGCAGCCTGCATCTTCGGAATTCTGTGCATCCCGATGATGTATCTATTCGCGCGGCGCCTATGGCCGAACCGCCTCTTCGCGATTGCAGCTGCAACGTTCGTCTGTTTCGACGGCATGTTCTTCGTCCAATCTCGCATCGGCATGATCGACATCTTTCCGATCTTCTTCATCCTTCTGGCTTACTTCCTGTTTCTGGTCCATATCCAGAGCCGTACCCCGCGTTCGTCGTTGATATCGCTGGTTGCGGTCGGGTTGGTGCTCGGTGTCGGCATCGCCTCCAAGTGGATAGTGCTGGCCGCAGCGGCCTCCATGATCTTTCTGCTCATCGCTCGCGCCCTCTGGCACGGCTTTCGGCGCACACCGGACGAGCATGTCGTCCCTGGCGGGGCCCCCTCACGCCTTTACCTAGCCGTTGCCATCCTGGCTTTCCTCGATATCCCCGTCCTCATATACGTCGCCAGCTGGATTCCATTCTTCGAGCGAGGGCAGTTCGCCACTCACTGGGACCAGCTGTTCACGCATCCATGGATGGTGCTGGGCGATATCGGCGACTACAACTACGAGTCATACCTCTACCACGCGACCTTGACGGCGACCCATCCGTACGGCTCGCCATGGTGGTCGTGGCCCTTCCTGTCGCGCCCGGTTCTTTACTACGCGGAGTACACGGGCCTCGGGACTGACCAGTGGACCGGGCAGCCGTTGGTCGCATGGATGTCGAACCTTGGCAATCCATGGATCTGGTGGACGAGCCTGCCTTGCGTGCTGTCGCTCCCGTATTTCATCGTCCGGCACAAGAGCTTCCCAGCCGCGCTGATCCTGCTCGGCTTCATCACGCAGTACCTGCCCTGGTCCCAGATCACCCGAGTGATTTTCCTGTACCACATGTTCGGCGGGCTGATCTTCATGATCCTGGCGCTGGCGTTCGTGCTCGCCCAGCTGGCCGAACGGGTGCCGCAAGCGGGTAAGAAGATCCTGATTGGACATCTCGCCGTGGCAGTGGCGTTCTTCCTTTACTTCTATCCGGTGTGGACCGCGCTGCCCATCTCGAACTCTGCCCTGTACCTTTCTCCGGGCACTCCGATCTGGGGCCCGAAGATCTGGTTGGAGCACTGCCCCCCCAACCCGGCTGCACCGGTGAGCCCCGCGTTGTGGTGCTGGCAGTGATGGGCGCGGACACAGTCGCCACAGCCCCCGCGCTCCCGGGCGAGAGGCCGATCGTCCTACTGGTGGCGGCGACCGCGGTGCTGGTGTTGCTTGGACTTCCGTTCCTGCTCATCGGGCCGGCCGCGATCGTGCTTGTCGGCTGCGTCGTCGCGGGTTTTGGGATCACGTATCTATGCGGAGCCGATCTGGTGCTCGAGGAGCGGTTCGCCTACGGCACGGTGATCGGTGCGATGGCGGTGGCCGCCGCCGGCTTCATCGTTTCAATGGTGGTCCGCGACGTGACGGTGGTCACCGTCGTGATTGGTTTGGCCGTCGCTCTCGTCGCAGGCGCCGGCGCAATGATCTCCGCGCGCGACCGCCTCGCACCTGACTTCGCCGATGCAGTAGCTCGTTGGTGGCGATCGCCACGCAGCGACGGCCACCCGTGGCCGCTGGCCGCTGTCGTCCTCGTTTGTGGCGCCTGGGCGCTGCATTTCTTGAGCCAGGCCTATGTGTACAAGGCCGACGGACTCTGGGCGGGCTACGTCAACATCTGGGGCGATTGGGCCGCGCACCTGTCATTTGCGGGCTCGTTCGCGTACGGCCACAACTTCCCGCCGCAGTTTTCTATCGACCCGGGCAACCACCTCGGCTACCCGTTCATGATCGATTTCCTCGCGGCCACCCTGGTGCCGTTCGGCACCAGCCTCACCTCGTCGTTGGTCTTGACCAGCGGCCTGCTGGGCCTTGCCCTTCCTGCCGTGCTCTATCTGGCGGCCCAGCGGTTTGCGGGGGGTCGCGCTGCTGCCGCCATCGCCGTCTTTGTCTTCCTCCTGAGCGGCGGCCTTGGATTCATCTATCTGGTCTCCGACATTCAGCACGGTGGTCTCGGGACGCTCCTCCATCTGCCGCGCGAGTACACGTTGAACCGCGACCTCAACTACCAATGGCTGAACCCGGTGCTCGCGTATCTCGTACCGCAGCGCTCGACTCTCTTCGGCTTCAGCCTCGCGCTCATCGTGCTCGTGCTGCTGTGGATGGCGGTGCGTGAGGGGTTGGGTTGGCGGACGTTCCTGTTCGCCGGAGTGGTTGCGGGCGCGATGCCCGTCTTCCACGTCCACGCCTACGGCACCGTCGTTGCGTTGGCGGTCTTCTGGGCGATTTTCAAGCGCCGGCGCGGGTGGCTCGCATTCTTCGTCCCCGCGCTCGCCATCGGCGTGCCACTGGTCTTGTGGATGCTGCCGCCAGCCAACAACAGCCTGTGCGGCCAGGGGCCAAGCATCGGCGGCTACTGCATCGAGATGGGGTGGCTGACGGGCGGCGACTTCTGGCCCTGGTTCTGGATCAAGAACACCTCTGTGTTCATCCCTCTTCTCATCGCCGCCCATTTCGCCCAGCGCTGGTTTCCGACCCGCTTTGGGAAGTGGTTTGCGCCGATGTGGCTGTGGTTCCTCGTCCCCAACGTCATCGTGCTGCAGCCCTGGGACTGGGACAACACCAAGTTCTTCATCTTCTGGGCGCTCCTGGGTAGCGTCATGGTGGGAGGGCTGCTCGCGGGGTTGTTCAAGCGCGGACCAGCAGCTGCGGTATTGGCCTCGGTGCTGTTGGTCCTTCTGGGCTTGTCTGGCGCGCTCGATCTGGCGCGATCCTTGGATCCGACAGTCAGCTCCTACCAGTTCGTTGACGCGAAAGGGCTGCAGGTGGCGGACTGGGTGCGTCTGAACACGAGCCCTGATGCTGTGTTTGCTGTGGCTGATGAGCACAACAATCCCATCCCCACCTTGTCGGGCCGCCGGATCTTGGTGGGATACCCGGGCTGGCTCTGGACATACGGGCTCGCCGACTACGTCCAGAAAGGCGCCGACCAGATCCTGATTCTGCAGGGCGCCCAGGCGACGCCCGACCTGGTCGACAAGTACGGGATCAGCTATGTGCTCATCGGCCCACAGGAGCTGGCGGAACCTCGAAACGCGAACATCGCGTACTGGAATGAGAACGGCACCCGCGTGTACACCAACGGCGAGTACTCGGTCTACAAGGTCTCCCCGGGTTTTTAGGGGGCGGGGACGCCCATCGGGCGCTCGGGGCCGCTGGGCCTGGGGGTCTCTGGCTTGGTTTCGCTGCGGGCTTCCTGCGCGTTTTCCAACAGTCGGGCCACGCGCTTTATCTCGCGATCGCTGCGGTCGAGGCGGTTGACGATCTGAAGCAGGATCTCGTCCTGGTGCATCAGGTGGTTCATCAGGGCCTTGAGCTCCTCTTCGGCTTTGACGTTGAGCTCGTACTCGTGCTGCGCGCGTAGGCGGTCGCGATCGGCCTGACGGTTAAACGCCATAAGCACCAGTAAGAGCCACGCTGCGATCTCGAAGGTGAGGACGAAGTTGAGGAACTGGAAGGGATAGGGGTCCCAGTGCCTGATGAGGCTGAGTGCGTTGAGCACGACCCACACCAGCATCAAGGCAAGCTGGGCAAGGACGAAGACCCAGCTGCCCACCAGCCGGGTGAAGTCCATCGCTATGCGGTCGGCGAGCGTCAGCCTTCGCTCGGTCTCGCGGTTGAGGTCGCGAACCGGCGGGTGGTCGTGCTGATGCTTGATGAGATCGCGCGCGATGTCTTCGATTTCTCGGCCGATTGACATGGGTCTTTCCTCTGTGGGTTGCCGCGTTGTTGATGCGGACCCGACATAGCTTGGCTTAAAAGCACCCGCGCTGGCTACAGAAAGTAAGCAGCGGGGTGTTTTCAGCGGTAGTCGTGGGAGCGCTGGCTGGGCCGCGGCACCCCTTCGAGGGCCTGGATGTGGGAGGCCAGAACTGACCAGACACCGTCTTGTCTTTGCATCACGCCGTCGATAACCAGGATTGGCTTGCGGTTCGCGACCTGGCGGTAGCGGTCGAAGACATCGGGCTTGATGGTCACGTTCACCTGCCCGAACTCGTCCTCCAGCGTGAAGAAGCGAATCTTCTTGGCCGTCGAGGGGGCCTGGCGTGTGATCACCAGGCCAGCGACCCGCACGGTCCGCCCGTTCGGGATGGCGGGGAGCTGGGTGCTCTCCAGGGCGCCGAGGTCGGCCAGGCGGTCGCGACAGAAGTGGATCAGGTGGTGGCCGGTCGAGAGATCGGAGATGCGGTACTCGAGCTGGTTGACGTCGAACTCGTCGAGGGCCGGGAGGTCGGGGGCTGTGCCGTTCAGCCGCAGCTCCGATTGGGACTGGATGCCGCGCCTCAGGCCGCGGCCATGCCATCGCTCCTGCCAGCCCCACAGGAGCTCGCGCCTGGGTTGGCCGAGCGCGTCGAAAGCGCCGACCATCACGAGGTTGCGCACCGCGAGGGGGCCGATGGGGCCGCCACGGAGGCGGTCGATGAAGTCGTCGAAGGACCTGTACCCGCCGCGCTCGCGCTCTGCGACGATCGCCTTGCGTCCGTCCTCGCCAAGGTCTCGCACGTAGTTGAAACCGACACGCATCGCATGCTCGGCCTTAACCGGCTGGGTTCCAACGGTTTCGAAATCGCCATACGTACGGTCATGGCGTGCAGGTTGGGGGTGGGAACCTGCCGGGAGGAGCGTGGACCCCGCGATGGGGCCGGCGGCCATTTTGATTGGCTCGGGTAGGCAGCGGACGTCAGAACGGTTCACATCCACCGGCAGCACCTTGACGCCATGGCGTTTCAAGTCCTCGACCAGCACGCTCGGGTGGTAGAACCCCATCGGCTGGTTGTTGAGCAGACCGCAGCCGAACTCGACAGGGTGATTGAGCTTGAGCCACGCCGTTTCGTAAGCAGTGCGGGCAAACGCGGCGGCATGCGAGCGGCAGAACCCGTACACGGCGAAGCCCTGCACCGCCGCGAACAGCTGGTCAGCGACCTCACGGGTAACCCCATTGGCCAGGCACCCATCGATGAACCCGCCCTCGAGCGATGACATCTCGACGTGGTTGAGATGTCGGGTCATCGCTCTCCGGAAGCCATCCGCCCCGCTCGGCGTCATGCCGCCGACGGTCATCGCGATCTCGATGATCTGTTCCTGGTACAGGATCACCCCAAGAGTGTCCTTGAGCACCCGCTCCAGCAGCGGATGCGGATAGGTGACCGGTTCGCGACCCTGCTTCCGGTTGATGTAGGGGTGGACAGCATTGCCCTGGATCGGCCCTGGCCGGATGATCGCGACCTCGACCACCAGGTCGTTGAAGCTGTTGGGCCGTGTGCGGGGAAGCGTCTGCATCTGCGCGCGCGACTCGATCTGGAAAACCCCGATGGTGTCCGCGGCGCTGCACATCTCGAACACCTTCGGGTCGTTGAGCGCGAGCTGGTCGAGGTCAGGCCGCAGGCCCTCCCTGTCCTTGATCAGCTCCAGCGCCTCGGCGACGACCGACAGCGTGCGCAGCCCGAGCATATCCATCTTGATCAAGCCCAGGTCTTCGACGTCGTCCTTGTTGAACTGGATGACTCGCCGGCCCTCCATCGTCGCCGGCTCGACCGGCACGATGTCGACGAGCGGCTCTCCCGTGACCAGCATGCCGCCGTTGTGGATCGAAAGGTGGCGAGGAAAATCGATCACCTCGCGGCACAGCTCCAGGAACTGCTGCCAGCTCTTCGGGCGCATCTCCGGTGGCGGCACCGCGCCGGTCATCGAGTCCTCGACCTCTTCGGTGAACCATCGATCGACGCCTTTGGCGAGCCGGTCGAGCAGCTCGTTCGAGAAGCCCAGCGCCTTGCCGACCTGCCGGATCGCCATCCGCGGCTGAAAGGTGACGACGTTGCACACCATCCCGGTCCGCTCCCACCCGTACTTCTCGTAGATGTACTGGATCACCTGTTCGCGGTGCTCAGTCGAGAAGTCGATGTCGATGTCGGGCATGCTCGTCATCTCTTCGTGCAGGAAGCGCTCGAACAGCAGGTTGTGCTCGATGGGATCAACGCGGGTGATGCCGAGCACGTAGGCGACGATCGAGTCGGCCGCGGAGCCCCGGCCCTGGCCCGGCACGCCATGCTCGCGGGCGAAGCGCATGAGGTCCCAGTTGATGAGGAAGAACTCGGCCAGCCCCGTTTTCTCGATCACCTCGAGCTCGCGCTGGAGACGCTTGGCTGCGTCAGGGGTGATCGGGCGGTAGCGGTCGCGCATGCCCTCGAAGCACAGCTTGTAGAGGAATGAGAAAGGCGTCTCACCCGACGGCACGGGATAGCCGGGAAAGCGCACCTTGCGGAAATCGAGATCGACCTCGCATTGCTGTGCGATCTCCCAGGGATTGGCGAGCGCTTCCGCATGGCCTTTGAAAAGAGGGCGCATCGCCTCGCCGCTCTTCAGGTGATGCTCGGCATTGGGGAACAGGTGAGGGCGCGCCTCATCGAGGGTCGCGCGATGGCGGATCGCGACCATCACGTCGTGCAGCCGCCTTCGTTCAGGAACGTGATAGTGAACCTGGTTGGTCGCCACGACCGGAGCCCGGCAGCGCCTTGCCATCTCCGCCCGACCTTCCAGCACCCAGTGGTCTTCGGGCTGAAGGTGGTGATGCAGCTCGCTGAAAACATTTTCGCGGCCAAGGCCTTCCTGCAGCCCACGAAAGCGCCTCTCCTCGTCGGTGGCGCTGAGGTAGAAGAGGTCGCCGCGGTGCTCGGTGACGGTGGCGAGGGTGGTGCGCGCCTCGCCCTTCGGCTGGTCGGCGTGCGCGAGGCTTAGCAGGCGGCAGAGATTGGAGTAACCATGCAGGTTGCGAGCGAGCAGAACGACGTCCTGGCCGTCGACCTCGAGCGTGGCGCCGATGAGTGGCTTGACCCCGACCTTGCGACATGCCTGGAGAAATCTGACAGCGCCATACACGCCGCCACGGTCGGTGATCGCGAGCGCGGACATGCCGAGCTCGGCTGCCTGGAAGGCAAGCTCGGCGGGATGTGAGCCACCGTCAAGGAAGGAAAAGTTGGAGTGGCAGTGCAGCTCGACGTAAGGATTCATGCGTGGGCTACCCGAGGTAGCCTGGCGACGAATTTTGGGGATTGCCATCTATTCATAGGGGGCCTACGTTGGTGGCGGCCCCGAAGGAAACGTGCGAGGGATCTGGCACCAGTCGCAAGACAGATGCCGGAGCCAGCGAAGCGAACCAGCGGGGTCAATTCTTTTTCTGGAGGATTTCCCCTTTGCTCCCCGACGATGAGTTTCTGCGCGCCTTCTTTGGCCTACCCTGGCCAACTCCGAGTTCCGCCACCGCGACCACGTACGCCTGGCGTGGCTCGCCGTCAGGCAAGGCGTTGAAGCCGCTGAGGCAGTGGTGACGGCCGGCATTCGCAACTTCGCGCAGCCCAACAGCCACGGCCCGCTCTACCACGACACCGTGACCAGGTTCTGGGTGAGGCTGGTCGGCCACGCGGTGGCGGCGCGGCCGGAGATATTGGACTTCGACGAATTTCTGGCCACGTTCCCGCTGCTGCTCGACAAGAACACCCCGCTCCGGCATTGGAGCCGCGAGGCGATGTTCGCGCCCGAGGCGAGGGTGGCGCGGCAAGACCCAGACCTGGTGGCGCTCCCCTTCTGACCTTTCAGTCATAGACCCGCTCCACGAACCACTCGTCGCTGCTGAGGTCGTGGTACAGCTCGCACAGAAGCGTGTTGTTGAGCAGTGCCTTCCAGTACTCGCGGATGACGGGCTGGTTCCACCACTCCGTCTCGACCTTCCAACGTGCGATCGGGTCGATTGAGCCGCTGAGCTCCCCCGTGATGAACCCGGGCGTGCCATCGGCATTCAACGTCATCTCGACCACCGCGGGCGGCGACAGCAAGCGGGTCATGCGAACCGGCGAGTGGGGAGGGGGGAGGAGAGCAGCGCCGGCCTCGGCTGGTGAACCACCTCGTCGCCATAGCGTTCTTGCAGCCGCTCGAGCGCGGCGATCACCTCTTCGCTGGTGCCATCACCGCCCGCCCACAACCGCAGCTGCCGGCGGCCCGCGCCCTCGAGGATCGGCAGCTCGACCCACAGCTCGGTGATCGGAGCGTGCGGCTGCCACTCCTTGATCCACGAGCCGATGAGTCCGAAGAGCTCCGACGCGCTGCTGAGCGGGTGGCGCACCAGGGAGTCGCGCTCTTCCGGGCTGCCTGATTCGAACACGAGTCGCACCCGCACCTGCTTGGCGCCCGCGCCACGCAGGCCGAGCTCGGCAGCAAGGTCGCCGCAAAGCGCGCGGGCGACGAAGAGCAAAGCTTCGCGGTCCTCGACCGCCGGCTCGAACTGGCGGCGCGTGCTGGTGAACATGGGTGGGATCCAGGGGATGAGCAGGTCGGGCTCGAGGCCTCGCGCGAGCAGGACCGCGTGCCTGCCGGCGCGTCCGAGCTGGCTCTCCAGCTCACGTTGACCGAGCGCCGCCACGGCGCGCAGCGTGCGCAGGCCGAGCAGGTCCAGGCGCTCGAGCTGCTCCTCATCGAGTGGCAGCTCGTGCGGTGACAGCGGCGCGAGGAACTCGCGGGCATCCTCGATGCGCATCAAGCGCCCGGGCCGTGCGCGTGCGGCGGCGAGCCGTGATGAGAAAGGACCTGGAGCAAGACCGAGCCTCGGCTCACGGCCGATCGCAGCGCGTAGCCGGCGCCGTGTCTCGCGGATCGATTCGCCAGGCTTCGGCACGCCGCTCACGTCCAACCACGCGAGGCCTTCGACTCGAACCTCGACGACGGGGGCGAGGTCGTAGAGCGCGGCAGAGATCAACTCGCGCAGCTGCATGGCCGCTTTCGGGTTGGGAAGAACAAACGTCGCTTGCGGGCAGAGGTGCTCCGCCTGGCGCAGGGGCATCCCCGGCACCACGCCAAACGGCAACGCCTCATCGGAGGCGGCGACGACACGTTCTTCCTCCTCCCACGCGCCTACGACGACCGGCCTCCCATAGAGGTCCCGTCGTTGGGCGAGCTCGAGGTTCCCGGTCAGACCACAGCAGATTCGCATTCCAGCTCCGCGGGTTGAAGCTGCGTTTCCGAAACACGGTGCTGGAGGAAGAGCTCGGCCCCTTGGGGATAGCGGATCTCGAGCTCGGATTCTCCGACGGGAGGCGCCACCCGATTCTTGAGGCAGCGCGCAACTGTGCGCAGTCCCACCAGCTGGCCCCGCTCGATGATCCATTCCGCCCGCGAGAAGCCGAGGCTCAGGCTCGAGGCATGTGTGAACGCACGGCCCGGCGCTTCGACCACACCGATCAGCACAGTCCCCGAACGATTCGCTCCCGTTTCCAGTGGCCCGAGCCACGACTCCGGGATCTCGCCCATTAGAAGGATGAAGCCGGCCCCGGCCTTGGCCAGCGCAGTCGCCGCCTCACCCGCGTGGTCCGATTGCAGGCGAACCACTGTGAGCGAGCGCAGGTCGGGATCAAACGCGAGCAGCGGCCACGGGTCGAATCCAATTCGGTTGTCGATCACGACTGTGTGGGCGAACTCGTGCGAGGCGCTCGCGAGCAGCGCCAGGGCGAGCGTGTGCTTGCCGCAGGTTCCGCAGCCGGTCAGGAGTGTGAGCCGGCCGCGGGGCAAACCTCCAATTCCGGTCAGGCGGTCGAGTGCAGTGCCACTCGACCAAGGCTGCGGGGGCGGCAGCTCCGCCGCTCT
This sequence comes from Candidatus Micrarchaeaceae archaeon, assembly GCA_035534555.1. Classification (GTDB taxonomy): domain Bacteria; phylum Chloroflexota; class Dormibacteria; order Dormibacterales; family Dormibacteraceae; genus Palsa-872. The sequence goes on from DATLRQ010000005.1 coordinate 201,086, forward strand.
CGTCAGCGCCTGGCTGCCGAAGCGAACCCGGATCGCGCTGATGGCATCGTCGAGTTGGGAGTCCTGCATCTTTTTGAACCTCCGGGTGAAGACGCAGGGGAAGAGGAGGTAGTTGAAAGGCTATCGAACATATGTTCGTAAGTCAAGCCTCCTTCTTATATGTGGTGGAGGCGGTGGTGTTGGTCAACGCCAGCTCCCCGGCTGGATTCCTGCCTCAAGGGAGAGGGAGAAAAAGAAGGCCGGGGCTTTCGCCCCGACCCTGACCACTACTTCTTCTTCGCGGCCTTCTTGACCTTCTTTACGGCCTTCTTCACTGCTTTCTTGACCTTCTTCTTGGCTGCCATTTTTATCATCTCCTTCTATTGATCTGAAGATTTGCGAGAAGCTCGCGCGCTTCGACGACTCATCGAAAGAGGAGAGCCGGGGCTCCACAGAACCCCGGCTCGCACGAACTACAAAACGAAAAAAGAAGTTGTTACTACTTCTTCTTCGCGGACTTCTTGGCGGCCTTCTTGGCAGCCGGCTTCTTTGCAGCCTTCTTCTTAGCAGCCATCATGCATTACCTCCTCTTCGCTATTTTTACGACCCGAAAAGTTCCATCACTGAAACCCTTCGGGGTTTGCCGCAGAGCCTCATCGATGAGGTCTCCGTGACATTGGCGGTTGTGCGAAATGGGTCGCGCACTTGTCGCCTCTGTGGTGGCAACCACGTGTCGCAACGCCATACAAGTTGTTTAGATACCGGAATGTCACGCGTACGTCAAGGGGTTGATAAGATTTTTTTTATGAAGTGTCCGGTGAAATGCTTCGAGTGCGGCACTTTCACGATGCACCTGGACCTCTCGCAAGACCATCAACACATCGCATGCGAGCGCTGTGAAATTATCTGGTGTGCCGTGTGCATAAGTCGTGTCGAGGTCAAGATTTCGCGCGAATGGTTGGCTCAGCAACGCACCGCGCAACTCAACTAAGCCCTTTTCCTCAATGAGAGTCGTCCTCGGTCACGGCGCCTCGGGCGACGCGGCGTCGATGAAGCCTTACGTGGTCGGTTTCAAGCGTCGCGGCATCGATGCGACGGCCGTTGACCTCCCTCGCGGGGGCGCCGAGCGCGCCGTTCCCGTCTTCATCAAGGCGTCGGGCCGTGGGCACGAGGTGATCGGCGGCGGCCAGTCGTTTGGAGGCCGCGTCGCGAGCATGGCGGCGATCGAGGCGGACTTCGGAGGGCTGATCCTCTTCTCTTATCCACTCCACCGCCCGGGGTTCATCGACCAGCTGCGGACCGATCACTTCTCATCGATCCACTGTCCGACCCTTTTCCTCAGCGGTGACCGCGATCCGTTCGCCCGTATCGACCTGCTGAAGAAATGGGTGAAGACAATTCCTAACGCGAGGCTCGAGATCTTCGAGGGCCAGGGCCATGGCCTGCTTAAAGTGCTGGACCAGGCCTTGGACGTCGCAGCGAACTTCCTGAAAGAAATCAAATGACGGCGAGCCAGCACATGGTCAAGGCCAATGGCCTGCGCTTTCGCACGATGGTCGATGGGCCCGCTGCCGGAGACATGGTCATCCTCCTCCACGGCTTTCCAGAAGGCGCTGAATCCTGGTCGAGGCAGGTCGACGCGCTGGCACGTGCCGGTTTTCTCGCCGTCGCGCCCGACCTCCGTGGTTACGGACTTAGCGACGCGCCCGAAGGTGTCGAGAGCTATTCGATCGATCACCTCGCCGACGACGTTCGTTTCATCATCACCTCATTCGGAAGAACCGCAGCGCATGTCGCCGGCCACGACTGGGGGGCGATGGTCGCTTGGTATTTCGCAGGCAGGCATCCGGAGATGACGAAAACCCTGACAGCGCTTTCCGTGCCGCATCCAGCCGCCCTCGCAGCCGCGAGCCGCGGAGACAAGGACCAGCAGGAGCGCTCGCGCTACGTCGGCCTTTTCCTCATGGAAGGCAAGGCCGAGCAGGTGCTCGCCGAAGACGACTACCGCAGGCTCCGTTCCATGTTTTCGCTTGGGCCCAACCCGGACGCGGTCCCTCGCAGCCTGGTCGACCACTTCACCCGGTCGGTCAGCCGGCCCGGCCGCCTGACCGCGGCGCTCAACTATTACCGCGCCAACCTGGTCGCGGGTGGCGGTGCATGGGAATTCCCGATTCGCGTCGGGCCGATCACGATGCCGACCGTCCTGCTCTGGGGCGACCAGGATCCCGCCCTCGGGCGCAGCGCGGCCCTGGCCACCGCGCAGCAGGTTGAGGGCGAATACCGGCTGGAGGTCCTGGAGGGCGCCGGCCACTGGCTGCAGTTCGAACGCCCGGCGGAGGTGAGCGTCGCCCTCACCGCCGCCGCCAGCAAGTAAGCTGTTCGCGATGCTCCAGCGGGAAGATCAGGAGCGGCGCCAGGTCCTGCGCCGGCTCGACGACATCTTGGAGACCCTCGAGCAATTGAATTTGCACGACAAGACCGAGCTGACCGACTCCGCGGCCGAGCGGCTCGTGATGCTGGGAATCAAGGCGCCGCACAGCATTCCGATCCCCCAGCTGATCGAGCGGGTGTGGGCGATGCAGCAGCCGTTCCTCACCACGATCGTGGTTGAGCGCCGCCGCCGCCGTCGCCGGAAGATGGACCCACAGTTCTCGGGCGGCGCCGACCTTGCCTGAGACGTCGGCGGTCGCTTTCGGCTTTCGCCGGTCGCACTGAGCCCAGCCGACTGGCTCGCGCTCTTTCAGCGCATCGGCGCGTCCGTGCGCGAGACCGTCTTACCGCTGGCGGGTACTGAGGCCGGGCGCGTGCAGCTCACGGTCGGCGCCGGCGGCGACAGGACGATGGAGCTAGATCGCGCCGCGGAGGCCGTCGTGCTCGGCCACTTCGAGGGGGTGGCGGATGACGCAGAGCGATTCTCGGTTCTCTCGGAGGAGATTGGACTGCGAAGCTTCGGCGCCGACTTCCCCCTCATCCTCGTCGACCCCGTAGACGGCAGCCTCAATGCCAAGCAGGGTCTTCCGTTCTTTGGACTCATGCTCACGCTCCTTGACGGGCCGACGGTGGCCGACACCGTCGCCGGCTACGTCCTGAATCTGGTCAATGGCGAGGAATGGAAGGCGATCCGCAAGCAGGGGGCGTGGCGGGACGGTGAGCCGATCGAAGTCCAGCCTCCCGAGGACCGCGCCCGCATCCGGCTAATCGCGCTCGAGAGCAATCCGCGCTCCCTGGTGGCGGCGCAAGGCCTAGTCATGAGCTCGAGCAAGGTTCGCATCCTCGGATCGATGGCGCTCTCGATCGCACATACGGCCGCTGGCGCCTTCGACGTGTTCTGCGCCCCGATTCCGATGCGAGTCTTCGACATGAGCGCGAGTGTGCTGATCCTCGCCGAAGCAGGAGGCACGGCCACCGATGCGAACGGCCAATCCTTGAGCGGTCTCGCGTGCAACCTCGAAACGCGTACCACATTGCTGTGCTCGCCCAGCGCCGAGCTGCATGCGGCGGCGCTCAAGGCTATGCGAGCAGGCAAGTGAACTTCGCGCCGCCGACGACCGCCTTTGTGATTCTCAGCTTCGAAGGTCCCGATGAGTACAGCCAGGCCGGCGGGCTCGGAGTCCGCGTCAAAGGTCTTGCGCGCACGCTGGCGCAGCTGGGCTACGACACCCACCTGTTCTTCTGTGGCGACCCGGACCTTCCTGGCGAAGAGACTCACGAAGCCGGGCGCCTTCACTACCACCGGTGGTGCCAGTGGATATCGAAGCGCCACCCCGGCGGCGTGTACGACGGCGAGGACGAGAAGGTCCGCGATTGGAACTCGAGCCTGCCCCTGAGCCTCGTCAACCTTGTGATCGCTCCGGCGGTCGCCTCCGGTCGCAATGTCGTCGTGCTGGGCGAGGAGTGGCACACGGCCGCGTCGATGAACCTCATCTCCGACTCGCTGTACTACCGCAGCCTTCGTGACCGGGTCGTCATGTTGTGGAACGCCAATAACACCTTTGGGTTCGAGCGCATCAACTGGGGTGCGCTGGCCTTCGCCACGACGATGACCACGGTCAGCCGCTACATGAAATTCAAAATGTGGGAGTTGGGCCAGAACCCGATGGTCATTCCCAACGGCATCCCACGCTCTTCGATCCAGGACGCAGACCCAGCGATGGTTGCCGAGATCCGGTCCGCCGCGGCGGCCGACCACCTGTGTTTCAAGATCGGCCGCTTCGATCCCGACAAGCGATGGCTGATGGCGGTGTCCGCCGCCGGCTATCTCAAGCGTCACGGCGCGCGCGTGAAGTTGGTGATCCGCGGTGGGCGCGAGCCGCACGGCGGCCAGGTCCTATCGCACGCCGAGCACCAGGGCTTGACCCTGGTCAGCGTGAAAGCTCCGGGAGACCCCGCCGGTCTGGCGACCATCCTTCGTGACAACCCGGACGCCGACATGGTCAACCTCACGAGCTTCGTCTCCGACGATGTGCTCGGGGTCATCTACACCGCCGGCGACGCGGTGCTCGCGAACTCGGGCCACGAACCGTTCGGTCTGGTTGGCCTCGAGGTGATGGCGGCCGGCGGGCTCGCGGTGACCGGCTCGACCGGCGAGGATTACGCACACTCGTATCGAAATGCCCTGGTCATGGAGACCGACGACCCGATCGAGCTGGTGACGGGCCTCACCCTGCTGAAGCAGCGGCTGCAGCTGGCGGCGTCGATGCGCCGGCGCGGCCGGGTCACGGCGCGGCAGTACACGTGGGAGAAGGTGATCGACGAGCTTCTGCTCAAGGTGGACATCGCGGCGGCGCAGCAGGCGGTAAGGCTGCCGGCGGCTATACCAGGGTCGGCGAGGCCCCCGCGGCGGCCGCCGCGCAAGGCGGCAGCCACGCGTGGCTGAGAACCTCGTCGTCTATACGGTCGTGCATCAGCCACAAAGGCTGAAGCTGCCGGCGCAGGTCATCCCTCCAAAGACGTCGGCGGAGGCCGTGCCCGACCTCGTGTTCGACGAGCCCATGAACAAGCGCTATTTCGAACAGGTGGCGAAGTTTTCATATATCCCCGCCACCAAGATGTTCCGCGACCTGACCAAGCGTGGTTGGAAGATGTCGATCGGCTTCAGCAATTCATTCCTGCTCCAGGCCGAGGCGTGGGGGCCGAAGGTGCTCGATTCATTTCAGCAGCTGTGCGCCAGCCCGAACGTCGAGGTGGTTTGCGTAGAGCCGTACCACTCGTGGCTGTTCTACTTCGACATCCTGGCTTTCAAGGAGGCGATGGTCGGGGCGCGCAAGCGCCTCGAGGAGCTGTTTCAAAAGCCGGTGACGGTGACCGACACGACCGAGATGTTCATGTCGAACGACGTCTACTTCGCGCTCCAGCAGTGCGGCTTCACCGGCGCCTTCATGGAGGGCAGGCCCTGGCAGATGGGGTGGCGTGAGCCAACCCACGTCTATCGCTATCCGCTCCAGCGAATGGCTCTGCTGTGCCGTCATCGCGACCTGTCGGACGACGTCGGCTACCGGTTCTCCAACCGCGGCTGGTCCGAGTTTCCGCTGACCCCTGAGCGATATGCCGGCTGGATTCGCGAGACGTGGGGCGACGTGGTCACTCTGGGATGGGACTTCGAAACGTTCGGCGAGCATCACCATGCCAACACCGGAATCTTCACCTTCGTGCCTGCGCTCGCTGCCGCGTTAAAGAGTCGAAAGGTGAGGATGCTGCTGGCGTCAGAGTCGATCGCTGAGCTTGGCGACCGTGGTTTCGAGGTGCCGATCAACGAGTATGGAACCACATGGGCTGGCGAGGGAGGCATGGAGTTCTTCCTGGGCAACCACGCGCAGCAAGGCATCTTCCGCCTGATGCACCACGCCTACAACAAAGCCAGGCTGACCGGCGACCCGCGATTCGTTGAGATAGCGAAGTGGCTCTTGCAATCTGACAACCTCCACCTCATCCAGTGGTTCAGCAAGTCCGGTCCGGAGGCCGAGGTGAGCGCCTATTTCACGCCCGACGAGTGGTGGGAGCTGGGCGCGTTGGGCATCCTGCGCGAGCAGCAGCGTGTCTACGTCAACTTCATCCGCGCACTTGACGACGCGGCCAAGTAGAAACAGGCGGACCCGCCACGCTGGGATGATTGACAAGTGAAGCCCCTCCACGTCGCCTTTGTCTGGCACATGCACCAGCCGTATTACAAGGACGACCTCACGAACACGTACCTGCTCCCTTGGGTGCGCCTTCGCTCCGCCAAGGACTACTACAAGATGCCGGCGCTGCTCGACGCGTATCCCAAGGTGAGGGCGACCTTCAATCTGGTTCCCTCATTGCTGGCTCAAATCGAGGACTACGGCAAGAAGGAGTCGGTCGACCTGTTCCTCAACCTGAGCCGCCGCAATGCCGAGGACCTCTCAGGAGAGGAGCGCGAGTTCGTGCTCCGCTGGATGCGCGAATCTCCGCGGGCGCTGCGGGTGCAGCAGTCGCCACGATACCTCGAGCTGGCCTCGCGGCCTGTCGATGCCCAGTTCACGATCGGAGACCTTCGCGACCTGCAGGTGTGGTTCAACCTCGCGTGGTGTGACCCGGCGTGGGCCGAATCCGATCCACGCCTCGCCGAGCTAAAGCGCAAGGACCACGACTTCAGTGAGGCCGACAAGGACCCCTTGTTCGAGGCCCAGATGGAGATCATGCAGCTCGTCATCCCCAAATACCGCGAGCTCGCGGACCGCGGCCAGGCAGAGCTGACCTTCTCCCCGTACTACCACCCGATCCTTCCGCTGCTGTGCCACGTGGACTCGGCGAGGACCGCCAATCCACAGCTGCCGTTGCCCGAGCGCCACTTCTCGCACCGTGAAGATGCCGAGCGGCAGATCGAGCTCGGCCAGGGGTTGTTCGAGCGCCTGGTCGGCCGCAAGCCGGTTGGGATGTGGCCCTCTGAGATGGCGGTGGGGGAGAGCGTGGTCGGTCTGGCCGTCAAGGCGGGGATCGACTGGATGATCAGCGATGCCGAGGTTCTGGCGCGCTCGGTTGAAGGCAACCTGTCGCCAGAGCGTCTCTATCAGCCGCACCACGTCGACCGCGAGGGCCGCTCTGTGGCGATGGTGTTCCGCGATTCCAACCTGTCGAACGTCATCGGGTTCGACTACCAGCGAATGTCATCGATCGACGCAGCGCGAGACCTCATCGGGCGCCTCAACCGGATCCGAGAGCAGCAGGAGGATCGCGATTTCCTGGCGGTGATCGCGCTCGATGGCGAGAACGCCTGGGAGTTTTACCCGCGTGACGGCCACGACTTCCTGAATGCCCTCTACACGGAGCTCGAGGCGTCGCAGGAGATCGTCACCACCACCGTCAGCGACTTTCTGCAAGAGCACCCGGCGCAGCAGCAGCTGCACCGCCTGCACACCGGCAGCTGGATCGGCGCCAGCCTCGACACCTGGATCGGCGATCCCGAGCACAACATCGCGTGGGACCTGCTGGCGGAGACTCGCGATTGGCTCGAGGACCAGCTGCGCCAAAGACCCAAGGAATCCGAGCAGGCGGCGCTCGCTTGGCGCGAGATCCTGATCACCGAAGGCAGCGACTGGTTCTGGTGGTTCAGCCGCAAACACGACTCGGGCATGGACCCGATCTGGGACAACCAGTTCCGCCTCCATCTCCGCAACGTCTACAAGCTCATGGGGCAGCGGCCGCCGGCGCGCCTATTCCAGCCGATCATCGAGCGAGCCAGCACGCCTGAGCGCGGCGTGCCTTCGATCAGCATCAGCCCGACGTCGATCAAGGACCCGCTGTGGAGCCACGCCGGCTATTACCTGGTCGGCTCCGGCTTCGGCGCCCTTCACCGGCCGGCGGGAGTGGTCGAGCGCGTCTTCTACGGCAGCGACCACGAGCGCCTGTACTTCCGAATCGACACGCCCCGGACTCCGGCTGAGCTCGAAGCCCAGCACATCGAGTTCTGGATCTATTGCTCGGGCGCGCCGGCGGCTGATGGCGGTGGCCATTTGGACCTGCCGCTCCCGGTAGCCGCCGCAGCTGAGCTCGGTTTCGAGCCGGCGCACGTCATCCGGGTCGTGCCCAAGACCCAGGGAGGAGCCTCGGTCACGGTCGCCCGTGTGGTCGAGCCGCAGACCAAGGCCGAGCCTGAGACCGACTGGGAGGTCGCCGATCCCTTCTTTCTATCTGTCCCCTTCACGCACCTTGCGAAGAGAGAGGGGGACACGCTGGAGCTCGCGCTAGTCGTGAGTCGAGAGGGCCGCGACATCGAGCAGGTACCCCCCAACGGCTCGCTCGGCTTACGCATCCCGGGCGACCCGCAGCCGGTAGAGGTCAAGGAGTCCCGCCGGTTGAAGCTGCTCATCGCCACCGCGGAGCTGATGCCGTTCGCGAAGTCGGGCAGCGTCGCGGACGTGACCGCCGCGCTTTCCAAGGAGCTGCACCGCCTAGGTCACGACGTCAGGCTCGTGATGCCTCGGTACCGCCAGATCGACATCGCACGATTCGGACTCAAGCCTGTGCTGACCGATCTGCAGGTTCCGCTCGGCACGGAAACGCTCGCCGCCACCGTCTTCGAGGGCCGCTTGGGAGAGATCGTCGTCTACTTCGTCGACTGCCCCACCCTCTACGACCGCGATGGCATCTACGGGTTTGGTGACGACGACGCGAGGTCGGTCTACTTCAGCCGTGCGCTGCTGGAGATGCTCGTGCCACTGGACTTCATGCCCGACGTCATCCACGTGCACGACGCCTTCGCGGCGCTCGTGCCGAACCTGATCGAGCGCGTCTACGCGGACGGTCCGATTGGCGAGATCGCGAGCGCGCTGACCATCCACAACCTAGCTGAGCAAGGCAGGTTCGGTTTCGGAGCGCTGCAGCTCGCCGGCCTGGAGCGTTGGGGCCTGATGCGGGCCGGCATCCCGGGGCTCGATGACGTCGTCGACTTCCTTGCGCGAGGGATTCATTTCGCCGACGTCGTGAACACCGTCAGCGAGCGCTACGCGAAAGAGATCCAGACGCCGGAGATGGGGGAGGGCCTCGACGAGCTGCTGCGCGTGAATGCACACAAGCTGCACGGGATCATCAATGGAATCGACTACGAGCTCTTCGATCCTGAGCACGACCCCAACATCCCGCATCACTATTCGGCACTGGCGCCGGAGGCGAAGGCGCTCGACCGCGCGGAGCTCCGGAGCGAGCTGAAGCTGGCACACTCGGACCGGCCGCTGTGCGCGATGGTGTCGAGGTTCTACGACGTCAAGGGCCTGGATCTCGTCGAGCAGGCGATGCCCGCGCTGCTGGATCTCGGCCTGCAGGTCGTGGTGGTCGGCGCCGGCGACCGGCGCTACGAGGACATGTTCCGCCGTTGGGCCGCCGAGCGGCCCAAGCAGGTAGCCGCGGCGATCGGGTTCGACGCGGCGCTGGCGCAGCGCGTTTACGCCGGCGCCGACATGCTTTGGATGCCGTCCCGCTTCGAGCCCTGCGGTCTCGCGCAGCTGATCGCTTTGCGCTACGGCACCATCCCGGTGGTGCGTGCCACCGGCGGCCTTGCTGACACGATCAAGGATTACGACCCCGTGGCGGGGACGGGCAACGGATTCCGGTTCGACGAGTACGACGCTTGGCAGTTCTTCGGTGCGGTGGTCAGAGCGGCGGAGACGTACCGCCACCCCTCGCTCTGGGCGTGGCTGGTGCGCCGTGCGATGACCGAGGACGTCTCTTGGTCGCGCTCAGCGGAGAAGTACGTGCAGCTGTACCTCGCGGGCATCGGGGCGCGGCGAGAGCGGCGTGGCGTACCTTCGCCAGCCGCCCAGGTTGGAAAGTAAGGCGCCGGTAACGAAGGCCCGAGGCAGCCCGTTGGTGGTACGCGAAGCGAGTCCGAATTGGCATCGCGACTTAGGGCCTCGGTTCGTGCCAAATACGCCAGGTTTGAGTGATCGGCTCTACTGCCAGGGGCCGGAGTACGAACCTGGGATGCAGCTCCAAATCGTGTCGGAGTCATGGCTTCGACGCTAGGTTGGTCTTCCCAATCTGTCACCCGAATGTTCGGTTCGTCGGGTACGAGTCCACCGGCTCCGTCGGCAAGCAACGCGTCGAGGTCCGCAATCTGGTCGCCGGCTCCGTTCAAGTCCTTCCGGGAGTCCTCGGAAGTCCTCCTGTCAGACATGATGACGATCGAGGTGCATTTGACTCTGCAGTCGACGCGATCGGGCCTGACTACGGTCCACGCCACTACTACGTTTGCAACCTGATCACTGGTTCGGAGACTGTGCTCCCGACTGGTTTCGCGACCCTGGACGGCTGGCCACGCTGAGCGAATCTGGCAAGCGCCTTACCCGCCCCAGTCCGGAAGCAGCCGGAGCTGCTCTACCCGCCGCGCTCCCGGGGCGTACGCGGTGTTGAAGTAGTCGATCACCATCCGCCTCGCCGCAAACTCCGTAGCGATATGGCGGATCGATGCCCGCATCATCTCCACCCATCGCTGCGGGATCCCGCTCTCGTCCCGCTCGAAGTACGTGGGCACCACCTCGCGCTCCAGCAGCCGGTAGAGGTTCTCGGCCTCGGCCTGGTCGTCGACCCCCGGCCGGTCGAGCGTGGCGCCTGACGGAATCGCCCACCCGAGCTCAGGCCGGTAGCCCTCGTCCCACCACCCGTCAAGGATGCTTACGTTCAACACCCCGTTGGCCCCGGCCTTCATGCCGCTGGTACCGCTCGCCTCGAGGAACCGGCGCGGGTTGTTGAGCCACACATCGGCGCCGCGCACAAGGTGACCCGCCAGTTCGATGTCGTAGTCCTTCAAGAACGCCACCCGTGGATGCTGGCGCGCGAAGGCGACGACATCCGCGGCGATGTCCTTGCCCTGCTGGTCGGCGGGATGCGCCTTCCCCGCGAAGAGGAACTGCACCGGGTGCTTTGCGCTCTTCAGCATCTTGGTCAGGCGTGGCGAGTCCTGCAGCAGGAGGTTGGCTCGCTTGTAAGGCGCGAATCGCCGCCCGAACCCGATCGTCAGCGCGTTTGCATCGAGGTCGGCAGTGTGCTCCGAGCGCTTGTGCGCAAAGTCGAGCAGCCGCCGCTTCAGGTCCATGTGCATCGACCACAGCTCGGCTGCCGGGATCTCGAACACCGCCTCCCAGCGGCCGTCGCTCCCGTCAAGGTCCCACCAGTCGGGGCCGACGAATCGTCGGAGCAGGTTCCTGATCTCCGGCGCCAACCACGTCGGCATGTGGACTCCGTTCGTGACCGAACCGATCGGCACCTGGACTTCGGGCAGTCCTTTCCACGCGTCCTTCCACAACCGCTTCGACACCGTGCCGTGCAACCGGCTCACGCCGACCGCCTGGTCAGCCAGCCGCAATGCCGCGTACGTGGTGCACAAGCGCTCGCGCGGATCGCCGGGCCGCTGCCGGCCGAGGTCCATGAACCGATCGAAGCTGATGCCGACCTCACTGAGGTAAGGACCCAGCAGGTCCCACACCAGGCCTGGCTCGAAGTAGTCGCTGCCCGCTGCAATCGGGGTGTGCGTGGTGAACACGATCCCGGCGCGCGCAACGAGCCGCGCCTCTTCGAGTGTCATGCGGCGCGAGGCGCGCAGCTCGCGGATCCGCTCGATCGCGCACAAGAAGCTATGTCCTTCGTTGAGGTGGAAGACACCGGCCTCCATGCCCAGCGCGTTCAGCGCCCGCACTCCGCCGATGCCGAGGACTATCTCCTGGCGCAGGCGCCGATCCGGCTCTGGCACGTATAGGCGGTCGGTGATGGCGCGCAGGTCTGGAGGATTGGACTCGACGTCGGTGTCCAGCAAGAAGAGTGGCACCCTGCCGACCTGCGCCCGCCAGACCGCGATCTTGACCTTGCGGTCTCCGATCGGGGCTTCGACCTCGACGCCTTCCACCTTCCGCACCGGAAGGTCGATGCCGCGGTGCTCGGTGTACACCTCGACCTGGCGGCCGCCGGGGTCGATCTCCTGGCGGCCAAACCCCTGCCTGTAAAGAAGGCCGACCGCAACGAGCGGCAGGCCAAGGTCGCTCGTCGCTTTGAGGTGGTCGCCCGCGAGGACGCCGAGGCCGCCCGAGTAGATCGGAAGGCACTCGGCCAGGCCGAACTCGAGCGAGAAATAGCCGATTACTAGCGGCGCCTTCGCGTTCATGAATGCCGGATTCCGGTCGTAGTACTCGCGGTAGGCGGCCCGTGCCACTGCGAGGGCGGCCTGCGCCTCCACGTTTTCCATGGCCTTCGCCACCCCCTCCGCGCCGAGCTGAGAGAGGAGGATGACGGGGTTCTGCCTGGTCGCCTCCCAGCGCTCGGGATCCAGGACCCGGAAGGCAGCCTCGATCCTGGGCTCCCACGTCCACAGGAGGTCGTGGGCGAAGTCGTTCAGCTCCTCCAGCACCGAATAGCCGTGGTCGAGTTCTTCCAACATCGACTTACGATGGTATCGACTGCGATGACTGGGGCATGAAGGCGGTAGTCATGGCCGGGGGCGAAGGCTCTCGCCTCCGACCGCTGACGAGCCGCCAGCCAAAACCCCTGGTGCCAGTGGCTGGGCGCCCGATCATGGAGCACATCCTGCTGCACCTGCGACGCCACCAAATGCGCGATGTGGTGGCCACCGTGCAGTACCTCGGCGCTTCGATCCGCAACTATTTCGGCGACGGTTCTGAGCAGGGCGTGGCGCTTACCTATTCGGTCGAGGACTCGCCCCTCGGGACTGCAGGGTCTGTCATGCTCGCACGCCAACAGCTCACCGAGACGTTCGTCGTGATCTCTGGGGATTCGCTCACCGACATCGACCTCGCTGCCGCCACTCGATTCCACCGCGAGCGTCGCGCGCTCGCGACCATCGTGCTCAAGCCGGTGCCCAATCCGCTCGAGTACGGCGTGGTCGTCGTCGACGAGGGCGGTGCCGTGCAGCGGTTCATCGAGAAGCCAAGCTGGGGCGAGGTCATCTCCGATCTGGCCAACACAGGCATCTACATACTCGACCCTGCGGTGTTTGATTTCTTCAGACCTGGCGAGATCACCGACTGGTCGGGCGACGTGTTTCCCAAGCTGCTGAAGCAAGGCGAGCCAGTGTTTGGGTGGGTGGCTCCCGGCTACTGGGAGGATGTCGGTAGCCACAGCGCCTACGTCAAAGCCAACTTCGACTGCCTCGAGGGTCGCGTCAAGGTCGACATCCCGGGCGAGAGGGTGGGGGAATCGATCTGGGTGCACCCGGACGCCGAGGTTTCGTCGTCGGCGCGCATCGACGGACCCGCACTGATCTGTGCCGGCGCCAAGGTGCGCGGAGGCGCGTGGGTCAACGGACCGTGCGTGGTCGGCGGCTACACGACCATCGACTCGGGCGCGAAGGTCTCGAACTCGATCACGTGGGACCACAGCTACATCGGCGAGAACTCGCGCTTACGTGGCGCCGTTGTGTGTCGTTCGGTCACCGTGAAGAGCGGCTGCTTGCTCGAGGAGGGCAGCGTGATCGGCAGCGAGGTGGTGCTGGGCGCCGGCGCGACCGTCAATTCCAACGTCCGGATCTGGCCGAACAAAGAGGTTGAGCCGGGCGCTGTCGTGCACGAATCCATCATCTGGGCGGGTTCCTGGAAGCGCGGACTGTTCACCTCCTATGGCCTGACGGGCCTGACCAACGTCGAGTTCACACCGGAGTTCGCGGCCCGCCTGGGTGCGGCCGTCGGCGCGTTGAGCCCGAAGGGAACCGAGCTCGCGATCTCCCGCGACTACACGCGATCGGCTCGCATGATCCACCGCGCGGTGATCTCCGGGATGATCTCGTCGGGCGCCAACGTCACTGACCTCTCGGTGCTGCCCGCCCCGGTGGCGCGCTACTGGGCGCGACACACCCACGTGTCGGCCGTGCACGTGCAGACGTCGCCCGTCGATCCGCGCTCCGTGGACATCCGCATTTTCGACGACCACGGCCTCGACCTCGACAAGCGCACCGAGCGAAAGCTCGAGAGCCTGTACTTCAGGGAGGACATCAGGCGCGTGTCGCATTACGAGATGGGCAGGATCATCAGGCGGGATGGTCAGACGGATCGCTACGTGGAAGAGATCCTGAGCAAGGTCGACCTCGAGGCGGTGCGCGGGGCCGGTTTCAAGGTGCTGGTCGACTACAACAACGGGGCCGCGGCGCTGGCGCTGCCCAGGGTCCTCCAGGAGATGAACGCCACTGTCATCCCGCTCAGCGCGGCGCCCGCGGAGATCGTGGTTGAGCAGGATTCCTCGAGCTTCTCCGGGCACCTGCAGGAGATGGGCGTGATCGTGTCCGCAGTGAAGGCCAGGCTTGGCGTCTTCATCGACACGCCTGGGGAGCGGTGCTTCCTGATCGATGAGTCAGGCGAGGTGCTCGACCATGACGAGGCCTTCGCCGTTGTGGTGCAGCTCGCCCTGGGCAACAAGCCGGGGCTCGTGCTGGGCCCGGCTTCCAGCTCATTGGCGTTCTCGATGATCGCCGAGAACATGGGGAGTCGTTTTGTGCCGACCAAGATCACGCCAGGGGCGGTCCTGCGCGCCGCTCAGCATGCGGACACGGTGGTCTCGTCGGATGGGGCGGGTGGTTACTGCTGGCCCGACTTCGCGGTGTCCTTCGACGCCATCTTTACGACGGTGCGTCTGATGGAGCTGCTGGCGCATACGGGTGCGTCGCTGCGCAACTTGCGATCGAGGATTCCTGCGGTCGCGCACAAGGCGGCGGTCGAGTTCTGTCCTTGGGAGGTCAAGGGCCGGGTCATGCGTACGATGATGGAGAGGCATATCAAGGACAGAGTCGACCTAACCGATGGGGTCAAGGTGTTCGTCGAGGGCGGGTGGGTGCTTGTCGTGCCTGACGCCGACCGCCCCGAGTACCACATCATCGCCTCGACCCTCGACCCGGTGAAGTCGGCGACCCTGGTGGAGGAGTACTCGGCCCTCGTGCGCTCCGTGGTCACCGAAATGGCCCCCCAGGCCGAGGGCGTGGTCGAAACCTAGCTCTCAAATAAGATGGAGGCTGCGCGGGAGTAGCTCATCTGGCAGAGCGCGACCTTCCCAAGGTTGAGGTAGCGGGTTCGATCCCCGTCTCCCGCTCCACCTTTGAATTCAGAATCGGTCGGAAGAGGGTGTTTTGGCCCCTATTGGGAAACGCAAGGGATCGAACCGGGTGCGTGTTTACGTGGTCGTTCGCAGTCCTGGTTTGGGCCCTGGGTTTGGGATGGTAAGATCTACGCACATACCCCGGGCTTCCTTCTGAGCTTCACCGCTCAAGGCCCCGGGGTGTTCTCATTTCTGGGCGATGCCCGCAGCTAACGAGGCCGACTACTTCCAGTCGATCCGGGTGGCCCTGTCCCAACCGCGTTTCGAGTCCTTCCGCACAAACCCCGGCGAGGACGACCTGCAACTTCTAGCCCGTCACGTCTGGAATCAGGCGCTCGGCGCGGCGCTCTATCCGACCCTCCAGTTTTTGGAGGTCGCTTTGCGCAACGCGGTCCATGCAGCGATCAGCGGCGCGTACGGGCAGACCTGGTACGACGATCCGTTGGTGGTGGTTGATCTCCACTATGCCCAGCCGCGCGTTCTCAAAGCCAAGCAGATCGTGGCGGCACGGACCGGCCAGAACCCGCCCGCGACCGACAGGGTGATCGCCGAGTTGGACTTTGGTTTTTGGACCAGCTTGTTCAATCACACATATATCGCTGGTCGGAGCCGCCCGCCGGCTCAGAAGCTCCTGTGGCCGCGCTTAGTCCCGAAAGTCTTCACGCCTACGGCCCGAGCTGGAAGACGAGTGCACGACTTCACGACCAGATTCAACAACGTTCGCAAGCTCCGCAATGCGATGAGTCACCACGCTCGCATCTGGCTCGGAAGACCACCCGACACACCAAACCTCGCCCGCACGCCGCTCAACCAAGAACACCAAGACATCATCGAGGCGATAGGTTGGATCAATGAGGACCTTCGCGAGACAGCGGTTGCCCTGGATACATTTACTGACGCCTACCAGAACGGCTTCTCTCGCGCCTGCACGCAGATCGAGAATTACTTCCATCAGGTCGGCTACCGGTGATAGATGAAGATGATCATGGCGTTGCTCATCTTCATCACGATCACCATCGTCCCTGAGACGCTGAGAGGGGAGAGGTCGCTAGCGGTCGACACGCAGCCATCCTCAAGAAATGAAACTTAATCAGTTGGACTGGGTCGCCATCTATGCTGCCGCAGTCGCCACCATTGCGTTGGGGTGGCAAATTGGGGACCGAATCTACTCGGCTTTGAGCCATGTTCGCGTCTACGGCGAGGTCACCGACGCAACTACTGGCGGAATGGCTCCTCTCTTTGACGTAATGGGCGTGACCATAATCAACCGTGGCGCCCACTCCATCAGGGTTCGCGCCATCGTTGTCCAGGATTCGCCCGCGTTTCGTGGGCCGACGTGGCGACGCCAGATGTACCAGTTCATGTCAGGCACGGACGTCGCCATGGAGATCGGCCCGCACGACTCAATCACGAGCGCGTTCAGGATTGACGAATTCAGACGGTTGGCCGGCAACGGATATGTGAGGGTCACCGTCCAGTTAACGACCGAACGCTGGCATCATTCGCGGCGATTCCGGCCAGCTGACCGACCACGGCGCCCACCAGAGAACTTTCCGGCGCCACCTCCACTGCCCTAAAACTGCCATAGCGATCGGGCCTAGCTGGGGGACCACCCCACAACTCGCAGTCCAGGCGAGTGGCGTTGCTCTCGCTCCGGCCGCTTGAGCCCTATGCGAGCCGATAAGTGAATTCAACGGGGTGCTTGGTACTGGGGGCGACAACCCCCGTCTCCCGCTCCAGTTTTTAATCTCAGGATCAGCCCAAAAAGGCCGTTTTGACCCCTACTGTGACCCCAACGGGAAACGGTCGCGGGAAATCGCGAGTGTTGGATCCGGGTGGCACTGGCGCAGCGCCATCTGCTCAA
>DATLRQ010000006.1:0-15958 GCA_035534555.1 Candidatus Micrarchaeaceae archaeon
ACTCGCCTGACGATCTCGTTTCGGGTAGGGGACTGAATCGCCTGTGAGGATTGGCGCCCGACGCCCTGCCCGAAAGGGTTCCTTTACCCTTCAGGGGACGCCGGCGTAGCTCAATTGGCAGAGCAGCTGTTTTGTAAACAGCAGGTTACGGGTTCGATTCCTGTCGCCGGCTCCAATCCGCGTTGAACTAGGCCTCTACCTTCCCCACCTCGAACCCCTGGCGCGCGACAATCTGCATTGGGTGCGGTCAGCGCTGATTTAGGAGGGGATGTGTGAACGCTCAGGAAAGGCAAGCCTTGATCCGGCGGTATCGGGATGGGCACAGCGCGGTGGTTGAGGCCCTTCGAGGACTTGATGACGAGGAGCTCGACCGAACGGCCAGCGAAGAGTGGACGCCGCGCATGATCGCGCACCATCTCGCCGACAGCGAGATGACTTCCGCAATCAGGCTTCGGCGGCTGATCGCCGAGGATAACCCCGTGATCGACGGCTACGACGAGGCCGTGTTCGCCAAGCGGCTCACCTCCGACCGCCCGATCGAACCTTCCCTCGAGGCGATGCGCTGGGCCCGCGAATCGACTGCCCAGATCCTGGAGCGGCTGACCGAAGACGACTGGCAGCGCGCCGGCACGCACAGCGAACGCGGTCCCTATTCGGTGGAGGACTGGCTCACGATCTATGCAAACCACGGACACGACCACGCGAAGCAAATCGAACGCTCTCGAGGGCGATCGTAATGGCCGATATGCACGCGCTAAGAGACGCAGCCCTCGCCAAAGCCAAAGCGGCCCGCGCCGCCGACCTTGCGGACCTCGTCGAGGAGCTGCGCATCCCCTCGGTCAGCACCTTGCCCGAGCGCCGCGCCGACTGCCTCCGCAACGCCGAGTGGCTGCGTGATCGGATGGTTGCGCTTGGCATGAAGGTCGAGATCGTCGACGTGATCAAGGACGGCAATCCGGTCGTCGTTGCCGATTGGAACGGCGCGCCGGGCAAACCCCACCTCACCATCTACGGCCATTACGACGTGCAACCGCCAGACCCGCTCGACGAATGGAGGTCGCCGCCCTTCGAGCCCGAGGTTCGCAACGGCCACCTCTACGCACGAGGCTGCGCCGATAACAAAGGCAACCATATGGCCACCCTCAAGGCGGTCGAGCACCTCTTTGCGGCCGGCGGCCCGCCCGTCAACCTCCGCTTCCTGATCGAAGGCGAGGAGGAGGTCAGCGGCGAATCGCTTGCGCGATATCTGCGGTCTAACGGCTCGAAGCTCAAGACCGACTCAGTGCTGGTGTGGGACGGCGGCTTCGACGAGGCGGACAACCCGACCCTCGCGACAGCGTTGCGCGGCATTCTCTATGTCGAGCTGCATGCGACCGGCGCCGCAGTCGACCTGCATTCCGGCATGTACGGCGGCGTGGCGCCCAACCCCATCAACACGCTGAGCCTTGTCCTCGGTGCGCTCAAAGATCGAAAGGGGCACATCACGATTCCGGGCTTCTACGACGACGTGCGCAAGCCGTCTGCCGAGGAAGTGGCGGATTGGAAGAAGAAAGACGAGCACTACGCGAGCATGGTTCAGACGATGTCTGGAGCGCGCGCCCTCGAAGGCGAGCCTGAGTTTCTTGCGCTGGAGCGCACCGGCAGCCGCCCCACGCTTGACGCCAACGGAATCATTGGCGGATTCACTGGTGTCGGGGAGAAGACAGTAATACCGGCCCGGGCAATGGCAAAGGTCAGCATGCGCCTGGTTCCCGACCAGGACTGGAAGGCGATCCTCGCGTCGCTGGAGAAGTACGTGAAAACGCTCACGACCCCAGGGGTCGAGATCAAAGTGGAGTTGCTCGGATCAGCCCCTCCCGTGTTGTGCGACGTGAATCACACGGCCGCGAACGCCCTGCGAGCCGCGTACCACGAGGCTTTCGGCAAGGAGACTGCATTGGTGCGGGTCGGCGGCTCGATCCCTGTCTCGGTGGATTTCCAGGAGGCGCTCGGCACCCCGCTGATGATCAGTGGTATTCCGCAGGCCGATGACGCCGTCCACTCGCCAAACGAGCACCTGGCGATCGACCATTACCACACTGGCATTGAAGCGATCATCCGCTTCATCTGCAAGCTGGGGGAATAAGCCGCCGCTAGGTTGTCTTGCCGTTCAACTTGAGGCTATCTACACGCTCGGTCCAGTAACCGAGGCGCTGTCGGAACCTCTCGGCCTGCGCGACGACGACGGGGACGTTGGTGAGCTCCACCTCGCGCCGGGCGGTGTCCGACTGCGTCTGCATCAGCTCGCGGATGCGTGCGAGGACCTTTTCCTCCATCGTGAGGATCTCGGTGTAAACCTGGCTCCAGTAGACGGCCTGCTCGAGGTTGGCGTCGCCGGGCACCACTTCCCCATCCATGCGCTTCGTCCAGTCGCCACCACGCTCCGCCGCGTCCACGTCTGGCCGATCCCTTTTGTTCAAACTCTTCGCCATACTCACCAGTTGTACAGGGCCTCGCGTAAGAAGTTCAGCAACAAACGGCCGAGTCGCCAGATCGAATTTGTTCCGCGCCACGTTGCGCATAGAACAATCTCTGCATAGAATCGGCTCGAATGGCAGCTCCTACCAGGGTGCGGGCGGCGCGCCCGCTCGAAGGCGAGGACCTCAAAACCACCCACTGGGAGGACGCTCGCCACTGGATGAGCATCTACGCCGACCTGCTCGAGTTCAAACGCGGGCTCTTGGAACGGGTTCAGCGGGATGTCGCGAGCCTTCGGCCGGACGCTCAGAAGGCGGCGATGGTCGATCTACGGATCATCGATGACCAGATGCAGGGTTATCAGAAGCGCCTCGACCTCTGGTACAAGCGCATCTGGGACCTCCAGGGTTTGTGGCTCGACCCGACCGGCCGCATGGTCAGGCACAAAGGCCAGAACATCTCGCTGACGAAGCGAGAGTTTCAGCTCCTCCAGTTCCTGCTGAGCCACCCGCACCGCTACTTCACAACGACTCAGATCCTCGGCCAGGCCTGGGCCGATCCGGCGCTCTTTCCTGAAGAGGTCCGCAACTACATCAGGCGCTTGCGAAAGATCCTTGTCGACCTGGCGATCCCTGTCGACATCGTCAACAAGCCAGGGCGCGGTTACTCGCTGATATTTCGCGCCTGATCCAGAAAACAAGTACAGGGCCGGGCACGCGCCCGACCCTGCATTGATCTAGTTGTTAGGAGCCGTGGACCGCGAGGATCAGGTCGGGAACGAGGTTGGCCGCATTCGGCGTGCCGAGCCCAGTCACCGGGTCCCAGCCGGTCGAGGCGGCGTAGTTCGGGTCCTGGGGGCTCTTGAACTGGTCGTTGTTGCCGGTGGTCACGTCGAAGAAATCATTTGCGTATCGCGCCGGGTTGCTGCCGATCTTGTACAGGCCGTCGTTCAGGAAGCCCAACGGAGCGCCGTTGACCTGGTCGGCGATGGCCGCAACCGCGGCAAAGGTCGGCGAGGAGACGCTGGTGCCACCGACCACAAACCAGCTGCCACCGTCATACACCAGGACGCCCGTAAGCGAGCTGGCTTCCATCGAGACGTCAGGGACTCCCCGCATGTTGTTGGTGTTGCCGGCGGTGTTGCTGCCCGACGGCAGGTTGTTTTGGTAAGCGGGCTTGCCGAAGACGTGGCTGAAGCCCCCGCCGCCGACGACCCAACCGATCTCGGTCACGCCCGGGTTGGCCTGGCACTTAGCGGGCGGCGACACACTGTCGTCCGTCCTGGAACCGGTCGTGTTCGCGTTGGCGCAGAGGTAGGTCCCGCCCACCGAGGTGACCAGCGGGTCCGAGCCTGGCCAGATGACCGTTGGGAAGGGAATCGCGGGCCCAGCATTGGGGCCGCCGACGGGCGACTTCATGACGTTCTCGTTGCCGCCGTCACCGGACGATGCAAAAACGCTCACGTTGTGAGCTTTCGCGGACACGAATGCGCCGCGCAGGTTCTGCAGCGCGGCAGTACCGCCGTTGAAGGACTCCTCGGCTGCACCGAAGCTCTGGGTGATGACCTGGGCCAAGCCGTGGTCGATCACGTACTGCTCGGCGTTCATCATCAGCGGAAAGCCCTGCACGCCAAGGGTCTCAGCGGTCGGCACGGTGACCAGGAGCACGTTGGCTCGTGGGGCGACAGCGTGCACCCACTCGACGTCGAGCGAGACTTCCACCGACCATGCTGACTTGTTTTCCTGGCCGGGGTCATTCGCAGTGGGCGGCTGGGACTTCGCGTTGGTGCATGCCTGGACGCAGAGGACTTTGAACGTGGAGTCACCAGGCGCGCACTTGTAGTTGGCCTCACCGCACAGATGAGGCAGGCCGAACTGAGTGCTGAAGTTGTTGAGGTCCGCGGCGATGGTCTGGCTGCCGAACGAGTCGATGACGGCGACCGTGACCCCCTGCCCCTGGTTGCCGGCGGTGTACAGCGACGTCAGGTTGTATGCGCTCTGGAACGGCGCCGGTGCCCAGCAGCGCCGACCGATCCCGTTGCAGGTAGCCTCGCTCGGTGGCACCAGGGTCGAGCTGACCTGCGTGTAATCGGTAATCAGCGGTCGCGGCACCGCCGACAACGCAGCCGGCGCCGCTGCCCACGAGGTGCCGAAAGCGAGCGCTGTAGTGGCACAGACTGCTCCCCATCGGCGAAGCGAACTGAAGAGACTTAACCGAAGCATCACTACCCCCTTGACCGAACCTTTCTTCGCCTCCAACTGGCGCTGGATTCCCTCCGATTGTCGGCCCGTACTGAGTCGATGTCAACCGACCAATCTCGTGAGCCGCTGATTTCGCACTTTTGGCGATCCAAACGGGCGAATCAAGCTCCCGCGAGGCGGGCGGGGGCAATGTTGGTGACAAAAGCGCGGAATCGGGCGGGCAGCGAGCGGGGAGCACGGGCGCGCCCGCGACGCGCAGGTCGATGACCGTAGCGACGCCGCGCTACACACCACTCCAAGGGCAGAGGGCAGTACCTCGCATTCATCCGCGCATACTCGGTCATCAACCGGTGCCCCCCGTCTGAGGCGTAAATGCAGCGCTTCTTCGTCGTTACTGCACCCTCGGTCCATCAGATGGTCGTGACACTCGAGGCCCGAGGCCTGGTCGCCCGGGTTCCCGGAAAGGCGCGGTCGATTCGAGTCCTCGCCGTCGTCGAGGACTTGCCGCCTCTGGTGGAGCGGTAGCGCGGCGACGCATTACGTCGCCGGGTCGAATCGGTATGGCGGAGAGGGAGAGATTTGTCTCCGTTCAACGTTACGCGCTAACTGTTGATTCCCTAGGATGGCGCGTAACCGCGTATACCGAAGGCTCCGTTGAGGCAGCAGATGCCCCCAGCTGTGCTGCCGTGTTCGAAGTCCTCGCCGGCCTTCCCAGCCAGGGCAAGACGACATTGGCGCCGCGCCAGCGCGCGAGCGCGTCCTCGCTCTTGGCCCCTGAGCTCCTGGCTCCCGAAGATGATGCGACCGCTGGATGGGCGATCGAGACCGGTGAGCATGTTGAGGACAGTGGACTTGCCGCTGCCCGATGGCTCTCTAAGCCGGTAGGCGACCCCACGCAGCCCGCGCCAATGCCAGCGCTAAGAGCGCGGCGGCCACGCCCCAAGTGATCGCGGACACGACCGGGTCGCTGAAGTCCGTTCCGCTCAGCACTGCATGGAAGAAGACCAGGGCAAAGGCGGCATACGCAAGTCGATGCAGCCATTTCCAGAGGTCGGGCTTGATGTGCGGCTTGAGTAGGGCTGACACAGTCACCACGAGCAGCACATCAACCGCAAGCGCCCCTAGACCGATCGCCAGCGACCCGTACGCGGCGTGAAAGGGCACCACTAGATCGAGCACGCCCATCCTCGCTGTGGAGTCGAGCAGCAGAGCCACGAGATGGGTGCTTGCGGGCGGGATCCATAACACCGTCGTGAACTCGTGCAGCGAGCGCAGGACCCGATTGCTACCAAGCCAATCGAGCACTGCTGTGCGCATGGCGATGCCGGTCACCATGGCCACGGCAAGCACCGCGTAGGAACTGAGGCCGGCCACTCGTGCCAGCACCCACAGGAACTGGTCGGTCGTCACGACCCAATGCCTAGGCCACGCGCGGCGGACACGCTTGACACGCCCAACCAGTACGCGACAGCGTGAGACGCGCAGAACGCGCGCCCGATGTCTGGTCCGGCCAGCAAAGCGGTCTTGGTGATCACCTCCGCATCGAGGCCGGAGCAGGCGACGACCGAGACCGATTCCAAACCCGTGTCGGCGGGCAGCCCAGTCCGCGGGTCGATCAGATGGTGGAGCCCTGCCCAGCGCCGGCGCAGAACGCTGGTGGTGGCGGCGCCTTGGTGGCGGAGCATGACCGTCATGCCCGCGAAACCGACGGGCCATCCATCTCCTTGTGGACCCACCCCGCCGGCGCTCAGGTCGCCACCTAGATTGGCAAGAGCATTGGGGCCCAGCCACGCCCGCAGCCGGTCGGCCATCCATCCCTTGGCCACGCCCCCGAGGTCGATTCCGCAACCTGGCGCGAGCCGGACCCGTCGGCGCCGCACCGTCAGCACGTCCGAGAGTGGCGGCAAAGGCAGGACTCCACCTAGCCACGCTTCGGTCGGCCGCTCCGACAGCGTCCGCGTGTAACCGATGGCGAGCATCGATGGCAGGACGGCGACGTTGACTAGCCCTTTACTCAACTCGAACGCGCGCAGGGACGCGTGCAGCAACTCCTCCATCTCAGGACTGACATCAACCCACCGGCCGCACGCCTCATTCAGCCGCGCAAGCTCGCTGTCCGCTGAGAAACGGGTCAGGCGTGCTGCCATTTGCCTGACCCACAGCTCGCCACCCACTAGGCGGCGGCGGTCAACACCCACGCCAAACAGGGAGCAGCTGGTGCTCATCGCGTCGAAGTGATGCGACACCACGCCGTCAGGAGGCATATGTGGAGGTCATGGGCGCCACGTCGCCTGGCCGCACTCCCGGCGTCAGGGTGACGTCGCCGCCGGACAACGAGCTGAGCACGATGGGCTGAAGAGGCGCGGCGGGATTCTTCAAATGCGAGGTGACGTAGAGCGCCGAGGCGAGGGTCGCCACGACCGTAAGCGCTACCGCTCCCACCTTGAGCGTGAACGCGCGCACCCGATCAGACCGCCGGCACCGGCGCTCGCAGGAAAGGAACGTCCGCGAACGTGGCGCCAAGGATGTCGCCCGAATCGGCGCCGAGATGTCCGCTGAGGATCTCCTGGTACACGGAGCGGAAGTCAACCGAGTACTTCAGGTTGCCAGTGTCGTCGAGGCTGATGAGGCTGGGCGCTGACCCGTAGAGGCCGCCCTTCACCGGATCGCCGATGAGCAGCAGGGGCGCCGCCGCCCCATGGTCGGTACCCCCGCTTGCATTCTCCAGCGGCCGCCGGCCGAACTCAGACCAAGTGGCGATGAGGACGTTATCCGACTTGCCGTGGGCCGCCAGATCCTGATAGAAAGCGCTGACAGCGGAGTCGAGGTAGCCCATGAGATCGTCATGGCGACTGAGCTCGGTGTAGTGCGTATCGAAACCGCCAAGGGTGACGTGCAGGAGCTTCACACCGGTGCCCGTGACGATCAGTTCCGCTGCCAGTTGCAACGCCGCCGCCAGCTGATTCTGGGATGAGTAGACGAGCTTCACCTTGTCTGAGTAATCCGCCAGCGGCTGGTATTCGGCCGACGAGGTGCGTAGCACCGCGATCGTCTCGCTGGCGGTCGCGAGGGCGGTGTCGAATAGCGCGCCGTAAATCCCTGGCGTGCCTTTGTACAGGGCTCCCACCGCAGCCTCGACCTCGCTGCCGCCGGTGAAGCCAAATTTCTTCTGATCCTGGATCACGGTCATGGTTGCCTGCAGGTCGCGCAACGCGCCGGGGACGTCGGTCGCGCCGCATGCGCAGCCGGTCAGCGGATGACCGTTGGTGTCATAGGCTTTGGCCAGCGTCCGCCCTAACCAGCCATCGACCTGGCGCCGCGTTGGATCGCCCGTTTCCCAGATCCGTATCGATTCGAAGTGCGAAAAGGTCGGGTTGTCGTAGCCGACGCCTTGCACGATCGCGAGCTTGCCCTTGTCCCACAGGCGCTTGATCCCACCGAGGTTGTGATTGAGGCCGAAGTCGGTGGTCAGCGGCAGCGCCTGGGAAACCATCGGACCGGAGAGAACGGGGCGCAGATCGTGGAGCGCCGGATCGCTGAGCGGCACCACCGTGCGCAAGCCATCGTTGCCCCCGGCGAGCTGAATCATGACCAGGACGTTGTCGTTGCTGACTCCCCCCTGCTTGGCCGCGTAGACCGCTCGGGCGAATGCGTCAGGCACCGCCGCGTAGCCGGCAGCCAGACCCGACGCACCGGCTCCGAAGACCAGCCCGGCTTTGAGAAAATCGCGCCGCTTGAGCTGATTGATGCCAATCTCTCTGTTCATTCCACATTCACCTACTTGAGCTGGAATTCCGGCGAGGCCAGGATGATGAACCAGCGCGCGGCCTCGTCCGGCGCCTGGTTGAAGAGGCTTGCGGTCTGCGGGCTGACGATGCCCTCGAGGTGGCGGTGAACGGCAGCTGAAGCTGATGGCAGGGATGCCTTCGTCTGGCCGAGGGCGGCGGTTACGAAATTCACGCGCTCGACCACCGTGTTGGTGGAGATCCAAGCCGCGTTGCTGGGCCAGCCGCTGACATCGGGCGGATCGAACAGACTCTGGCCCATCCCTGAGCCGGCGGCGACGATCACTCTGGAAAGGCCGGTCGCCCCAAGCGCCTTGGCCGCGTGAACCATGAGCTCAGTGGGGCTCTTCAATAGAGCCCGGTAGCTTGCCGCAGCCGTGAACTCCTGGCTGGTGAAGACGGAGCGCATCAGCGTCTTGATGTCGTAGTCGCTCCGGCGGAAAGTGTCAGCCAACCGCGTGACAAATACCTGATCGGGCTGCGGGTTGACGAAATCCTGTGCGACCTTCGCGGCAATGAGCTGAGCGGTGGCAGGCTGCACGAGGATGCGATCGATCACGCCTTGTGTGTCAATCGAGCCCGCTTGGCCGAGAAAGGTGACAGTCCCGTGGTAAGCGCGCCGATTGTTGAAGACGCCCGGCGCCTGGGTGGTGTAAACGGGCAGACGGCGAGCAACCGAGTTGGCGTTGTCGATAGTGACTGTCGCATACGAGTCGGGTCGCGGCAGCTGCCAGCCCGCCAACGCGCGCGCTCCCTGCCGGACATCCTCCTCGGTGTAATTGCCAGGGCCCATCGTGAATAGCTCCATCAGCTCACGCGAGTAGTTCTCGTTGGGGCTCTGGCCGGTCGAGGCCGCAAGGTCGAGATACCGCAACATCGCAGGGTCCGTCGTCACCTGCATCAGCATCGAGCGCAGGTCCGTGAGAGCCATGCGCCGCCATGTCAGGTTCTGCCAGTACATCAACGTGTTGTCTGCCGCCTTGCGGTAGTCGCTCGTGAAATGCCCGTGCCAGAAAAGAGTCATGCGCTCGGCATACGGCGTCGGCGTGCCGAGCATGTGGTTCACCCACCATTGCTGCAACTGGGCGATGGGAAAGCGGCCGCCGGGCGTCGGGGACGCATCGAACACCGGCGCCTCGGCGGGGGCGGTCTCCAGCAGCCGGTCCACCGTCCGGTTGAATCCGGCCGAGAGTGCGCTCTCGAGTTCGACGTCCGTGTAACCAAACGTTGCCCGGCGGAGTAGATGCATGACGCGCGCAGACTCCGACTCTAGCGGCGAGATCCAATCCGAGCCTGCGGCCGGCGGCGGCTGGGAGAGAGTCTGCATCGTGGTCCCCAGCAGCCGGACCGCGCCGACACCCACGCCAGCAGCGACAGCAGCCGTCAGCGCCTGGCGCCGCGTCATGCCTCGACGGCGGGGCATCGGGGAGGAGCTGACCGTGTCGGGGGCCGCATCCAAGCTCATCCCCGCATTAAATCGGCCGCGGAGAATTCCTAGCGTCACCTCAATGTGAAGAATTCGTAAGTTCAGGTTTGCGCAGCACGAAAACCGGGGCCCTAGGGCCGGCTTTCTGATGTCATGCAAGGAGCGGGCCTCCGCTCCCCGTGGCTACCGGCGACACTAATGCCGCCGCCACTCAGCCGACAAAGAAGGAGGCCCGGGTCATGCTATACGTCGGAGTCGATCTACATCGCAAGGCCTCGCAGGTGGCGGTCGTCGACGAGCAAGGCAAGCTCATCTTCAATCGTCATGTGCCCAGCCAGCGAGAGGACTTGCTGCGCGTTTTTGGCGAGGCTGGTCCCATCGAATCAATGCAGGTGGCATACGAGGCGACGTATGGGTGGGGATGGTTTGCCGACCTCCTCGAGGACGTCGGCATCCCGGCGCATATGGCCCATCCTCGAGCCAACAAGGCGATTGCCAGCGCCAGGGTCAAGAATGACGCGGTCGATGCCAAGACTCTGGCTCAGCTCCTGCGCACTGGCCTGCTGCCAGAGTCGTGGATTGCGCCGCCCGAGACCAGGGAGGCGCGGCGGCTGGTCCGCATGCGCACGGCGATGGTCCGGATCCGTTCCCGGCTGAAGAATCAGATCCACGCGCTGCTGGCCGACCGGGGCCTTCATCCAGAGGGGAGCGACTTTTTTGCCGGCGACCTGACTCGGATGACCAAGCAGCTGCCCGCTGTGACCAAGCAGCGCGCCGAGGCCAACCTCCGCCTAATCGAAGAGCTCGATAAGGAGGTTGACCTGGCCGACTCCCACATCCACAAGCTCTTTGCCCGCGATGAAGGGGTCCGCCGGCTGCTCCCGATTCCTGGCGTGGGAATCATCACCGCGGCGATTGTGGTGGCAGAGGTCGGCGAGATTACTCGCTTCCCAACTGCTCGGCAGTTCAGCTCTTGGTGTGGTCTTACTCCTACCGAGCACTCGAGCGCTGAGAACATCCGCCGTGGACACATCTCCAAGCAAGGCTCCCGTTGGTTGCGTTGGGTCCTGGTGGAGGCAGCCTGCCACGCCTATCGGAATCGAGAGCTGTCCACCTTTGAGGCTGGCATCGCAAGTCGTTGCGGGGACAAGATCGCCCGCGTCGCTTTGGCGCGCCGTATCGCCACGCTCTGTTACCACGCCTTGCGCAGTCCCCAGGGCTGCCGGGCTTTTCCGGCTCGCACCCGATGACTCTTCACACCGCCCGGTCGGAGCGCACCCGCTTGAGTTCATGGCCTCCGGTGACGGCCGCTTTCTGATTGGGTCGCTCGACCGCATGCTCACCATGGACGTCAACCGAATAGATGAATGATCGGCTGACCAACGCCGATCTCAGGTGGTTCCCGCGGTCTCCGGCCGTTACAACCAACCCCGACGTCTCATGACCTGAGGCGAAGCCGGGGGAAAGACGACGACGATCATCCGCGCGGCGGGGGTTCAGACACGTCTAGCGACAGTCACACCCCTCCAGGCTTACGAACTTGGAAGAGGGCTTGACAAGTCAGCTCCTTTCATAGATGAACTCAAATTACCAGGAGGGTCCCCTCTCAGAAAGTGTGGCGGAGAGGGAGAGATTTGAACTCTCGATGGGCCAGTGACCCATAACGGTTTTCGAGACTGCGGGTAGCGATTTGTATTCGAGCTGGCCGGCGCGGACCGAAAATGCAACGGTCTGAAACCCTTCTGTTGGAGGTCGCTGAGCCGTCGCGGCTAGCTTAATGCTCCCGCAAGGGGCTCGTAGCTGCCGCGTTAGTCTCCTCGTGCGCGTGTATGACGTGGGCGGCTACGGCCGTTCCGTGACCGTGCTCGTAGCCGACGACAACGAGGTCGCTCGTCGCCTGTACCGGCGGGTGCTCGAAAAGGCGGGGCACAAGGTGCTCACGGCCTCGGACGGGCGGGAGGCGGTATCGCTGGCGCTGGCCAACTCACCGGACATGATCCTGCTGGACGTCGCGATGCCGGAGATACACGGCCTGAAGGAGATGCGCCAGATCAGGGAGCAGAAGCCTGCCATGGCGATCGTGATCGCGAGCGCGCACTTGCTACCAAGCGACCGCGCCATGTTCCTGGCTGCCGGCGCCGATGACATGCTCATCCCCCCTTTGCGACTGAGCGACCTGGTCGCGGTGGTTGCCAAACTCACCGCCAACCGACGACCGCAAATAAAGGACGTCCCCGGCACCAGGTTCCCAGAATGGCCACAGCCGGGCCAACTATCGGCGGATCGCAGGTACTACTGGGACGGTGAACGCTGGGTGCCGGAGGGCTCATGGCTGAGGAGGGATTCGTGACACGCGATCGTGCAACGAATGCTCGGCAAGCCGCTCCCGTTCCGGAGCAGCCTCGCGACCTCGATCGGTTGGCTGCAGACCTCGAGGCGGTTTGGAACCAAGTCGAGTTGGGACAGCTCGCGCTGGCAGATCCGAACGAAGATCTGTACTCGTTGTTCGAAACGCTCATCGCGGGGCTGCGGGCACCGCGGGCCGGGAACGGCTCCGGGCCATCGCTTCGGATGCGCGTCCTGCGACAAGCGAAGCACAGACCGATGATCCAGACCTTCTTGGGCCGGAAGTATGAGGACGACGAGGGGCCCGCGGTCGCCGCCTGGGACGGGATGGTGAGACTCGGCTGCCGGTGCGGCTGGAGGCATCCGCGCGCCGAGCCCGCCACAACCGCATCGCTATCAGACGCATTGAGGGAGCACGTCATAGCTGACATGACGGGCATGCAGTAGCGGCTTGGTAACTGGTCCAACTCTGCGAGCAGGCGGGGTGTATCAGGCTCCAGGCACCGACGGCATGTCCCGCCTGGCAACCAGTGCAATCAACTTCAGCGACGTGAAGGTACCGACCGGTGTGCGCGAAGCTAGGCTGCGCTTTGGATCGTGATTGATGGCGCGCCAGGCACGGGAGCTCTGGATTTCCGGCTGCCCTCGGAGGTCATGAATACCGGGACGTTCGTAGGCGGAGCCGTCAACCACTGTCCGTAATATCCCTCGAGGTCGACCACGACGTCGGCCGAACCTCCTCCGTCGTAGATGTTGAACGCGTGGTCATTCGGAAGCTGGACCACCGTCATGTTGGGTACCGTGTCGCCCGGCGAATAGTTAAGGTCCGAAGCGTTAGGCGGTCGGTTGAGGCCGTGCGAACCGTCGTCGGGATAAACAGTCAGATACCCATTGCCATTTGTCTTGGTCGCGGTTACGTTCAGCACGAGGCCGGTGATAGTGACGGCCGGACGCAGCGCCAGGTCGAGCACGTGACCCGCGTACAGCCTGCAGCGGCACGCGCGCGTGTCGAAGAGCCGGGACGGCACGCCCGCGACATAGGCGGCCCCGCCTATGCCGCTCGTTGCGCTCGTGAAGTAGCCATTCACATCGGCGAGGATGTTCACGCTGCCTGGGCCGTTCGCGATCGTGATCTGCCCACCTGTGCCGAGGGCTACCATCACCCGGTTCGCGACTGTCTCGCCCGCCGCGAAGTTGAGGTTGGACGCGAGCGGAAGTGTTGCACCGGCAGGATAGACCGTCAGGTAGCCGTGCTGCGTCGGGCTCGTGGCCGTGACGTTGAGGACGATCGCCGAGACATCCGCTGAGCCAGGCACGCCGCCACGGCCGCTCACCTGGAGTGTGAGGGTCTGATTCGGGCCAAGCTTGGCGACCGGTGCCCCATTTCCAGTGCGGGTGTCGAGGATGCGCGAAGGCACGAGAGCGTCGAAGAGCCCGAATGGCGTGTATGAATCAGTACTATCGCCAACCCAGCCCCCAACGTCCGCTAGGAGGTTGGCCGACGCGCCTCCGACGTAAAGCGTGACCTTTCCGTCCACGCCAACGGCCACTTCGACGAGGTTGGGGACGGTCTGGCTCCGCACGAAGTTCAGATTGGATGCTTTCGGACGCAGACTGCCGGTCGGGAAGGCGGTCACAAACCCGGCGCCGGTCGGGTCGGTGACGGTGACGTTGAGCACGACCGCAGTGACGCCGGTTGCCGGCACGCCGCCCGCCCCGAGAATTGTCATGTTAATACCGGTATTTGCAGTGACCCGACGGATTGGGAAACCGCCGTTGCCGGTCCGCGTGTCGAGGATTCGCGACGGCGCCAAGGCATTGAACGTGCCGCCTGGAAGCGGGCTGATCGCGTTCGAGGACGTCGACTGCGGGCTTGCTCCCCACGAGTTGTTCGCCGTCACAGTGAAGGTCTGAGGCGCCGACGACAAGCCCGCGATCACAGCACGGTTCGTCAGCGTGGCCACTGTGACCTCAGCGCCCTCGGATGAGGTCACTGTGTAACTCGTAATTGGAGGCAAGCTCGAGTCGACCGGACCACTGGTCCAGCTGACGATCGCCGAGCCGATGCCCACTGTCGCCGACGGGTTGTACGGTGCCTGCTGAGTGCCTGGCGTCACGGGATTCGATCGCGTAGCGGGGCCGTCGCCGACCGCGTTCGTGGCGACTATCGAGAACGTATACGTCGTGCCGTCGGCGAGGCCGGTGATGTCGAGCTGTCCGCCATAGTTCGCAGGCACCGTCGTCTTGGATCCTCCAGGCGACGTCGTTATCGAGTAGCTCGTGAGAGTCCGCCCGCCGTCGTTGGCGGGGGGGGCCCAGTTCACCCAGACCTGGCTCTCACCGGGGATCGCATATACGTTCTGCGGCGGGCCTGGGAGGGTGGGCGCGGGCGGCGCTGGCAGGTGGATGACGCTCAGCCACATATGGCCCTTGGAGGCCCCGCTGACGGCGAACCCGGTGAGCGTTCCAGGTATCAGGGCAATTCCGTCGCGTTGGACTGACGGACTAGGGGACAGGTCGTACGTGGCGAACGGCACGGTCGTGTCACCAGGTGCGAAAGCGGCCACCTCGTAGCCGGCAAAGACGTCGCCAGTTACCAGTGTCACCCCGCCCGAGGCAGAGCTGTTGTCGACCGCATTGGCTCCTGAGCCGGTTAGGAAGCCAACGCCATCATTCTGCAGGGTCGAGATCGAGTACTCGTTGAATCCACCTGGCACGAAGACCCCGACAACAGTGAAATGCGTTTGGTCTTGGTTAACGACCACGTCTATTGTGTTCTCGATCGACGTATCGGTGACGTCGAGGATCTCGGTCGGGCCGCTGCCGGAGACGTCGATCGTCTCGAAGCCGCCTAATGTGATGTTGGTCTGATACAGCAGAAGGAAAGTCGCCGACGAAGAATGGTTCCTGGCAAAGCGCGGGCACCCCTCTTTGACCAGCGACGTCGGATAAGTCGTCACCGTCGGTGTTGTGGCCGCGGGGTCCACGCTGCTAAGCGCCGCCGCGAGGACGCCGCAGCTTTCGGTGAGGATCCAGAGCTTGCCACCTGCGAAGGCGATGTCGCTGAGGTTGGTTACCCCGTTGACGAGCGGGCTGGTCTCGTTCAGCGTGCCGGTATCGATTCGGTCGATGGTGCCCGATCCGGGCAGGGCGACGTAGAGAGTCGAACCGTTCACGACCATGGAGGTGGCGCCGGCCTCGCCGGTGATGGTCTTGACGATTGAGCCGGAGAGATTCAGCACGACGATGCTGTTGCCGCCAGGACTGGATACGAAGATGTGCGAGCTCGCCTGGTCGACGACCATGCGACCAAAGTCAGGGATGCCAAGGTCGACCATGGACGACGGCGTCGACGCCGCGGCCACCTGTGCGATCGGCACCAGCCCGATCGCGATGACAGCTGCGCCCACGACGAGTCGAACCGTGCGTAAGAGCCCGGCACGAACGCTGACCGCCCGCTGATTACTGATTGAATCCCCTCCCATTTGGCACCCCGCGTACAGCTTATAAAGTATCCGCTCACCAAAACCAGTTGCCAGGGCGGGGCGGCGCCTACCGGGCCAATAGGCCAGACCGGCCAATCTGCTCGATTGCCTAACGATCTAGTGGTCTGTCTGTGAAATACGCTGGTTCAAGGAGCACACCGACAAGCGATTACGCCGCTGGCGTCCACCCTGCTGAAGACAGCCATCGAGAAGTGGGTCAAGCATTGGAACGACGCCCCCGCGCCTTTCGTCTGGCAT
>DATLRQ010000007.1:0-3407 GCA_035534555.1 Candidatus Micrarchaeaceae archaeon
CGCCGGTCCACCCTATCGGCGGTACTCTTGCGAAGTGCGACCCCTGCGGTACTCCATCAACGTCACATTAGATGGGTGCTGCGATCATCGTGCAATCCCCGCGGACGAAGACTTGCATCGTCACGCGGTCGAGAACCTCAACCAAGCCGATGCCCTTCTCTTCGGCCGGGTGACTTACGAAATGATGGAATCAGCCTGGCGGCCGCCGTCACCGACGGGAGCGAAACCTGATTGGATGGAGCCCTTCGCCCAGACGATCAACGCGGCAAAGAAGTACGTCGTGTCGAGCACCCTGGAGCAGGTCGATTGGAACGCGGATCTCGTGCGCGGGGATCTGGGCAAGGCCGTGCAGCAACTCAAGCGGGAGTCGGGCAACGGCCTGTTCGTCGGAGGGGTGAAGCTCCCACTGGCGTTGACGGAGCTGGGATTGATCGATGAGTACGAGTTCGTGGTGCATCCCAGGCTCGCGGGCCACGGGCCGACGTTGTTCGCGGGGCTATCGAAGCCTGTCGACTTGAAGCTCGTGAGCCGGCAGGAGTTTGGCTCGGGGGCAGTGGCGATGCGCTACCGACCGGCTTAGCCGGCGCGGCTCAGACCCACTCGGAAGCCGCCCCGAGGATGGTCTCGATGGCGTCGTCATCATGAGCGGCGGACACGAACCATGCCTCGAATTGAGATGGTGGAAGAAGGATGCCGGCGTCGTGCATATGGTGGAAGAATCTGGCGAACGCCCGGACGTCACTCTGTTTCGCTTCAGCGAACGTGGTCGGGGCTCGATTCCTGAAGAATAAGGTGAGGAGCGAACCCGCACGGGTCACGGCGACGCCTTCACGCCGCAATCCTCTCTCCAGACGATCGGCGCGCGCTTCAAGGGCCACGTAGACATCGGGAGTCAACAGGCTCAGCGTGGCTTCACCGGCAGCCATGACAACGGGGTGGCCTGAAAGGGTTCCCGCTTGATAGACCGGACCGGCAGGCGCGACCAGGTCAAGAAGATCCGCCCGGCCCCCATAAGCACCGACTGGAAGACCGCCTCCGATGATCTTGCCCAACACCGTCAGATCGGGGCGCAACCCATAGAGCTCCTGCGCGCCACCCGGCCCCACCCGAAACCCGGTGATCACCTCATCGAACACGAGTAAGCTCCCGGCCTGGTCCGCCAGCCGGCGCAGGCCCTGGAGGAAGCCAGGAGCCGGCGGAATGACGCCCATGTTCGCAGCCACCGGTTCGACGATGATGGCGGCCACGTTCCCGTGGTTGGCGTCGAACAGGCGGGCCACCGAATCGAGGTCGTTGTAATGCGCGACGAGGGTCTGTTCCGCCACCGAGGACGGAACACCGGCGCTGCCTGGGATCGAATAGGTGGCCGCCCCTGATCCGGCCTCGACCAACAGGCCGTCGGAGTGGCCGTGGTATCCGCCGTCGAATTTGATCACGAGGTCCCGGTGGGTTGCGGCCCGCGCCACCCGAAGGGCACTCATCGCAGCTTCGGTGCCGCTGTTGACAAAGCGGATGCGCTCGATCGACGGCATCCGCGACCGGATCAGCTCCGCAAGGCGAATCTCGGAGGGAGTGGTCGCCCCAAATGGGCCGCCTGCCTCGACAGCTTTCGTGATCGCCTCGACCACGGCCGGGTGAGCGTGGCCCAGGATGAGCGGACCGAAAGCACCGACCAGGTCGATGAAACGGTTTCCGTCTACATCCCAGACGAAAGGTCCCTGGCCCCGCACCACGATCGTTGGTTTGCCGCCGACAGCCCGGTACGCCCGCACCGGACTGTTGACGCCACCCGGAAAGAGATCAAGTGCGCGCCGGCGCAAGGCGTTGCTGTCGCCTTCCACGCTCATCCGGATTGCAGAAGACAGGTTTCGGTCATGCGCGAGCCAGCCAGGCGAGATACTCGGCGCTTTTGGTCTCGACTATTCGCCCAGCCTGCTCTATGTAGCCGGTTGGAATGAGATCTGGCCGCACGAAGAGATCGTCAATGTTCAGGTAGTTTCCGTCGAGCCGATCCCGGACCGAGGCCGGGATCGCTGTTGGCGCCGAGATGTCAGCAATGGGCGGCAGCTCACCGGTCGCCATCTTGAGCTCATCCCATTGGCCTGCGAGGGCCACCGCGACTCCGACTGAATCGCGAATCAGTCGGGCACCCTCGGCCAGGTCGACTCCGATCCCGCCATGGACTTTAGCCAAGCGGCGAGCCCGAGTCTCGTCTCGACTCGCGACGACGATCGCGGCCCCTGATTGCCTGGCCGAGTGCGCCAGGGCCGAGCCCATCCGGCCGGCTCCGGCGATCAGGACGGAGCGACTGGCAAGCGGCGATCTCTGCCGCAACCACGCCACCGCCCGCTGCGCAAGGCTGCCACTTGTCGCCGTGCGGCCGGCGCGCGCGCGCCGCCCCGCACCGATGGCGGTCTCAAACAAGCGTTGGAGGCGGCGGTCCAGTTCCTTCGCGGCGCGCGCAGTACCGAGCGCTGAGCGAACCTGGTGCAGGACCTCATCCTCTCCGACAATCGCGCTGTCCAAGCCCGCTGCAACCCGCATGAGGTGCTTGACGGCTTCGGTGCCGGACACCAGTTGCATGCCGGCTCCCAAGTCTGGGGGGGTACCAAATCCGTACAGCTCCGCGCGGTGACACGTATCAAGCAGGATCCAGCTGGAGCGTTGCCCGAGCTGCATCGTCACGAGCCGTGCCACCTGTGCGCGCTCGTCGGCGTCCGAAGTGTCCGCCCGCGCACCCAGCACCCACGGCTCCTGGGAGGCGAGCAGCCCGGTTCTCTCGGTCATGACCGGTTCATGGGAGTGCATCAGTATCCAGCCATAGTGAAGTTACCGGTATCTCCTGAGATGGTGCAACGCTGGGCGGGAGGAGGGTTCGGGTCCAGACTGCCAACACAGGTCAGCGGAGCGACCGAGTGCGCTGTCGAATGTTCGAGGGAAGAATAGCGGCGGGCGACGCTCGCTGGCAATTCGTCCTGCGCTGCCTGTCTTCGCGAGTTGGGCGAGGACTTGCGGCGCTGGACCGCTCGCCACGGAGCCTGCTCTACCGTTGAGCTACTACAAGCCGGCGGCCGCCGATTCCAGTCGGTGACGTTGTCCGCCGGCCAGCCTATCGCGAACGCCGTCAGCGCGCCCCCCACTGGAACCATCTGATGCCGACGACCGCGAACACCGCCGTGTAGCCCAGGCACGCGAGCAGCGACCACCAGGCGTCCGAGCCCCACGTCGCCGGTTGCATCGCCGCCAGCAGCAGCGTGCCCACGATTCCACCAGGCGACCAGCGCGCAATGTTCTCGATGGTCGAACCGAGAATGTCTGTGCGACCTAGCAACCCGAGCCCGAAGAGCGGGATGTAGACCAGCCGGCTGACTGCGTTGAGCGTGTTCGCCGACCTGACCAGACCAACG
>DATLRQ010000008.1:0-7515 GCA_035534555.1 Candidatus Micrarchaeaceae archaeon
CAGCTCGCCGCCGACGTACGTGAATACATGGGTCAATACCCCAATTCCAATCGGGTGGGTGAGTTCGCGATCGGAACCAACGTGGGCCTGTCGCGGATCGTCGGCAACTTTCTCCAAGACGAGAAGTTCCCGGGGGTTCACATTGCTTTCGGCGATCCCTATGGCTTTGAGACCGGTGCCGACTGGAATTGCCCTTCGCACGTTGACGTGCTGGCATCACATGCCACCGTATCGGTGGACGGACGGCCGCTGATGGAGAACGGGCGCTTCCTCGTTTAGCCCCTACTGAAAGAGTCGCATCTGACCTCGGTTAAGGTGTCGAATTTGATGTCAAACGGCCCATGGCGCCTGCGGAGATCGCCCGTAAAGAGGCCGGTTCTGAGTACAGATCGGATGGTGGACCCGAGGGGATTCGAACCCCTGACCTTCTGAATGCCATGCACAAGGTAAGTAGTCCACCAGAGTCCACCAGAGTCGTTTTCGAGTTCAAGCAGCCAGAATTGGCGGCCGATAAGTCCACCAGAGTCCACTGAAGTCCAGCCCATAGGCTGTCACTTTCGCGATGCTCGATGCCCGGTTTAGCTCACCGCTCCTGCTCGATGCCTCGGTCTCTCGGCCCAAGCTCTATGTCGATCGCACGCCGCATGACTGGTAGATCGTTGGCCACGACGTTGGTCACCTGCTTCAACTGGATTCGGTCGTAGGCATGGGTTGCGACGTTCCGAAACCCACGCACCTGTTCCCACTGAATTTCGGGATGACGCTTCTTAAGCTGGTCTGAGAGCCTGGCGCTGGAGTCGGTCAATGCCATGAGGTTCCACAGAATCGCCTCGCCGGCGGTCCGACCCTCCTCCGTCAGAGCCAGCGGGTCCTCTCGTAGAGCGCGGTGAATGTGCTCGATTCTCTCGCGCATGTAGGCGAGCGTGCGCCGGTCGCGATCTTCGCTCACAGTGGCACCGCCTCGGCGAGGATCCTCTTACCGGCCGCGGACAATGGATCGACAACGGAAACATGTACCGATGCGCCGAGCAGCTGACCCAATTCGCGTTCCATACGATCGAGCGCTCCGAAGAATGCGAAGCCTTGCGGCTCGGGTTCCCGGAGGTCGATCAGGATGTCGACGTCGCTCTTCTCATCGGCGACGCCCCGCACCAATGACCCAAACAGCCGCGGGTTGACCCCTCCGGCAGACTCCAGTGTCCTACGGATCGCTTCGCGCCGCGCCCTCACCTGATCCAGCGTCATCACGTTTCTATTCTGGCCTGACCGAACCGGTCGCATCTCACCTGTCCAAGCCTGGGGGGTTGAGCGCAACCAAATTTCGTCGGGTCGCGATGAGAGCACGTGAAGACCTGGTTCAGACCGGGGTCATTGGGATGCTAGCGGGAATAAGCAGTTATCGACAGCAGCCGCGTCCGCACCTCCGTGCCTAGGATCGACTGCGCGGAACCAATAGCGTCCTGGCGTCCAGATCGTGCCTTGCCAAGTATTGGTGGGCCGCATCGGTCCTCGTGCTCCCTGTACCCATCAAGCCAGAGGAAACAGCGCCCTACTTCGGACCCCTCATCGGAAATGCAGCGGCTCGGCTCTACCGCCTTCCCCACGGGCGTGAAGTCCCGCGGTTAAGGAACTCTCCAGCCGCTGCCCCTGCGGGCCTTACGCAAGAAGGCCCAGCCAGCTGCGGCTAGACTGCCTCAGCAGCGCCGCGTCGAGCACTTTTTCATCCGCCTATGCGGCTTCGAGATTCTGCACGGGCGGCGCGTTCGCAACGGGAACTGTGAAATGGAACTCCGATCCCTTGCCTTCAAGGCGGTCTACCCAAAGTCGGCCTCCGTGCAGATGGATGATCTCGCGGGCAATTCCGAGGCCGAAGCCAGTTCCGATGACACGTCGTATCGGGTTGTTGGCGTACAGGTCGTCTTTATCGAGAACGGGATTGTCGAAATCTGCGCGAGCGCCGACACCCTGATCGCGAACGCTTACTTCGGCCTCCCATTCGCTCAACCGGCTGGTGACAAGGATCTGACCGCCGTCAGGCGAATGCTTGAGAGCGTTGTGAAGCAGGGTTCTCATTGCCTGCGAAAGCCTGGCCGCGTCCCCGAGTACAGTCGCCAGTGAAGGGTCGAGATCCGTAACAAGGTCGACGCCATCCATCTCGTATCGCAATTCCTTCGCCTCGTTTTTGATCAACCCGTTCAAGTCAACCGGCCCCATCCGCATGGTCGTACGTCTGCCGACCACTTCATCCAGCTCGAGCATCTCATTGATCATCTGGTCGAGCCGAGTTGCACTCGTATGGATCTCGGTCGCAGAAGCTGCTATCTCTTCGGTGCCCAGAGACCCATCCAGCATCAACTCGCTAAACCCCTCGATTCCAATCAATGCGGTTTTGAACTCATGACTGACCGACTGTAGGAAGGTGGTCTTGATCTGATTAAGGCTTTCCAGCACTGCCAGGTTCGCCTTAGCCGATTCTTCGGCCTGGTGTCTTTCGGTTACGTCCTCGAGCATGGTCAGGAAGGAATCGACCTCTCCGCCGGTCGTTTGTCTGATCGCGGTGGACGTCCAATGCACCCATAAGGAGCTTCCATCAGCGCGGACCATGTGACTTTCTGCGCCGACCGTTTCGGCCGCTCCACTGACCAGCTCGCCGAGCTTTTCGAACACCGGCGCCTGGACTTCGACTGGCAGATATTTCGCGATTGTGGTGCCTATCATCCCCCGGGGCGTTTCGCGGAAGAGTACGCCGAGCGCAGGATTGGCATCGATGATGTTGAAGCTTGTGTCGGCGCGGGCGATCCCGATGGGAGCCTGCGCCAGAATCGTGGCCAACCTGAACTCGGACTGCTGGCTCCTGATAAGCATCGACCGGGAGTCTTTGTGAGCCAGGATCTGGCTGATCATCAGGAGAACCCCGAGCGTTGCAGCCAGCACCGTCATGAACTCATCGGTGCGCTCGCCCCGGAGCACAATCACCACCGCGCTGGCGGCGGCAATCAGTACCGCGAACCATGGCAAGGCGAGCTGCCAGATATCGATGGAGCCCCTTTCCACGGCGTCAGCACCCTGTCCTGAAGGCCAGAGCGCGGCAAGCGCGATCATGAGATAGCCAACCACCCAGCCGGTATCGACAAAGAGAGTGGCATTGGTGTATGCATCAGAAGCGTTGAGATAGGCGAACGCACTGTCTGAAATCGCAGCCGCCGCTAGACCGCCGAGAAGCAGAATCAGCGGGACTTGTTGCAATCGCGTCGCCCGGCGGATGGCCAGGATCAGAGCGGTACCGATGAAGATATCTCCGAGCGGATAGGCAAGCTCAAAAGCCCGCTCGGCGATGCTGGTGCCCGAGGCGAGATAGACGTCTTTGAGGCCAAGAGCCCAACCAGTGAACGTAAGCGAAACGACGATTATCAACGCATCCAACCAGACGCGCCAACCGCCGGCCGTCCCGCGTGGTAAGGACCAAAACGACAACACCCCAGCAATTGCCAGGGGTACCGCCGCCAGGAAGCCTATGTCTGCCAGGGACGGATCAGGCACGGCAACACCTAGCCCGACTTCGTAAACGCTCCAGATGACTTCGCCAGTGCCCCAGGCGGCGGCGGACGCCGCAAACAGGGCCCAGCCGCGGCGGAGCTGACTAGCGGATCGCGTCGCCGCCCAAGCACAAAACGCGGCGGCGATGAAAGCCGCACACGCCTCGGCGAGATCGTCGAAGGCGACCACAAATTGCGCGCTGCCGGGCTGCACCGTAACGATGAACAGAAAGGAGGCTGCGGAAATGGCAGCCACGGCGGACGCCAGGGCAAACCTCGCCAATTCGTATGGATGAGCGGAAGTTTCGGCCACGATGCCACTTCATGCTAGGTTCGCTCGTTCTGGAAATCGCCCTGCCAATAGCTGGGTGGCTCCCATCCCCCCAGCCGGGTTTGGCTGGACTGCTGTCTGGTCATGGGCCCATGTGCGTTTTACCTACCAACGTGAGCCCCATCCTGGCCTGGCGGCTGGGTCTGCTCAGATCGACCGCCTGCGTACAAAGGCGGCTAACGGCTCCGCCGTGTCGGCCGAGTTTGCGCTTTCAGTTCGTTTCCATGGCAGCCTTGCCATTCGTTTTGAGGGCGACTGGCGGCGCGATCGGTGGTAGACGAAGGTTGTGAGCCGAGCCACCATCGACTGGGACGCAACCGGCAGCGAAGCGAGCAGATCGGCGGCGCTTGCCGATCCGGGCAAGTTTGAGGCCGTCTTCAATGTCATGCCGGACGCCATTGTGGTGTGCGACGAGGAAGGCCGCATAGCGTTCGTGAATCGCCAGACCGAACTACTGACCGGCTACCAACGGAGTGAGCTCAGTGGGGAATTGGTGGAAATGCTGATACCTGCGCCGGCACGCGCAACGCACGCCGCGCTGCGCACCCAATACGGCGAACACCCGACCACCCGGACTATGGGCACAGACCTGAACATCAATGTTCGCTGCCGGGATGGCACTGACATTCCGGTCGACATAGCGCTCAGCCCTGTCGAGACGGACGAGGGCCTTCGAATCGTCGCGGTAGTTAGGGACATGCGCGAACGTCTTGGCATCGAGGCGAAGCTGAAAGCCGACGCCGACGCGGAGATGGCTCGGGCCAAAGACGAACTCATCTCCCTGGTGAGCCATGAGATGAGAACCCCTTTGGCTAGCATCGTCGGATTTGCCGAACTGCTGATCACCCGAGACAGCTCAGTTGACCAGCGCCAACGTTACCTGGAAATCATGCTCCAAGAGGGCAAGCGACTGACGGGACTGATCAATGATTTTCTCGACCTCCAGCGGCTTGAAGGAGGCCATCACAAGCTGAGAACGGCGGAAACTGATCTGGCCCAGCTTG
Source organism: Candidatus Micrarchaeaceae archaeon (assembly GCA_035534555.1). Classification (GTDB taxonomy): domain Bacteria; phylum Chloroflexota; class Dormibacteria; order Dormibacterales; family Dormibacteraceae; genus Palsa-872. Next base: position 4,872 of record DATLRQ010000008.1, read on the forward strand.
TGAAACGAGCAGTGGACAGTGTTCCGGTGGATTCGAAAACCCCGATCAAGATGGACTTTCCGGCCGACCTTCCAATGGTTGCGGTGGATCCTGACGCAGTGCTGCAAGTCCTCACCAACCTGCTTTCCAACGCGCGCAAGTATTCGCCCGACGGCGGCGAGATAGTGATCTCGGGGCATAGGTCCGGAGAAAGCGTCGAAGTCTCAATCGACGATCACGGATTGGGCCTCGCCCCCGACGAACTGAACAAACTGTTCAACAAGTTCTACCGGGCTGAAAGGGCCGAGCGGCTCAGGATCAAAGGCACCGGCCTCGGGCTGGCGATCTGCCGCCGGATCGTGGAAGCGCATGGAGGCCATATCGAGGCCACCTCTAGCGGGATCGGTAAAGGAACCACCTTCACGTTCACGGTGCCGGTTTCTCTGCCCTCGCCTGCCAGCGCTGACGTAGTGCTCCTCGAGGACGACCATGGCTTTGCGAAGTTGCTCGAGGCGGAGCTCAAGGCCAACGGGCTGACCTCGGTCTGGGCGCCCGAAGTGCAGACTGCAAACAAGCTGATCGACAAGTCTTCGGCGAAGGCTGTGGTGCTGGACCTCATGCTGCCGGACATCCAGGGTGAAGAGTTCCTGATTGGCCTGAGAACAACCCGGGGATCCAACATCCCCGTCGTGATCGTGACGATGAGGCCTGTTGGCCCCGAAGAACAGGCAGCACTCAAGGCTCTTGGCGCCACGGCCATATTTGGTAAGAGCGCGAAATCGGTGAGGGCTGCTGCCGCTCTCCTTAGAGATGCCCTCAAGCCGTGAGCCTTCAAAAGGTGCTGGCGACCATCCTGGTGGCGGACGACGAGCCTTTCCTGCGAGAGCTCGTACGCACAACCGTGGAATCCGATACTCGAAACATCGTCGAGGCGGCAGACGGCGACGAGGCATGGGCGCTGATCAAAAAACACCAACCGGCGCTGGTGCTCCTCGACGTCCGGATGCCCGGCTTGAACGGGCTTCAGTTGGTGAAGGCCATTCGAGCCGACCCCGAGCTCGCAGGGACTCGTGTGATCCTGATCGCTGCCTCAGCCCACGAATCCGACCGCGATGCCGGCATGGCCGCCGGAGCCGACTTCTACGTGACTAAACCGTTCTCTCCAGCCGAACTTCTCGCCTTGGTTGAGGCGGCGATGGCGCGTTCCCGATTGGTTGCCTGACCGTGGCCACGATCGTGCCTCAGGCAGATTAAGAATCTAAGGACCGTCCACGATCGCCTCACCCAGATCCGCGTCGGGCACGGTGATTTGTAGGGAGAGTCAGCCTGCCGTCGAGCACGTTTCAATAGTGAGCCCTGAATGCGCCGCATGCCACCGGAGCACGGATCCGAGCGTTAGTCAGTCCATTCTGGCGGGGTCGCCTTCGGGGCGGATCGGCGAGAGAAAGAGGGGTCGGCGCGACCGAACAACCGTTGCCGGCAAAGCCCGCTTATGTTCCCCACCTCCGTTAGGAGGTCAAAAGGGACCATTCTGGTCCATGCGTTTAACGGCGTCACACAGGCTTCCACCTGTCACCTAGGAACGTCCACTCTGGGAACCGGCTCCGCAACTCCTCTCTGACGTCGAGCCATTCCACTAGACCTGCTGGTAGCAGCTCAATAGGCGTTGGGACTCCGCCAATCAGGTCGTAGCCCCAGCGAAAGCCGCACGCCGGTTCGACTACGGAAGTCATTACACAGTCGGGCGTGAAGGTGAGAAATGACCAGGCCCGCCAGGTGACGTTCGTCTCGACAAAGGCAGGGGCGTCGAACAGCACGGGCTGGATGCCGAAGGACAGATATGGCATCCGAGCCTCTCGCATTTGGGGCGCCACGTCCACTATTACGGTCGGCTCGCTGTGACCGCCGATCCAGTAGCGAACAACCTGGATCCAGCTCAAGTAAGCCGCGTATCCTTCAGCCGGATATTCGACTCTGGCCTCGATCACGGGGAAGCCGCGGGCGGCCTCAGTGTCGAAATCGAGGCCCAGTAAGTGGTAGCCCCAGCGCCTGGGGTCCTCATTGGTGGCGTAGGTGACCAGCACCCGACCGGCCACTCCCCTCGCCTCAAACAAGAACGTTGTGTCTGCCACTGCCGCGAAAGCGTACGAGGGCAGCCTCAGTGAGGAGCCAACCTCTGAGGTTGCAGACGAGCTCTACGAGACTGTCCTAAAGCTAGACCTGCACCCAGACCCACGACGACGCGACGGGTCGCCGACGCCTTGCCGGCACTGGAAAACCATGGTCCGCAACAGGGAAAACAATGACCTGAAACCATGGAAATTCAGGATTGTTCATCTGGCTGGAATCGCGCTATATCAGTACTCGTCGGAGACAGTGCCCTTGGAGGGAGGGACCTGGTTTGCGGGTAGGCGTTCCGTTGCTCTACGCGCTGCTGGCTGCGCAGGGAGGAATCCTGCGCCGAAGCCCTGGTGTTGACGGCAACGCTGTTTGCACATGAGTTGGCAGGACTGGGTGAGGACGGAACGGCGAGCTCGATGAGGATGGGCTAGGCATCAATCGTCGGTGAACTCGGCGACCGCCTTCTTGGCGCAGGTGTCGTCGACGATGGCCTTGCCGTCGGCGGCGGCCGCGATGAGCGCGGCGACGGCGGCGTTGTTGAGAG
>DATLRQ010000009.1:0-8953 GCA_035534555.1 Candidatus Micrarchaeaceae archaeon
ACCTCGCCGACCATGTCGATCTGCCCGTCTCTACAATCATCGGAGCCGACGACGTCGGCACCCAGCCGCGGTGCCCATCGCAGCTGGAGTCAGAACCCCGGAACTCTCATTGAGAGTGGATCCGTTTTCGGGGTCCCGTCACTCTTCTGATGACCTCACGCGTCCCGACTTAGGATTTGCACTGTGGCATCGGCAGTCCGGAAGAGCGCACGAGCAGTTCGGTCGTATTGATGCGGCCCGCGATGACATTAGTGCCAATTCTCACGCGCCCCTCAAAACGGGTGCCCTATGCGGCGTTGGAGAACTACACACCTTAGCGTGTTCCCCCAACTCTCGGGAGTCGCTATTGTCCTGACGCTGCTTTTCCTTGAAGAGGCCGGTCTCCCCCTCCCGGTGGCACCCGGCGAGGCGGTGCTCATAGGCGCCGGACTTCTCGTGGCCAGCGGCGGCGTTCCGGTCTGGTTAATGGCCCCGCTGGCCTACCTGGCGGTGATCGGCGGCGTCGTGACCGGCTACGCATGGGCGCACCGGATCGGTCCTACACGGGTCCACGCCTTGGCCACCCGGTTCCACGCTGGCGGACCTTACGTTCGAGCCGTGGCCAGGCTCCGCGCCGCTACGCCCCTCCAGATTGCCATTTCGCGGCTGCTGCCCGGGCTCCGCGTCTACACCTCATTGGTCGCCGGCGCGGCGAACGTTAATTTCGGCAGATTCATGGCGGGGGTGTTGCCGGCGAGTGCGGTGTGGGTCGTGACTTTCATGGGCCTAGGACTCTTCGTGGGGGCGCCGGTCGAGCGGCTGCTCGGCCGATTCGAAGCCTATGGGCTGCGCGCGCTTGTGGTCGCGGTTGTGGTCGTCGTTTGGGTAATGGCAGCGCGCCTGATGCCGGCCGTTGGTCGCCCACAGACGGCCGAGCCGCGGCGACGCAAGCGCCGCATGGCGGTTGCGTTCGGCCTCGATCTCCTTGCGGTCACCAGCATGAGTACAGCCCTCAGCCTGATGGCCGGCCTCGCTCCGGTGGATGTCCCCGAACGAGCAGCTGTGGCTGCAATTGCTGCGGTCCTGGGCGTCACATACTTGTTTGTGGCCCGCCAAACGGTGGGCTATACGGTCGGCGAGGCACTCCTCGACGTCCGTTACTACGCGCCTCGCCGGCCGCACTTGCGCCGCACCGGTTAGGTTAGGTATCTGTTCAAGAAACGGGCGAGGCGGTCGGTCCCCCAGCGCGCCCGAGTTGACCCCCAAGGCCGCAGGTCAGCACAGCTAGCCTCGAGGTGGCGGATGATCTTCGCCGTTTCGGCGCGCTCTCCTCTGTCGACGGATGTCGAAAGAGTTCAACGCGATCGCCACCACCAGGTAGGCAACGATCAAGGCCAGCGCTGCGTACGGGAGCTCGCGGAGCGTAATGCCCAGCACTCGGTCGATTGAGTAAGCGCCCGGACCTGCGATTCCCACCGCGACTGCGACCCCCAGGTTTGTCAGCGGGAGCTCTATCCCGCCGCCTGATTCGAACAGACCCTTCGTCAAGCGAAGGCGGAATACCGAGATCAGCATGGCGCCACCGATCACGATTGAGCCGATTGGGCTAAGAAGACCGGCCGCGAACAGCCCGCCGCCCACCGCTTCGCTGATGCCCAGCACGCCGCTCCAGGCTCTCGCCGGCCGCAGGCCGGACTCGCGAAAATAGGCTTCAGTGTCCGATGGACCGGCGCCGTCGAACCAGCCGAAAAGCTTATTGACGCCGTGTGCCAACACGTACAGACCAACGACGATGCGCAGGATCAGAAGTGCAGTGTCCACGTCAATCCGCCGTAATCGGAACCAACGGTCAGGCCGCGATCGAATCTGGATCAGGTGCGCCGCTTGGATGAGGCAGCAGGATTCGCGCCAGCGGCCCGATCGTCAGACCTTGCGCAATGATTGAGATGAGCACCACTCCGTATACCAAAGCCCGCACTGTATCGAATTCGGGCCCCGACCGCGTAAGGCTGAGAAGCAGTGCGACGGCGATCGCTCCGCGAAGACCGCTCCAAAAGATGATGTGCTGCCAGCGCAGATTTATGTGCCGGCCGAACGGCCGCAGGAGTGCGAGCAGGCCGTAGACCGAGATCGCCCTCGCCACGAGAACCGCCAGCACTGCTCCTAGAACGATCCACCACTGGTCGATCAGGGTGGTCCAGGGGACGTCTGCACCGATCAGCAAGAAGACCACGGAGTTGAGAACGAAAGCAACATAGTCCCAGAAGACCGAGACTGCTGACCGAGTGCGTTCGGACATTGCTCGCGGTCGGCCATAGTTGCCGAGCACAAGTCCCGCCGCTACGACTGTAAGCAGGCCTGAAACGTGCACGCTCTCCCCAAGCAGGTAGCCTCCGTACGCAGCGATCGCGGTCAGGGTTATCTCGACCTGTGGGTCGTCGACCCTCGTCATCAGCCTGGAGAGGCCGAATCCGACCACCACGCCCAGCGCGATTCCGCCGACACCAAGCTGGAGAAATTGAAGCGCTGCCACCCACGGCGACACTACGGTCGTGGTCGCCGCAAGAGCAATGGTGAACAGAACCACGCCGGTGCCATCGTTGAAGAGGCTCTCCGCCTCGACCAGGTTGGCCAACCGATGGGGTACCCCGATCCGCCTGAAAACCGCCACCACCGCCACCGGGTCGGTGGGTGCGACCATCGCCCCGAACAGGATCGCCACCGCTACCGAAAGGCCCAGCGCGAAGTGGCCTAGAGCGGCCACGACCGCGGTGGTGACGAGCACGCCGAGCGTCGCCAAGGCGATGACTGCCATTAGGTTGTCCTTCAAGTGCTTCCAGTCCAGGTTGAACGCAGCTTCGAATAAGAGTCCCGGCACCAGGACAAAGAGGATCAGCGAGTGACTCAGGTGCAGACGATGGGCACCTATGAGCGCTCCGCCGACCAGCCCGACCAGCGCAAGAGCCGTGACATATGGGACGGGGACGCGTTTAACCAAAATTGCCACCGCTGTGGCTGCCATGAGCAGGATGACGAAGCCCGCGACCCCACCTTCGATCATGGTGCCTGCTCTCCCTGAACGGCCCTGTCATCCTGGGTTCTTGGAGCCGGGCCAAAAGCTCGCACAGAAAACGTCACCTGAGCGGCCGCAACACTATCAGTCCTCATACGATCCCGCCATGATGCACTGGCGTTTTCGGTTGGCGCAGAGGCTCGGCAGAAGCCTGTTCCCGGTCCCGGCCGCTTGTGTGATCGCCGCCGCCTTCCTGGCCGAGCTGAGCACGTTGGCGGACGGGGCATTTGGGAGCTCTCTGCCACCCCAGCTGGCCTCGACTGTTGAAAGCGCCCGCGCCTTGCTCGCCGCGGTCGCCACGGCAACCCTGACGGTTGCGTTCGTCACGCTGTCGGTGACCTTGCTGACCATCCAGCTCGCCTCCAGCCAATTCTCTCCGCGAGCCCTACATGGGTTCTTCCGTGACCCTGTGACGAAGTGGGTGACCGGACTCGCTCTCGGAACATTCACGTACTGCCTCGTCGTGCTTCGGTCCACCCGAGGCCCACTAGACCAAGGCGGGATCGGATTCGTTCCGAACATTTCGGTGCTCATCGCGCTCCTACTGGCGGGGGGCGAGCGTACTGGCCGTGCTCGCCTTCGTCAATCACAGCGCTCACTCGATGCAAGTCGGCGAGATCATCGAGAGGATCACCGCTGAGACCCGGCACCAGATCGAGAAGAACTGTCCGAAACCCGCTGAGCCAGGCACGACGCCAGTTGCACTGCCGGAGTGGCCGAGCGGACCTGGCCTCGTGGTTCGGTCATTGCACGATGGTTGGGTCCAGCAGATTCAGACAGCTGGCATCTTTGACGTTCTCCCACCCGGCGGAATGGCTCGGCTCGACACATGGGCAGGAGCGTTTGTGGCCGCCGGCGCACCCCTGTGCACGATCTGGTCCGCTTCAGTCCCTGCGGAGGTGGCCGTCGATGCGGCCCGCAACACAATCCAGCTGGGCAGCGAGAGAACGCTGACTCAGGACCTGGCCTTCGGCCTTCGTCAACTGGTCGACATCTCCCTTAGGGCGCTTTCGCCCGGTATCAACGATCCCACCACCGCACGTGAGTCAATCGTGCACCTGAGCTCCTTGCTTCGGGAGCTTCTCGTTCGCCAACTTCCGTCGCCCGTGATCGTGGGGCCCGATGGCCGCACAGTGGTAAGGCCGCACGACTTCACTCCTAACGATTATGTGGATCTGGTTTTCGATGAGATTCGCTTGGCAGCCAGGGGCCAACCGTGGGTACTCATCACGCTGCTCCAGGAAATTCAGGCAGTGGCAGCACATATGAAGATGCAGGGCCTGGACGAGCGGCTGCACGGTCTTCTTGCGCAAGCCAAGCTGACTGGAGAGGTGGCGCGAGCCAGCCTCGATGTGCGTGACGACAAGGAGCGGGTTCAAAGAATGGTTGACTCCGTGCTCGAGCTGGGCTTGACTTCGGTCGGTACGCCGACACCCGAAGTGGAGGAGAACGCGGCCGTCGATGTGCGCGGGTGATCGCTCCCGACAGGGGCTCTGGGCATTGGGCTCGATTCCGGCCCTCCACTGGAAAGGCCGTGGCTTGGGATGGGGGCTGTTGTTCGACTCAGTCATGGTCCGCTGGTCGTGGTTACAGGCGCGGTCGTCGATCTGGCTTCCAAGTAGCTAACCGTTAACTGCGCTGACACCCAGAAGTCCTGAACAACTGAGATGAGGCCACCCATCAGCGCGCGCCGATTCCAGTGGACTGGTTGGAGAGCTACTGGTCCGCGGGCGAAGGATCCATGAGGTCTGGAGCGTCGTCCGCCAGACGCCCCCAGCGGTGGTAGCAGTCGCGGCATTCCCAGGTCTTTGCGTCCTCCCCGATCACATCCCCTATGGCAATCGGGCCACCACGGAGAGCCTCACGCTCGGCTTTCTCCAGGCCGTAGATCACAGGTACCACGCGTTCGGAGCCGCAGTGCGGGCAGCGGCTCTCCGATGATGCGGTCGAATCGCCCATAACCGGATTACCCTGGCACATATTTGCGGTCAAGTTCACCTTGACGCGTTTTGGATGCAAATATTCATGCAGCAGCCCAGCCTGGCTCGCGTGAGCATCCGCGAAGCAATCCGCCCAGCCTCGAGCGACACCTAACGGCTCCCATGGCCTTTACTCCTCGCAACCGGCCATTCGGAGGGTGGAGCTCGAGACCCCGAGGCGATCGATCCGGATGACTTGAGAGTGGGTCAATGTCGCCCTACTTGTAATACGGATATCCCGGATATGCGTAGCCCAAGCCCCAGAACGGCAGGATGCCGTAATGGCCGTAGAGCTCGCCGTAGAAGCCCAGCTGGCTGACGAGATCCGGGTCGTAACGGGGTGCCGCGGCAACCTGTTCGCGTGAGCGGTCGATGAACACATCGTCTTTGGTGATCCGTGTGATGGCGTCGACCGGAATAAACGACTTCGCCTCACCGAAACCCAGAAACCCACCATGCTCTACTCGCAGGAATCGGACTTTTCCTTCTTGATCATCGATCAGCAGGTCGTCCACCGTGCCGAGGTCTTCGCCATCTTTAGCCTTGACGTTCCGCCCGCGGATGTCGTCGTCGGCATTCGCGACCGTTTGGCCAGTGTCGCTGAGCTTGCTGAGGGACGAGTTCGGATTAAGCGACATGGGCGTTCTCCTGGATCTCCGGAAATGAAGGTTCTTTGATCTAACGCCATATTCGACTGACCCGGAGAACAAATGCAGTAACGGCGCCGTGTTCCTTGAGACCCAAAGCATCTGTGCTGCGTGGTGGTGAGCGATTACTCCAGTCGGCAGGCTCGCCGGTGTTGCTTCGATTGTTATGCCGAACGAACCAGACTCAGTTAGTGCGGATCACGCGAGCGGCCTTTGACCTGTTGTCGCATCCGCAGTCCACTCGCTCCGTTGGGACGAATGGCAACAGGTAACCCGATGCAGATCGGCGTGGTCGGGCTCGGGCGGATGGGCGCCAACATCGTCCGGCGCCTGATCCGAGATGGTCACACGTGCGTGGTCTTCGACGTCGACCCAAAGGCGGTCAAAGCGTTGCAAGAGGACGGCGCGACCGGGGCGACCTCTGCAGCAGATCTGGTCCAAAAGCTGTCCAAGCCTCGAGCAGTCTGGGTCATGGTCCCCGCAGGGGACATCACGGGCAAGGCCATCGAAGACCTCGCCTCCCACATGGACCCAGGGGACACGATCATCGACGGCGGCAATTCCTACTACCGGGACGACATGCGGCGTGCTGCCGACCTGTCCAAGCGCGGTATCCACCACATCGACTGCGGGACCAGTGGCGGCGTATGGGGAATCGACCGCGGCTACTGCCTCATGATCGGAGGCGAAGCCGACGTCGTCGATCACCTCAGCCCGATCTTTGCGACCATCGCCCCGGGGATGGATTCAGCGCCGCGCACCCAGGGCCGAACCGGAGCAGCCGTGCCCGCCGAGCACGGGTTCTTGCACTGCGGCCCGAACGGCGCCGGACATTTCGTGAAGATGGTCCACAACGGAATCGAGTACGGGATGATGGCGGCCGTCGCCGAAGGGCTCAACATCCTGCGCAACGCCAATGCCGGCAAGCGCAAGGCTGAAGCCGACGCCGAGACGGCGCCAATGGAGAATCCCGAGTTCTATCAGTTCGACATCGACACCACGGCGGTGGCCGAGGTGTGGCGACGGGGCAGCGTCATCGAGTCATGGTTGCTGGACCTGACTGCCGCCGCATTGTTCCGCTCCCCCGACCTGACCGAGTTCGCGGGCCGGGTTTCTGACTCCGGAGAGGGCCGTTGGACCTCGATCGCGGCAATTGACGAAGGCGTTCCCGCCTCGGTGCTCACCAACGCGCTCTACTCCCGTTTCTCCTCCCGAGGGCTGGACGATTTCGCCGACAAAGTGCTATCGGCCATGCGCAAGGGCTTCGGCGGCCACGACGAGAAGAAGTCCTGACTCCATCAAGGTCGGGATGAAGATCCTCGCGATCGATGTCGGAGGCAGCCACATCAAAGTCCTGGCGACGGGGCGCACCAAGCGAATCAAGGTTCGATCTGGCCCCAAGATGACCGCCACTCAAATGGTGCGAGACGTTCTCCAGGCGACGGCCGGGTGGAGCTACGAGGTCGTCTCGATTGGCTATCCCGGGCCGGTGCTGCACGGCAAGCCGGTGAGCGAACCGAGCAACCTGGGAGGCGGATGGGTCGGCTTCGACTTCACGAAGGCATTTGGCCATCCAGTACGCGTGATCAACGACGCCGCTATGCAGGCTCTGGGCAGCTACAAGGGCGGCCGCATGCTCTTCCTTGGGCTGGGCACTGGGCTCGGCTCCGCGCTCATCGTCGACGGCGCGCTCGAACCGATGGAGCTGGCGCACCTGCCTTACAAGAAAGGACAGACATACGAGGATCGGGTCGGAAAAGCCGCCCTGAAAAGATTCGGGAAGAAGAAGTGGCGCCGCCACGTCGCCGACGTCGTGACGCGATTGAAGGCTGCCCTGGAAGCTGACGACGTTGTCATCGGGGGCGGCAACGCCAAGTTGCTCCGCACACTGCCGGAGGGCGTCCGGCTCGGCTCCAACGCTGATGCATTCGCCGGCGGCTATCGGCTCTGGAAGAATCGTGCCTGAGCCTCAATCGGACGCCCTGGTGTTGTTCGGCGGGGCCGCCAGCCGCGATATCTAATCCGTGATCGGGACAAGGTCTACGGCGATGGCTTCGGGAACAAGCTCGCCGGTGCCGGCATCGCCGAGATCCGAACGCCCTATCGGGCGCCGCTGGCGAATGCTGTCGCGGAACGGCTAGTTCGGACCTTTTGTCAAGAGTGTCTCGATCACGTCGCGTGGTGAAGTCCGCCTAGGATCGGTCGGCTAACGACGGCGCCACGCTCTATCGGCGGGCTTGGCACTGGCGTCTTCAGTTGAATGGTGCGATGAGGGCGATCATGGTTGTAGTAGTGCACGAACTCCGTGAGCAAAGCGAGCAGATGCCGCTCGTTGAACACGACGACGTGATCGAGATACTCTTGACGAAAGGTCCCAACTACTCGTTCCGCGACAGAATTCGCCAGCGGCGCCCGATAGGGCGTTCGGATCTCGGCGATGCCGGCACCGGCGAGCTTGTTTCCGAAGCCATCGCCGTAGACCTTGTCCCGATCATGGATCAGATATCGCGGCTGGCGGCCCCACGCGGTGGCTTCGATCGCTTGTCTCCAGATCCATGCCGCCGTCGGGCTGGCGGCAACGTTGAAGTGAATCAGCTCCCTGCGCTCGTGGCTGATGAACAAGAACACGTACAAAGTCTGAAAGCCGATGGTTTGGACCACGAAGAGGTCTGCCGCCCAGATGCCCTTGATCTGGTTGCGCAGAAACGTTCGCCAGTTCTGACTTCTCTCCCGCCTGTGACCACGCCATCGATAGCGGCGTATCGATCGATTGCTGACCACGATTGCGAGCTTGAGCAGCTCGCCGCGGATGTGCTCGGTGCCCCAAAGTCGGTTCTCCCGCGACATTCGAGCGATCAACTCCCGGACTTCTGGACCAAGGCGTGGCCGGCCGAGTCGGGTCCGCGACCTCCAGGTCCAGTACAGACGCCAACCTTGGCGATGCCAGCCGATCACCGTGTCAGGCCGCACGATCCTCAGCTGGCGAGCCCACCCACGCGGCCAGGGGCGCCGAAGCCAGACCCACAGGACCCGATCACGGTTGCGCAGCCGCGGCTTGGGCCTGGTGCGCTGGAGCACATCGAGTTGGTGCCGCAGAACCAGGTTCTCGAGCACGAGGTCATGGCGAGAGCGAAAGGAATCAATAAGGACGCGAAGCATCAACACGAGGAAGCCCAACACCGCGGCGAGAGGATATCAGCCCCAGGACCAGGCGCCAGGAACAACGCTGGCGCGGAGGCTTCGCTGATCCCGGTCGACTTTAGCCGCCCTACAGC
>DATLRQ010000010.1:0-9656 GCA_035534555.1 Candidatus Micrarchaeaceae archaeon
GCCACCGCGCTGACCATCGCCGACGTGAACGCGGGCTGCGGTCCGAACAGAAACCACGCGACGAAGGTCCAGATCGCAATTCCCATCACTGCCGGCACGAAGTAGCTCGACACCGTGTCCGCAAGACGCTGAATCGGCGCCTTTGAGCCCTGGGCCTGCTGGACGAGCTTGATGATCTGGGCCAACATCGTGTCCCGACCGACCCTGGTGGCTCGGAAGCGGAAAGAGCCGGTTCCGTTGATGGTGGCCCCGATCACCGCGTCACCGGATCGCTTGGTGACCGGGATCGGCTCGCCGGTGACCATCGACTCATCGACCGAGGAGTTGCCGTCGACGAGTTCGCCGTCGACCGGTATCTTCTCCCCCGGGCGCACGATCACAACATCGCCCGCGACCACATCTTCGACCGGGATATCGCTGTCGGACCCATTCCGAACGACCCGCGCGGTGCGAGCCTGAAGTCCGATCAGCTTACGAATCGCTTCTCCGGTCCCTGCCTTGGCACGGGCCTCGAAAAGCCTGCCGAGGAGGATCAACGTGATGATCACCCCGACCGCTTCGAAATACACGTCGCGAAGGCCGGTCGGCAGAAGGCCGGGAGCCATCGTGACGATCAGGCTGTAGCCGAAGGCCGCTGTGCTGCCGAGGGTGATGAGCGCGTTCATCTCCGCCTGCCGGTGGGCGAGGCTGAGCCAGCCGGTGCGGTGGATGGGCCAGCCGCAGTAGAACATCACGGGTGTGATCAATGCCAGCTGCAGCCAGTGGCTGGCAAGGACGCCGACCGGGATGAACGGGCCGGCCATGGTTGCGAACAGCACCGGAGCGGTAAGCACGGCGCCGACCAGCACGCGCCGGGTGAGATCCCCGATCTCGGCCTTGCGCTCGGCCATCTCCTGGTCTTCCGTGAGAGGGTTCGGTTCCGCCATCGGCTCGGGTTCGGAGGGCGGCGATTTGGCCAGCTGAGCGGCGGGAGGGGGTACGCCGTGACCGTTGGGCGCGACGACCAGCTTGCCGTGGACCATGTTCATTCCGCAGGCAAAGCCGAACTCACCGACACGATCGGGCAGAAGCTCGACGACGGTTAGGGCGTAGGCAGGGAGCGGCTGGTTTAGGGCGAAGTCGGGAAAGACGACTCGGGATGTGCACTCGCCGCTCTCCTGGCGATCGAAGATGATCCTCAAAGGGACGCCTTGGCGAACCGTCACCAAGTCGGGCGAGTAGCCGCCTTTGACCGTCACCTTGATCTCCTGGAAGTCCCCTACCACTTCCGCCGAGTGCGCCGTCTTAGGCCCGAAGAAGAACCACCCCAGCACAACGGTCAGGGTCAGGCCACCGACGAGGACGATGATGTCCGCTGGGCTCAAGTTGGCTCAGCGGCCCCGCACCAGACGTTCCACGGCTTCACTGAGCTCACGAACCTTCTGTGAGCCGTCGCCTCCCTGGATGGCCTCGACGACGCAGTGCTCAGTGTGGTCCTGGAGGAGCAGCAGGGCGACGGCGTCCAGCGCGGCCTTCACCGCGCCGACCTGCGTCAGCACGTCGATGCAGTACCGGTCCTCTTCCACCATTTTCTGGACGCCTCGGATCTGGCCTTCGATCCGCTTGAGGCGTCGCTGCACCTGGTCCTTGTGCGACTTGTAACCTGGCATCATCTGAAGGATACCCCATGGGGGTATGCTTCGGTTTCACGCAGCCGCACCGAGATCTCTGATCTCAATGAAGCTGCCGTGCCAGGTGTGGTACCAGACCTGGCCGGTGTGACCGTTGACGGAGAGCATCCCAGCCAGCTTTCCATCCCGCTGGAAGTCAACCGTGTAGTAGCCGTAGAAGGGGTCCGCAGCCTTGGCGCTGGTGCCCGACAGGTTGGCATCGAGCCACCTCTGGCCAATGTCTTGGGCCTGCTGAGTGGTAACCGTCATGTCCCCCGAGCCGCTGATTCCAAAGCCGCCAATCATGCCCCCGCCCATCGCCGGGTACTTTGTGTTCCACATCATGTCCGGGCCCGGCTCCCTGATCACGTTTCCGTTAGTGCGATCGATGAGGATCTCGAAGGCTCCGATCCCCGTTCCCGTCTCGCGGATTGATGCGTAGTAGTTGTTGGTGAACTTGATCACCTCGTCCGCCTTCAGGTTCCCATTCGGATATGACAGCGCCACGCCTTGGGCGATCTTGACCGCGGAGTCCATCCCGATGTCATGGGCTCCCCCTTCGAACAGGACGCCCATCATTCCACCGCGCGTTCCAATCGACCAGCCGCTCATCCAACCACCCGCCATGCCGGCAACACCGAGTAGCAACGATGCTGCGATCGCGCCCACCCCGACGATCAGAAGACCCCGTGTGCGCATAGCCACTAACCCTGCAGTGACTTCCGTGTCTTCTCGAACTCGTCCTGGGTGATCTCGCCGCCGGCAAACCGGCGGCGCAGGACATCCATTGCCTGGTCGTCGCCTGATCGTCCGGTAAGTGACCGGACCGCAAAGATCGCTATAGCGAAGATGCCACCCCAGAAGAGGACCATCATGGCCCCCATCCAGAGCCAGCTCCAGCCGTCGACATAACCCCACATCATTTCGTTCAACCTCCTTTTGGTCGTAAGGGCAGCGTAGGAGTCAGCCCTGCGTGTCCCCAGTGCCGTACTCCCTACCCATGCGGGTCCGATAGACCCTATGGGGGTATGTGGCATGGGGCCATCCTGGATGGCGACGGTACGCATCGCCACCAAATGTGGCCAGCGGTCAACGGCTAACCTTCTGCTCGTATGCGACCCGAGTTCGCCCCGGGGGCCCACAACGCGGTGCAGACCTGCTTGAACATCGGTCCGAGAGACCGGGTCTGCATCATCCGTGACCGGTCTCGGACCGAGATCGCCGAGGCCATCGAGGAGGAAGCCCGCGGTACCGACGCGTCGGTTCGTGTCTGGACGATGGAGGACCACGTCGAGCGCCCCGCGACCTCTTTTCCACGTTCGATCTCGGATGAAATCGTTCGCTTTCGCCCGACCGCGTCCTTCTTTATCGGAACAGGCATGAAGGGCGAGCTTGGGTTCCGCAAGCCGATGCTCAAATTGCTCGCCGAGACTCTGCGCTGCCGGCACGGGCACATGATCGGGATCAGCGAGCTGCTCATGAAGGACGGCATGGCTGCCGACTACGAGGAGATCTACCGCGTTACTCGACAGGTTTACGAGATCGTCCGCCAAGCGGAGAAGATCAGGGTCGACACCGCTCTCGGTACCGAGCTGGTCGCGACTTTCTCACCGTCGCTGAAGTGGGTGCCATGTGACGGCCGCTACTGGGACCCGGGACGCTGGGGCAATCTGCCGGAGGGCGAGACGTTCACCTGCCCCCTGTCGGTAGACGGCGTGATCGCGGCCGAAGAGATGGGTGACTGGTTCACCGAAAAGTACGGCCTGCTGTCACCCCCGCCTCGCCTGGTGATCAAGGGCGGCAGGCTAGTCTCGTTTGACACGCCCGATGCCCAGCTTGCCGCCGACGTGCGCGAGTACATGGGTCAGCATCAGAATTCCGACCGGGTCGGTGAGTTCGCGATCGGAACTAACGTGAGCCTTTCGCGGATCGTCGGCAACTTTCTTCAGGACGAGAAGTTCCCGGGGGTTCACGTCGCCTTCGGTGATCCGTATGGCTTTGAGACCGGTGCCGACTGGAATTGCCCGTCGCACGTCGACGTGCTGGCGTCACATGCCACCGTATCGGTGGACGGACGGGCGTTGATGGAAAACGGGCGTTTCCTCGTTTAGCCACTGCTGAAAGGGACGCGCCTCCCCTCAGGTTGCTGAGGGCGCCCCCTTCTCAGTTAGCTCACGGACCTAGGCGAACTTGGGCGAACGTCCAGGGCCATCGCGAACGGTTTTGCGCGCAGGCTGTTTGCGCCGAGCCCGGTTACTCTGAGGTTGACGTGAGGTCGACGCGTGCACTCTTAGCGGTAGTTGGTTGATCCGAGCGCTCTTCAGGACATCGGCCACCAGCCGGACCATTCGTAATAACCACGAAGGCAGCGAGGGGGCGCGGGTACGCGACCACCTTGCCAACGTACGCACTTTTCTTGCTTGGCTTCGGGCAGGCTTCGTGCTTCTCGCGATGGGCTTTGCCGTCGCGAGGTTCCAGGTCATCGAGAGCCTGGCCAGCCGATACCTGGGTGTCATGGCCGCCCTGGCCGGCTGGATGGTCATAGTGATCGCTGGGGTCAGTTTCATCCGAGCGCGGCGCGCGATCGAGGCGGCGGAATCCACGTCTTCAGTTGGCTGGAACCTGGGTTTGTCCCTTTTGACCGCCGGAGCAGGAGCCGCGATCCTTGTTTACCTGGTCAGGAGCTGATGGAAGAACGGCAAGTGGGTGAGCAGCAGAGAACCGAAAGCGGGAGCGCTCGCGCTCGCGAACACCTCGCCAACGAGCGGACGCTGCTTGCCTGGATCAGAACTGCCATTGCGCTCATGGGCCTTGGGTTCGTGGTCGCTCGCTTCGGTCTGTTCCTGCGGGAGATATCTGCCATCGGCGGGCACGTCGTGCAATCGGGGTCCTCGTACTCGGGGCCGATCGGAATCGTCCTCGTTGCGTCAGGACTCCTGGCGGTGGCAGTTAGCACTTTTCGCTTCTTTCAAGCCCGCGATCAGATCGAGAAGGGCCGCTTTGTCCCCGAAATCTTCGCTGAGGTCGCCATCGTGGCCGTCACGCTGGTGGCAGGCGCGGCGTTGATCGCCTATTTGGCGCTCAGCGGAAGCTGATACGTCCAATGGTCTGGGCTTTGAACCACCGGGTTGAAGGCCGAGGAGCTCTCGATCAACAGCTCGCGGGTGTTGGATCAGGAAGAATTGGCTCCGCCTGAGCGGTTTTGACCTCGGCTTCGGTGACGTCTCGATCAGACAGCATTGCGTCTAGTACCTCGTCGCGTCGCGCCGTAGCCGCATGTGGATGTAGTTGAGGGTCATATGCGCTCGGGGCCTGGGCCAATCCGGCCAGCAGTGCTTCGTCCGCGAGGTCCAATGTCATTGGCGGAGCCCCGAAGTAAGTACAGGCTGCTTCGTCGACCCCGTAGATCCTCGGCCCGGTGGGGATCTCGCTCAGGTAGTCGGCCAGGATCTCCTGTTTGCTGATCACGGTCTCGACCTTGAATGCAACCACCGCATCGATCACCTTGTTGAGGCCTCGGTCCGAACCGTGCAGATATACGTCCTTAACCAACTGCTGCGTGATGGTTGATGCGCCCTGGCACCAGCACCGATGCGCCGTGTCGAAGAGAGCCGCCCGCCCGACGCCAATTGCGTCGATGCCGTGATGCTGATAGAAGCGTTCGTCTTCGGCGGCCACGATCGCTTGAGCCAGCGTGGGTGGAATCTCGTTGGCCGCAATCAGCGCGACTCCATGCTGACGTAGAGAGCTCATCACGCGAGCCTGGATGTGGTCGCCCGATGGCGTCTGACTCCAAAGACCACCGATTGCAGCTGCGGTGATCAGCCCAATGACCGCAATCCATCGGGCACGGCCCGGCAATCTGACGCGCTTACCTGGCACCGGTTGGGCGAGCTGGAAGAACCGTCCAGAAGGCGTCGACGACCGGCACTCTGCTCGACTGGCGGCGGATTGCGGTGATCCACCGTTTCTTTTCGGGGATGTCAAGTTGAACCAGCTGTCCGCGCTCCAACTCGCGCTCAACCGCAACCCTGGGCAGCACTGCGTAACCAAGTCCTGCGATGGCCGCCGATCGAACCGCATCGAGGTGACTCAACTCCAGTCGCGGAGACGCCCGATACGCCTGGCCGAGCATCTTACGGGCAAGAGTCTCCGTAGCCGATCCGAGCTCGCGCGCCAGGTAGCGATGCGTCCTGAGCTCTGCCAAGCTTGCCCGTCGCGTCTTGCTCAGCGGGTGCCGGGAGCCGACCGCCACGAGCACGCGATCGCGATAAAGATCGCGGATGTCGAGATTGCCCTGCGTGACCGGACCTTCAACCAGGCCGCAGTCCAGCTCTGCGGTTGCGACCTTTTCCGCGATCACCGGCGTGCTTTCACCGACGACCTGTATGTCGACTCTGGGCCAGCGCTTCATGAATTCGGCGAGCAGCGGCGGCAGATAGTGGTTGGCGCAGGTCGGGCTGGCGCCGATTCGGAGCTTTCCCATGCCGAGCGACCGCTGGAGGCGCGCGGTCTCGGCGATCCCCTCCAGCTCACGCTTTGCGGCGGCGCACGCCGCGGCGACTTCGATGCCCGCTGGAGTCAGTTTCATCGCATGGCCGGATCGCTCGACGAGCTGCAGGTCGAGAGCCCGTTCGAGGTGTCTCAGCTGCTGCGTCACCGCGCCCTGCGTCAAGGCCAAAGATTCCGCCGCCCGGGAAAGGTTGGCCGACCTGGACACGGCGACAAAGGTGCGAACCTGTTCATTGCTGAACCCGAGCGGCTTCACTCGGTCGAGCTTAGCAGTACTATGGATTTTTACTGGTTTCAATAGCGCTGCTGCACGTGCTGGGCGGTTTCAGGCAAACTCAGGGGTTGTGAGCACGCTTGGACCGCTCCTCGAGCTGGTGGCCCTTGGCTTGATCGTCGGCGCTTACGGCACCCTGATCGGAGCCGGCGGCGGGTTTGTCCTCGTACCGCTCCTGCTGATCATCTACCCACACGACTCGCCGGCTCAGATCACAGCGATCTCGATTGGCGTGGTCTTCGTCAATGCAAGCTCCGGCTCTCTCAGCTACTACCGCCTGAGGCGGGCCGACTACCGCACCGGATTGTGGCTCGCCGCCGCCACCCTTCCAGGGGCCGTCCTGGGCTCGATCGTGGTCGGGGCCATACCTAGGGGCACTTTCGAGCTGATCATGGGAGTGGCACTGCTTGGCGTTGGCGGCTATCTCGTGGTGCGGCCCCAAGCCCGAATCCCTCTGATGCTCAACGCCCCCTTCGTGGTTGACCGGACCATCACCGATTCATCTGGTCATAGCTATTCATATCGCCTGAACCTCGGCCTGGCCATGTTTCTGAGCGTCGGCGTGGGTTTCCTTTCGAGCATGCTGGGCATCGGGGGCGGAATTCTTCACGTTCCGCTGCTGACCACCTTCTTCGGGTTCCCCGAGCACGTGGCGACGGCAACGTCACATTTCACGCTCATGTTCATGTCGGGCGCGGCGGCTGCGACCCATGCGATCGAAGGTGACTACATGGCTACTCTCCGGACCACGATCGCGTTGGCCCTGGGAGCCCTGGCCGGGGCCCCAATTGGAGCCGCTCTGTCTGAGCGAATTGAGGGTCGTTGGATCGTGAGGCTGCTGGCGGTCGCGTTGGGGGTTGTCGGACTTCGGTTGCTGGTGGTTGCCGCGACCGCATGAATGCTTCTTCAATGAATCCGGTGCACCTGGTGATCACGGATCCTTTTCCGCCGGGAATTCACCTGGGCCCATTCGATCTGCGTTTCTACGGCCTCGCCTACGCGATTGCATTCTTGGTCGGCGGTTGGGTCGCCACGCGCCATCTGGCTCGGCGGGGCGTACCGTCATCCGTCAGCGAATCCATCGCTTTCTGGACCATCGTGTTCGGGCTCATCGGCGCACGCCTCTACTACGTGGCGCAGTCCGGGTGGTGGTGGTACCTGACCCATCCCGCTCACATCTTTGCCTTTTGGGAAGGCGGGATGGCCTTCTTCGGCGGCATTTTTGCCGCCGTTGTCGTCCTCTTGGTCATGAGCCGGCGCCGGCACATCTTGTTTTGGGACCTCCTCGACGCGGGGGTGCTGTTCGGCGCCGTCGGTCAGCCCATCGGCCGCCTCGGGAATTTCATGAACGGGGAGATCCTAGGGCCGCCGTCCAACCTCCCCTGGGCGGTTCGCTACACCAACCCGGCATCGATGGCGCCCCATCTGGGAGTCGCCTACCAGCCGGCGAACCTGTATGAGGCGCTGGGCACGCTCTGCATCCTGGGCGTTTTGCTTTACCTTCGCCGACGCGGAGTCGCACCCGGAGTCCTGGGCCTGACCTACCTCGTTCTGTATCCGGTCAGCCAGCTCCTGCTCTTCAACTGGCGCACCGACTACGAGACTCCCGCTGTGCTGTGGGGTCTCAAGCAAGCGCAGCTGACTTCGCTCGCCGTCCTGGCCGTGATGATCCCAATCGTCATCTGGGCCTGGCGAAGCAGGAACAGATCTCGTGGGGTGCAAATGGATGGCTGATCTGAGCAACGCAATTCACGGTCTCGCCGGCCACTCCGCCGCCGCGGACGAGCTGGCCCGCATTGCCGCGGACTACCTGGTCTTGTTCGGCGCGTTCGTGCTTGCCTGGCTGTACCTGCGGCAACGGTCACTGCGAACCTTCTTCGCCGCGGGCCTCGCAGCGGTGCTTGCCGTCGGCATCGCCGGCTTGATCGGCCTGGTCGACTACGTGCCGCGTCCCTTTGTGGCGGAGCATTTCATTCCGCTTATCAAGCACGCTGTCGACAGTTCGTTCCCCTCAGATCACCTCGCCGCGCTGGGAGCTGTGTGCGGGGCAAGCTGGTTCGCTGCGCGACGGCTGAGCATAGCCACCGCTGTCGTGGCGGCGGCGGTGGCTTTCGCCCGCGTATACGTCGGAGTCCACTGGATCACAGATGTCGCGGCAGGCTTCGGACTAGGCGTGATTGCGGGCGTGGCAACTTGGTACGCAACGGCGGCCGCCGACCCATTCGTGACCCAGCTCGATCACCTGCTGATGCGTTGGAGGATGCCAGTCGGCACCGGCAGCTGACAGTACTGCCTTGACCCGCTCTCGGCATCGTCGGGACCGGGCGGTCACCGCAAAACCGCGCAGCAGCTACCTCGCCGGCAGGGGCTTCTTGGCCCGCACCAGCGCGTCGATCGCACTGACCTCGCGGCCGTCCACAGTCACTGGGCGCAGTACGCTCTCTGCTCGCTCGATACCGAGCCCTGGCAGAACGCGCTCGATGTCGGCCGGTGTGAAAAGCAACTCGGGATCCTGCGGCCCGCCCTGGCCCTGGCTTAGGTTTAGGAGATCGTGCCCGACCACCAGAAGGGTCCCTCCAGGCGCCAGTGCAGCGCTGGCCGTCTTCATGACGGCCGCGAGTTGGGCGGCCGGCAGGTGAATGTACATGAGGATCACCAGGTCGAAGGCCCCGTGGTCGGGCTCGTAGTCGAGGAGATCGGCGCGGACCCAGGTGACTTCGACGCCTCGCTCGACGGCCAGGCGCCGCGCCTTGTCCAGGCCAGCCTCTGAGAAGTCGACCCCGCTGACCCGCCAGCCACGCTCGGCGAGCCAGATCGCATTCCGGCCTTCACCGCAGCCGAGATCCAGAGCACGTCCGGGTGTGAGGTCAGCAACCTCACTGACGAGGAAGCGGTTCGGCCCTGCACCCCAGACCAGTTCCGTGGTGGCGTAACGCTGATCCCAGTCCTGGCTTCTCATCCAGCGCCGCTTCCCTCCCCAAGTTCCTCTTCGTGCCGCAGTCGCTCCAGCTCATGGTGGACGGCGAGGAGCGCCCGGTACAGGCTCGGACATGTCGGGCAACCGGTCACGTGCTCGTCGACGGCTCGCTCCAGATCCGGACCCAGCTCTCCGTCGAGGAGATCGCTGGCCAGGTCCCGCGCCTCGGCGCAGCTGAGCGCCACCATCACGCCGGCACCGCCAGCAATGTCACCAGCGCCTGGCGGCCACGACGCAGATGTGA
>DATLRQ010000011.1:0-2839 GCA_035534555.1 Candidatus Micrarchaeaceae archaeon
GAGCCTGGAAGTTCGGAGCCAACATCGACACCGACCAGATCATCCCGGCCAAGTACGCGATCTACTCGCTGGACGAGAAAGAGCTGGGCAAGCACGCCATGGAAGGCGTGCCCGGCCGCGAGACGTGGGCCGCGGGAGTGACGCAGGGTGACATCCTGGTCGGAGGGTCCAACTTCGGCTGTGGTTCGTCCCGCGAGATCGCCCCTGTCGCGATTCGAGGAGCCGGCATCTCGCTGGTGATTGCGGACTCCTACGCCCGCATCTTCTTCCGCAATGCGATCAACATGGGTTACCCCATCCTGCAGTCACCCCAGGCCGCGGAGGCGGTCGAAGACGGCGACGAGCTCGAGGTGGACCTGGAGGAAGGCATCGTACGCAACTTCACAAAGGGCGATGAGTACCGGTGCGAAGCCTTCCCGAAATTCATGAACGAGCTTCTTCACATGGGCGGCCTGGTGCCCTGGGTCCGTAAGCGCCTGGATGAGCGCCGGCGCGTAGCACCAGCGAACCGTTAATGGCCGGTGAGCCTCCCCACCCCGGCCCCAAAGGGCCGGACCTCCCCACACGTTGGGGAGGTGACATGGAGCCCGTCAAGCTCCAGGAGCCGCTTGAGGAGCTGGCGCGCGACCCCACGGCCTTCTCCCACGATCTGAAGTTCCCCCCCGCGGAAAAGATCCGCGTCTACGACGACACGCTGCGCGACGGCGAGCAGATGCCAGGCGTGGCGATCACCCCCCAGGACAAGTACGAGCTCGCCCGGCTGCTCTCTGACATCGGCGTCCACATCATGGACGTGGGTTTTCCGTCGGTGTCGGAGGGAGAGCGCGAAACGCTGCGCCTGATCCTGGAAGGAAGAAAGCGCGGCGAGCTGCGGGAGGAACTGGAGGTCGTGTGCATGATGCGATCGACCAGGCCCGACATCAACGCGACCATGCGGGTCATCGACGACCTCGGTTACCGGCGTGACGAGGTCACCTACTTCATCTTCACGTCGGCGTCCGACCTGCATGTGAAATACAAGCTGGGCAAGACGCTGCTCCGCCGCGAAGGCATTCCCGAAGCCGAGTGGCTCGAGCTCCCGGTTTCCTTTTACCGGGAGGCGAACCTTCGCATGATGTGCGAGGCGATTCGCTATGCACGTGAGCAGGGCGCGACGTCGATCGAGTTCGGGGGCGAGGACGGCAGCCGAGCCGACGTCGACTACATCGGGGAGATCCATCGCGAGGGCCTGAAGGCGGGGGGGACCAGGCCTTCGACGCCCGATACCGTCGGCTGCTATTCGCCATTCGCGGTGCGCGAATACATCCCCGCGATCAAGGCCGCCGCACCGAACGCGCCGCTGGTGGTCCACTTCCACAACGACCTCGGGCTTGGCGCGTGGAACACCGTGATGGCGCTGGGGTCGGGCGCGGAAGTGTTCACCACCAGCGTCAACGGCATCGGCGAGAGGACGGGCAATGCTCCCATGCACCAGGTCCTCATGCAGCTGCGGTACCTGTTCGGGATCGAGATCCCGGGCTTTAAATACGAGAAGCTGCGCTCGCTGGCACGTCACCTCGAGAGGGTGAGTGGAATCCCTGTGCAGCCGACCGAGCCGGGCATTGGCCTCGACGTCTTCAGCCACGAGTCTGGAATCCACACCGCGGGCATGCTCATCCACCCGGCCATCTACCAGTTCCTGCCGCCGGCCGACTTCGGCGCCGAGATCACTTATATCTACGGCAAGCACTCCGGCGCGCTCGTGATCGAGCACGCGCTCCGGCACGCAGGCATCGCTCCAGAGCATGAGCTGGTGGGCAAGGTACTGGCCGAGGTGAAACGGATTCGCGAGGAGCGTGCCGAGCGCAGTGACTTCTCCGATTTCCACCGCCGCTATTACGATCACCTGAACCGAATGGGACTTACCGCGGAAGAGGTGGTCGAAATCGCCCGCGCGCTGGCGCCGACGGCGTCGATCTGATGGCGACCACGACCCGGGCCGACACCGTCACCAGGGAGAAGTACCTCCAGCTCCACCGCTGGATGTGCATGGCGAAAGCGCTCGACGACCGAATGCACATCCTGGTCAAGCAGGGAAGGGCGCCTTTCGTCGGATCGAGCCGCGGCCACGAAGGCATTCAGGTCGCGTCCACCGCCGCCCTCGGCCCCGACGACTGGCTGGTGCCCCACTACCGCGGCCTCGCCAACTCGATCGTTCGCGGCCTCACCATGAAGGAGTGGATGCTGGCCGTCTTCGCGAAGGCCGCCGATCCGCTGTCGGCCGGCCGCAACATTCCAGGCGGCTGCTACAGCTACCGAGCCCTGAAGATCGTCTCCGTCTCCCAGGTGGTGGCCAGCTGGATCCCCAAGGCGTCCGGGGTCGCCTACGCCGCCAAGCTGCGAAGCGAAGGTTCGGTGACCCTGTGCACGTTTGGCGACGGGGCGACCAGCCAGGGCGATTTCCACGAGGGCGTCAACTTCGCCGCGGTGCACCGGTTGCCCGTGGTCTTCGTGTGCGAGAACAACAGCTATGCGATCTCGGTGCCGATCCGGCTGCAGATGGCGAACCCGAACGTGGCGGACCGGGCGGCGGGCTACGGCATCCGTGGCGTGAGCGTCGACGGCGGCGATGTGCCGGCTTGCTACGCTGCCTGCCAGGAGGCGGTCGACCGAGCCAGGCGCGGTGAGGGTCCGACCCTGATCGACGCCAAGGTCTGGCGCATCAACTCGCACACCTCAGAGGACAACCAGATGAAGTACCGCACCAAAGACGAGGTCGAAGAGGCGGCCCGCCACGACCCGATCGCGCGATTCACGGCCTGGCTCGTCGACAAGGGGTGGATTTCAGCCGGCGATGCGG
>DATLRQ010000012.1:0-7401 GCA_035534555.1 Candidatus Micrarchaeaceae archaeon
TTGCGCCGCAGCTCCCGGTGAACGCTCACCCACTCGGGCATCGGTCGTGTCTCGCTGATCGTGGGGTCGACCCGCGCGAACAGCATGTCTTCGAGGGCGCGGTCGTCCATCTCGACCGGCAGCGGCCAGGTGATGCCTTTCTCCACGGCGCGGTCCAGATGCCGCCTGACCGTGATGCGTGGCAGACCCAATGACGCACTGATTTGTCGTGGGCTGAGGCCTTCAGCGAGCCGGAGCCGCAGGACCTCCCGAATCTTGCGCATGGTGGTTCGGGGACGGGACATCGGCATCTTCTCCTTGGACGTTTGCTGCAGCCTTCCAAGGGATGGTGTCGTGTCCGAGCTACCTCACGCCAGCGCCGTCACGCCTCCTTCAGGGGGGGTGGGCCATTTGCCGCGAAACGGGTGGGCCATTTCGCGTGAAACAGGTGGGCCATTTGGCGCGAAATCCGCAAAACCTGGGCAGTCAACCACCACCCAGGAATCGTCGCAGTGTACGGACTCAGCCGATCCGAGGTGCGCGGCCACGCCTTGACGTGCCTCCGACTGGATATATAGCGCGCACGTTTGGACACTCCGCGCGCTGGTTCTGGGATCGGGGCGCGCTCCCTCTTCACCCACGGCGGTGCGTTCGCCACTCTCCAGCCTGGTCGAGACCAAGTCTCGACTCTCCAGGGCTTGTGGTTGTGGTCGCTGCCTGGTGTCGAGCTGTATTCCAGGCCGTAACCCAAGACCGGCCAGCGCGTTGTTCAGAAAGAAGGCAATGAGCCGACCGGCCACACGACCAATCGAACCCGTGGCGCTTATCGTGGTCGGCGTCCTGCTGGCCGCTTGCGGCCAAGCCCCCGCCCCTCGCGCCGGCTCGACTCCGACTACCGCCACCGCACAACAGGTGATCCCCGGCCCGGACCTCCTTGAGGCGCACCTTTTTGGTCCGACATCGGGGTGGCTGCAGACGGCCGACCGGGTGCTCACAACTGAAGACAGCGGGCGGACGTGGGCAGACGTCACACCGCCGGGCGGCAGGAATGCGCTTCTCGAAACCGCGTTCTTCCTGGATCCATATCAAGCCTGGGCCATCGTGCGGTTGACTCAGGGTGACCTTGCCCTCTTCATCTCGTCGGATGGCGGCCGTCATTGGAGTTCGCGCGCGACGCCCGCATCGCAGCCCATGGACCTGGTTGGGCCCGTTTACCTGACGTTTATCAATCCGAAGCGGGGATGGATGGTCGTGGACCAGGGTTCACATTCGGGATTCATGCACTTCACCGGCTTCCAGACATTCGACGGAGGGCGCACTTGGACCGGACTGACCTTTCCACAGAGTGCGCGAGTGGTGTTCGCCAACGAGCTCGACGGGTTCAGCGTCAGCGATTGGGGTCCTCCTTTTGGCGCGTACGTCACCCATGACGGCGGCCGCACGTGGCGCCGATTAACCGTGCCGCCGATCGACGCCTCCCGAGCGTCGCCGGTCTTCGAGCCGCCGGTGTTCAGCGATGACCGCAACGGCGTGCTGGCCGGCGGCATGATGGATCCGTCCGGGGGCATCGCCTCCGAGGTGTTTTACACGACCTCCGACGGCGGTCGGTCTTGGAGCTTCGTCACAAACGTCCCCAATCCGAACACGCAATCCAGCGCGCAGCTCGCGGGCGTAGCGAGTCCGACCGCATGGCTCGCCGCCTTTCTCGGTCCTGGGCCGGCCGCCGGCGGGACGTATACACAATTGAAAGCGACGCAAGATGGCGGCAAGACTTGGGAGTGGACGCCCACAGTTCTCGCGGGAGCTTTTGTCGATCAGGTCAGCTTTGCCGGGTCGACCGGCTGGGGGATCATCAACCAATCCGGCTGCCGCGGTTTCAAGACCGACTGCTATACGAACAGCGGTCTTTTCCAGACCGTGGACGGCGGCGCCCACTGGCAGCAGGTGTCGGTGCCTTAGAGGCAAAGATCAAGGGAGTCGCGCAGGTGACTCGGACCGGGCGGTGGAAGGCGATCTCTTGACGTGCCTCGGACTGGATATACGACGCGCTTGAACCCCGGACGGCCTCACAGCCCAGTCCCGTGCGGCCGGCTAACATCCGGCGGGTACCTCTTTTGGCATGGTCCTCCATGGAAATCGGCATGAGATGTCCAACAAGCCGACTGCACGAAAGGCGGGCACATCATATTCAAACCGCTTCAGTGATGCTCTGGTCGCGGCGAGCGATCAGCTCGTCAGTTTGAGTCGGCTACGAATCAGCCGTTGACCGGTTTATCGTCCCTTCCCCTCTCGATCATGGCGTACTCGCCAGCGAGGCGCTCAGCATTTCTGAGGAGGTAGGCCGAGCTGCCCACCATGATTAGGCTGAGGCCGATGCCCACCGCGACGAGCTTCTCCGACCCGGTGAATCCAAGAACGGACACCGCCGAGACCACCGCGCCTAGAACTCCAGTCGCATAGTACGGACGTACGCGGAAAATCCTACCGAGGGGAAGGAAATGGAGGCTAACGACGAGGCCGATGAGCGGCCACAGGAGATCGAGACGGTGGAACAAGAAGCAGGCGAGCCCGGCGAGGATGACGAAGACCGTCTGAGCCGTCGATACGACCCTGAACCAGATGGTGATTCGGCGGATCGAGGTTCGATCCGCGACCTGAACCTCGGAGCTGCGAAGCGTGTGAGCTCTTTTGCCAAGTCGTACGGCGCCGACCGCGACTATTCCAACCGACAACAGAACCGGAACTAGAGCGAGTGTCCAGATGTCGCCGCGTGGACCCCATGCTGCCAAGCCGACCCAGAAACATGCAGCGACTGCGAGCACGACGATGCCTTGCGACAGGCCCGATAGAAAACGGTACCGGCTGAAGCTAGTGCGGTCCTCAACGCCGCTCGCAGTGCCAGCTTCAGATTTACTAGCCTCGGTCATCAGGATCGTCCTTCACGTGACTCGCGCTTTCGTGTCCTCGACGCATCAGGAGTGCAACCCTCGCTACGACTGCCGTCTCCCTTGGCTGCCGAGCTCCACCCTGTTGACATCGATTTCAAATCGTGAGGGTACGCTGCAGTGGTGATAGCGCGGATCCAATCTCACAGCATCGTCAACGGGGTCGCCTTTGTCATTTGCGAATTCGCACTGATCGCTCTCATCGTGGCTCCGCTCGGGGTGGCCTGGGCGCTCGCCCAAAGACCCGTCTACGCGCTTCTTGCCGCCGGCATCGTCGCCAATTGCCTTTGTGTGGTCGGAGTCGGGGTGCTGGCCTGGCTCGCGGGAGACAGGGGCTCATCGCTGCGGCTGCTGTTCAGCAGCGCCAATCGCGCCAAGCTGTCGAAGGAACACCCGCGAATGTCCGAAGACACGCTCGCAATCATGGTCGGCACATTGGTTCCTTTTGGTCTTGCGCTCCTGACTCTCGTCGATTACTCGCGTTCCAGGGTTCGGTAGCCTCGGGCCCGGTTCCAGGATTCGAGCACGAATGCCATCGAAGGGAACCGAAGCGGAGCTCCTTCCAAAAGTTGTGGGAAATCTCTCGGCGCGGTTTGACTGAGGCGGGATAAGACGACGACGTAGCCTTCCAGCGAACCAACAACCGGCGGCCATCACCGGGCCCGCTCGATTGGGGTGGGCATGGGCGCCGTCGAGGTACGTATGCCGAGGGTCAGCGATGTGCCCAAGGAGATCAGCCCGGACGGCTACAGCTCCGACATCGTCTATCGCTACGAGCGGCGCTCCCAGACCCAGGCCCGGCTGCTCAGCCGGCTCTACCTGGAGGGGCTGTCGACGGGCGACTTCGAGCCCACCTTCCGAGCCCTGGTCGGGGAGACGGCGGCGCTCTCGGCGCAGAGCCTCCTGCGCCTCAAGGAGGAGTGGAGGCAGGAGTACGAGAACTGGAAGAGGCGGCCGCTGAAGAAGCGCTACCTGTACCTGTTCGTGGACGGCTTCTACGTCAAGGCCGGTGAGGAGAAGGAGAAGACCGCGGTGCTCACCGTCCTCGGGGTCGACGAGGACGGCCAGAAGGAGCTGCTCTGCATGGAGGAGGGCTACCGGGAGAGCAAGGCGGCCTGGGCGGAGGTCCTGGGTTCGTTGAAGGCACGAGGCGTAACCGAGTCGCCGCTGGTTGTGGTCGGCGACGGTGCGCTCGGCATCTGGGCGGCCCTCGATGATGTTTTCCCTGAAGTCAAGCGCCAACGGTGCTGGAATCACCGGGCGATCTCGGTCATCGACAAAATGCCCAAGCGGCTTCACGGCAAGGTCCGCAAGCAGCTGCGCGAACTCTACGAGGCGCCCACTCGAGGCGAATGCGAGCAGCTGCGCGACAAGCTCTGCGCCGAGTGGCGGATCATCGGCCAATCGCCCGCGGCGGAATGCCTGGAGCGCGACTGGGAAGACTTCGTCACCTTCTACGACTTCCCGCAGGAACACGCGATCCACCTGCGCACCAGCAACCCGATCGAGTCCATCTTCGCCGGCGTGCGGCTGCGCACCGACGCCACCAAACGCATGCGGGTCCGCGACAACGTGCTCTACCTGGTGTTCAAGCTGGCCACTCGCCTCAGCACCAACTGGCGCGGGATCAATGCCCCCAACCAGCTCCACCTGCTGCTGGCCGGATACCGCTTCGTGGACGGACAGCTGCAACTCTCCCAACCTTCACCGGAGGAAGCTGCCGCCTGATTTGAACCTCGCGCCTGGATGGCTTTTACACAACTCTTGACAAGAGCTCCTCAGCCCCTCCTCAAACCCTTACCGGGCCCCTGCTTGCCCGAAGTCGGCCGAATAGAGGCAAACCCGCTCGCCGCCTGCCCAACCGCCCACACCGCCATGTCCTCGAAGCGTCTGTCAGAGCGCCCCGCCGGCCCTGCCCGTTGCGGATTCCAGCTGGGCCACTCCCCGGGCGCTGCCAACCCCCAAGGCCAGCCCTCCCATATAGGGAGTCGCGGCGGCTGCGGGGGAGGGGTGGGGTAGAGGCGCTGCGCCCCTCAGGAGCCGACAGCACACCGGCTTCGTGCTCGTGCACTTGTGGATAACGTGAAGCAGAATGGCGCTGGATGACAGACCTCGAAGGACTAGCGCATCCTGGCGTTGCTGAATCGTCGGCCAAACTCTACATCGATCATTTTTGAAGTGGGCTGGAACTGAGACAGAGTCCAAAGCCGCTCGAGCGGGCATGCGTGCCCTCATCGACACAACCGCTGCGGCCTTGGAAAAAAGAGCTGATCTAGATCCTGGCGAGGTCAAGTTCAGGTTCTCTTCTCTGGACTCGTGAACGGGGACCACTCAAGTTGACTTCACTCAAATGAGGCTTTCCCAGCGCGTCTTCCTATCTCCCGGAGACGACTGCTTGAGGTCCCGGAGCGCAGCGCACGCCGAGACCTTGGTACGAAGGAACTACTCCACTGGTGATCGACCGCGCCGCAACGCTCGCTAGCCCATGACAATGGAGCCGGTTTGATCGGCACCTAGATTCCAGCCGTTTTTGAAAGCCGGCGGTCCGCCGCCCCTCGAGGACTACCCCAGCTCAGTGGCGCCACCAGAACGAAAGGGTCATCCTGAGGCGGCGGCGTCGGCGCCCGGGTGCTTGCGTGGGGAACAGGAGCTAGTCGGCGGCCATGGGTCCGGGTGGCATAGTGGTCCGATGCCGAACGCCGAAGGCCCCCTGTGGACTGCGTGGGGTTTCATCGGCGCCGCCACGCTGCCCATGGGTACCCTGGATTTGGGCAGCAATGTCAGAATTGAAACTCCTGACGCAGCTCGGCTCGAACAACTGTGGCAAGAGGCGCCGCGGTTGCAGCATCCGACGGTACCGTGGCCGGAGTACTTTTCCGCGCTGCAGTCGCAGGTAATCGTACGGAGCACTCGTGTAATTTGGTTTCGACTCGTGGCATCTACGTTTGAGTCGGCACTTGATCGAATGGAGAGCGATGAGATACCGATCGTGATAGCCGCGCTCGCAGAGTACGGTACCGTAAGGCCTCGGATCGAGCTGCTCCGGATTGGTCGCACGGATGCAAAGGGAAGAATCGATAAGCCGTCCTCGCCCTGGGTGGGAGGGACCTTCGGCGGTTTCGCTACGCGAGGTCTAACGGAGGCTGAGTCACGCGCAGTCAGCCTCCGTCACGCTTCGGCGAGAAGATACGCTGCGGAACTCTCTCGGATGTACTACCAGGCGTCGCAGCAGCTGGACCGAAGCGATCGCACCCCCCGGAGCCTTGGGAACGTCATTCTGAACTACTTTCTCGTGGTGGAGGCCATCGCACAGAGAGAACCTATTGAAGGAAACATATCGGGTAGAGACAAAGAAACGGCTGCAGCAGAGATCAGTCGCCTCGGCATAGCTCTCGCGAAGGCAGCGGCACCAGATGTACATGTCCAAAAGATACGTGCCTCGTTAAGGAAACTAGAACGTCTAGAGCAACGCCATCTAAACCAGAAGATCGAATTAGCCGCAGCAAGGCTGGGACTTGGCGCGACTATCCTTGCCGACGCTCTGGAGGTCGCCCAGCTAAGAAACACGACGCTGGGCCATCCAGGTCGCGAGCTATCAGCAAGCATCAATCCCTTCGTGGAAAAGGCCGAGGGAACGGCATTGGCATTTCTGAGCGCCTATATCAGTTCGCGGATGGCCTGAGGTGACTTGGTCGGTCGGGCGGCCCGCTTCGATGCTCGCAGCTTCGGCTACCCCCGCCGATCCCTCTCGCGAGAGCGCGGGACCAATCTCACGACGCTGCCGGCAATTGGCGGAGTGCCTCCCTAGTCGCCGCGGCAAGCTGGGGTATTGGCTCTCTAAGGGCAAGGAGTACCTGCGACAGGGCGTTCCAAAGGGGTTGGGTCACAGTGATGGCTGGGTTGCTGCTCCCAGCCCTGCTGCTCGGAGCCACCTACGAAGCGGCAGCCACCGGGGCAAAGCTACAGCCTCCTGCGCTCCGGTGGTGAGGATAGCAGCTAGAAGAACGTATGCCACCAGAGTCCAGTATTCGAAGAACGCCCAGCGGCTCATGAGAAAGAATATAAAAGCAAATGCCGCGGACGCTAGGAGCAGATCAGACAGGTCCTTGGGGCGCCAAAAGGCGAGAGCGGCGCCCGCGCTCAGCAAGATCACAACCGTGAAGAGAAACGGCGGCCAGGGGAGGTGTGCGTAGGCGAGGAGGGTTTGTAAGGTCAGCGTGTTGGGAACGGCTGGCTCGTTGAGAAGGAATCCGACTGTATCGTGGAAGTACCTAGCTGGTCCAGCCCACACCACGAAGGGAAGATAGAAGAGAACTACACTTGTGGCCCCAGCCCAAGTTACTAATCCGAGCGTTGGTAAGCCGACACGTCAGAGTGCGTAACGGACCGAGGGGTCGTAGAAGAGTCCGCGGATCAGGTGGGGCAGGCGCTGGAGTCGGTGCAGGGTGCTGAGTACCAACTGCCGGAACTGATCGGG
>DATLRQ010000013.1:0-15287 GCA_035534555.1 Candidatus Micrarchaeaceae archaeon
GGCGAGGATTCGAGCCGGCTCCTGGGCGCCTTCATCGTCTCCCGGCTCTGGCAGACGGCGCTTCGCCGCGCCCAGCGGCCGGAGAGCTGGCGGCCGGACTTCAACCTCTACCTGGACGAGTTCCAGAACTACCTCCACCTCCCGCAGTCACTGGACGACGTGCTGGCGGAGGCCCGCGCCTACCGGCTCAACCTGACTCTCGCCAACCAGCACCTTGGGCAGCTGCACGCCAGCACCCGGCAGGCGGTTGAGGCCAACGCCCGCAGCAAGGTCGTCTTTCAGGCCAGCCAGGAGGAAGCCCGGCACTTGGCCCGCGAGTTCTCTCCGCTCACCGAGGGCCACCTGCAATCGCTGGACCTGCACCAAGTCGCCGTCCGGCTGTCCGTGGCCGGCCACACCGAGGCACCGTTCACCGCGACCACCGAGCCGGCACCGCTCAGCCTTGGCGCAGAGCACGCGGCTGCGCTCGCCGCCCAGAGCCTTGAGCGCCACGGCCGGCCGCGGCTGGAGGTGGAGGCTGAGATCGAGCGCCGGCTGGCGGGGCTCGGCTACCGCGGCGACTTCAAGGAGATCGCATGACCGCCATCGGTTCGCGCGCCCCTTCGCGCCCTCAGTTCGAGCGCCCTTCGCGCAACCCTTCGCGCCCTGGCGCGAACCCCCTGGCGAGTTCGATCTGGCCCGATTCCGCCCGGGGACTGTACTCATCCCAAGAACGACATCCGATCCACGTCCTGGAACTCAACCTCCAAGAAGCACCGCGCTCAAAGGACGACGCTGAGCCAACCACCCGCGATCTGGCCATTCTGCAAGAGCTGGACAGCCACCGCTACCTGGACCGGAACCAGATCCAGGCTCTCTTCTTCCCTGGACCCAGAAGCTGCCAGTACCGGCTCCGCTGGCTCCTCGCTCAGGGCCTGGTCAGATCCTGGCGCGCCGCCAGCAGACCCGGCCGGATCTGCCGCGCCTCCGTCTATCTAATGTCGCGGCGGGGGGCGGCCCTGCTCGCGGAGTGGCGCGACGAGGATCCGCGCCCTTACATCAAGCGCGCCGAGCACGCGCTGGAGCGCCGCTTCCACCTCGTCCACCAGCTGGAAGCCAACCAGTTCTTCGTCGGCCTCGCCGCCGCCACTCGCGAGCATCCCCAGCTCGGGCTCTACCACTGGGTGGGCGAGCAGGCGATCGTGGCCGTCTACGCAGAGGCGGAGGAGCACGGTCCGACCCCCGATGGCTGGGGCCGGCTCCTCACCACTGACCGCGAGCTGCTGCTGCACCTGGAGTGGGACCGCGGCAGTGAGCAGCCCCGGCGCCTTCGAGCCAAGCTGCTGGCCTACGTCCGCTACTTCAGCGATCGACCCCATGCCTCGGCCAACCAGGTCCTACTGGTGGCGCCCACGCAAGCGCGGGAGCACCAGCTGCAACGCCTTCTCCACGAGCTGAGCGATGCCGATCGGGAGTGCTGCCGCTTCTGGACCACGACCACTGACCTCCTCGCCCTGGATGGGCCGCTGGAGGCGATCTGGTCGGATGGCGGACAGCGCCGCCGGCTGGCCCTGGCTTCCCTACCCGGCCTGCCTCGCTCCCCACACCAGGTCGACCACAGCATCGGCAAACCCGGATGGTGGAACCACCGGCCGGGCGGTGGAGCCGGCGCTTGAAACGGCTCATCCGCTTTCAGAGCAGGGAGGGGGCCGGAGTCCGGCCCCCGACGGTCCCGAGAGGGGTCAAGCGTTTGACCCCCTCCCGATCTTCCCGGCCGGGCGTCGGAGCCGGCGCTTGAGCCGGCACCGTCCAGAGAGGCTCATCCGCCTTCTGAGCGGTGAGGGGCCGGAGTCTGGCCCCCGACGGTCCCAGGAGGGGTCCAGCGTTGGACCCCTACCGATCATCCCCGCCCAGCGGGAGTTCCCAGACGATGATCGCGATGGTCGGCGGGGCACGAACCGGGCGAAGGGGGTCAGAGACGGACCCCCGAGCGCGAACGGATCGCCAGCGGGGTCGAGCGCTCGACCCCCCTACTCCGCCTCCGATCCCGAGCGCGAGGCCTTGATCGACGACGCGATCGCCCTCTTCGGTCCGCGCTACCAGCGCGCCATCAGCCGAGAGGAGGCCCGCCAGATGATGGAGCGGCTGACCGCCTTCTTCAGCCTGCTGGCTAGCTGGGATCGACGCCAGCGCGCTGAGCTGGTCGAGAATGATCGTGCCGCTTGATGCGTACCGCAATGTGCGGTACGCTGATCGCGGAATGCCCAACCCGTTCGAGTTCTCCGACCCCGTGCTCGGCGCCAGCTTCGCGGATCGGAAGGCGGAGCTGAAGACGCTGACGACACGGATGCTCGCCGGTCAGAACGTGATCGTGATTTCGCCGCGGCGCTATGGCAAGACCTCGTTGATCCTCAACGCGCAGGCGGCGGTGCGCAGGCGCGGCGGCAGAACCGGCATCGCCAACCTTTTCTGGTGCCAGAACCGACAGGACGTTGCCCAAGAGCTTGCCAACGCAGTTGTCCACGGACCGCTTGGGCCGCTGCGTGGCCGGATGGAAGAGTTGCGGCGACGGCTGAGCAACCTGCCCGGCGCGGCCCTCTCCATCGAGAAGGACGGCTACCGGCTCAGCCTCTCGCCCCTCAAGCCCCAGAGTGACTGGACGACCGAGATCCGCCGCGTCATGCAGCTCCTTCGCGAAGCCCAATCGGATCGGCACCCGGTCAGCCTCGTGATCGACG
Organism: Candidatus Micrarchaeaceae archaeon; assembly: GCA_035534555.1. Lineage (GTDB taxonomy): Bacteria > Chloroflexota > Dormibacteria > Dormibacterales > Dormibacteraceae > Palsa-872. Next base: position 2,718 of record DATLRQ010000013.1, read on the forward strand.
AGTTCCAGAAGGTGGCGGAGATCGACCCCGCCCTACCTGGCCTCTTCAAGAGTCTCACCGACTCCGAGCTGCGCGGCGTGAGCCTGGTCCTCTCCGGCTCCCGTCGTCACGTCATGCACCAGCTGCACGCCGGACCTGGGGCTCCCATGCTCGGGGTTGGCGAGCTGATGACTCTGGACCTGGTCCCCGAAGCGGACATGGTCGCCTTCCTCCGCCAGCGTGCCGAGGCGGAGGGCAAGCGGATGTCGGAGGCAGCGGCCCGGCTCCTCTTCAGTCGCGCGCGAGGCGTGCCGGCCTACGTGCAGCGACTCGCCTTCGAGGCGTTTGAGTCGGGTGAGCGCAACATCGACGAGGCGGTCGCCGAGCTGGCGGTGACCACCGTACTGCGCCGCGAGCGGCAATACTTCGAGGTCATCTACGAGGACCTGGCCCCCAATCAGCGCAGCCTGATCCGGGCGCTCGCCGCCGAGCCCGCGCGCAGCATCACCTCCCGCGACTTCTTGGATCGCGCCGGCCTGCGCGCGGATTCCAGCTCGCAGCGCGCCCTGTCGGCACTGGAGGCGGCTGAGAAGGTCGGGCTGGGGCCCGACGGTTGGCAGGTGTCGGACCCGCTCTTGGCGCTCTGGCTGGCTCGAGGCGGCGTAGTCGGCGGTGGATTGCCATGAAGCGAAATTCGTCGGGGCCACTGAGCGAAACGGAGCAAGCCGTCGTCTACGCGCGCGTGTCTTCTAAGGAGCAGGAGCGCGAGGGCTATTCGATCCCCTCACAGCTCAAGCTCCTTCGCGACTACGCCCTCCACCAGGATCTCGAGATCGCCCAGGAGTTCGTCGACGTCGAGACCGCCAAGCAGGCCGGCCGCGGCAACTTCGGCGAGATGCTCAAGTTCCTCGCCCGCGAGCGCTCCTGCCGGGCGCTGCTGGTCGAGAAGACCGACCGCCTCTACCGCAACCTCAAGGACTGGGTCTTGATCGACGAGCTGGAGCTGGAGATCCACTTCGTCAAGGAGAACGTGGTCCTTTCCCACAGCTCGCGCTCGGCCGAGAAGTTCATGCACGGGATCAAGGTGTTGATGGCCAAGAACTACATCGACAACCTGGCCGAGGAGGTCTCCAAGGGGCTGCGCGAGAAGGCCGAGCAGGGCATGTGGCCGTCCTACTCGCCGCTCGGCTATCGCAACGTCGAGACATCCGAAGGCCGGAGGGGGATCGAGCCCGACCCCGAGCGGGCACCCTTGGTCGCTCAGCTCTTCGAGTGGTACGCCAGGGGCGACTACTCGCTGAAGGAGATCGCTCGCAAGGCGCGACAGGCCGGCCTCAGCTTCCGTAAGAGCGGCGTTTCGATCCCGACCCCGACCGTGCACAAGATCCTTCGCCACCGCATCTACACCGGCGAGTTCTCCTGGAAGGGGCGCCTCTATCGCGGCACCTATCAGCCGATCGTGTCCAAAGAGTTGTACGAGCAGGTCCAGGATGTGCTCGACAACCGTGGCGCCCGCCGGCCCAAGCGACGCCGCCACCGCTTCACCTTCTCCGGGCTGGTCCACTGCGGGCACTGCGGGTGCTCGATGACCGGCGAGACGCACAAAGGCCGCTATGTCTACTACCGCTGCACTGGATACAAGGGCCGTTGCCCGGAGAAATACGCCCGCGAGGAGTCGATCGCAGAGCAGTTCGGCGAGCTCCTCAGGGGCCTCCGCCTCGACGCCGACGTCCAAGAGGGCCTGACGAAGGCGCTGCGGCATAGCCACCAAGACGAGCAGCGCTTCCACGACGAGGCGCTCGCGCGGCTCACCGCCGAGCACAACCAGCTCCAGAACCGCCTCGACCAGATGTACGTCGACAAGCTGGACGGCAAGATCAGCGAGTCCTTCTACGAGCGCAAGGCCGCCGAGTGGCGGGCGGAGCACGACCGGATCGCGGAGGCGATCCGCGATCACCGCCGCGCCGACCGGAGCTATGCCGACACCGGCGTCCGGCTACTCGAGTTCGCGAGCGGCGCCCACGATGCCTTCATGAGTCAGGGAAGTGAGGAAAGGCACAAGCTCCTGCAGCTTCTTGTTTCGAACTCCTCATGGAAGCACGGCCGGCTGGCTGTCGAGCTCCATGCACCCTTCGATTCGATCTTGAGTGAGGCAGTCAAGGCTCGCGCCGCGGACGTGGCGGACCTGGTGGCGGGGGTCAAGAAGCGCCCTTTTGAAAACTGGCGGAGAGGGAGAGATTTGAACTCTCGATGGGCCAGTGACCCATAACGGTTTTCGAGCCCGACGCTCGAATGACCCTCAGATTTTGAATTCAGAACCGGCCAACAGGGCCATTTGGTTAGCGGTCGAAAGACCGCTAGTCCCCCACTTTTCTCGTCAGCGAAGGCACGTCAGAGAATATCAGACCTCCCGGTCGTTTGGGCCTTGTTGGTGGGCTCGCTTGCTTGATCGATGGCTTGAGTCGAGCCCGAAAAAACCGCCGGCGGGCTCAAATACTGGGGATGCACAGATCCACACTGTTCGCGGAGGCGGCAATTTAGTCTCCAATGAGGCGGGTGGCCTCCGCATCTAGACGGACCAGGTGCTCCGAACCACAGGAGTCGCATCGGTGCCCATGATCCCGAGCAACTCGTTGGACGTTCCGTTACTTACGCACCGTCACGTGCACTGCGAGTGGATCGGTTGGAGATTGGGTGGCTTTAAACCAGGGCCTCGGGACGGAAAACAGTATCCCGCAGCAGCTTTGCCAATTCTTTCTCATCGACCCGCTCGCGGGTTCTTCGCCAGACCTCCCGGTGAACGGCTACCAGGACTGGTTTCGATAGTAGCGCGGCCACCAGCTGTCGCGGTGAAGTTGCAGCCTGCATGCGCCATAGTTCGTCAATCTGACGCCGCTTCATCGACTCCTTTGAAAGGTAGAACAGCTTGTCCACCTTTTGAGCCGGACTCACCTTTTCGTCCACCAGGTTGATGTGAAACGCGAGGTCGACAACAATCGGCAGTCCCGCGGTGAGGTGGTATACGTGCCAGTCCGCGCCATTCGTCAGGACGACCCATTCGACGCCCTCGTGCATCGCATAGAGTTCAACTTGGCGAAGATGACGAAGCCCCAGCTTAGTGGTCGCTCGCTTCATCTCGACAAAGGCAACTAACTGCTGGTCGATTCTTAGCCCGTAGTCCGCGAACTCGCCTCGTACCGGATGCTCAGCGCTGAGATCGCCATACTCTGAGTAACCGAGACCTTCTCGCAAAATGTCGGTAATCAGCATGCGCGTGTCGGCTTCGTTGGCATCCCGGCTGATCGCCTCGGCTAAGGGCTTCGCTACCCGCCGAACAATCCGGCGGAGACGCTCTTTACCGTTCGATTCCCACTGCGGTCGCCCGCTTCGGGCTTTCACGGCCTTTAACTCGTCTGTCACACCGACCTCGACGGGAATCGCTCCCTCCCCTTCAGGGCTTGGAATGTCTCCGCCAGCTTCCATCGCGTCAGACCTCCTCCAGATCGGCTCTCATACGCGCCGAATGATGCTTTTGTGCTGAATGCTTTTGGTCGGTTGGGCTACCCGCAGACGGTGACTCAGAGTAGTACGAACGGGGGAAGACGGGGAGAGTTTCATTTGTCTGGCGACTTGCTCCTCACCGTAATGGCGCCGCGGGAGGTAGGAAGCTCGCTGCGTCATCCGACAAAGTGATCGACCGACGATACCGGCGTGTGTCGACATGTAAGTGCTATCTATACGGTTCGCTTATCGACACCAATCAGAAGGTTCCGTGAGTGGAAATCGTTAACGCTGATGCAGCGCGCGCAATGGCGGGGCCCATGCGTTAGGGCCGACAAGGCTGCGACAAGGTTGGACTAGCTGAGATTCCCGCCCACTTCTGGCACGCGGGCTATACCGTCCTGGCATGCCAGATGGAAATGGTGCGAGTCATGCGGTTGACCCACGACGCCGGCTGAGGAGGCATCGATACCAGGAAGGGCCTGGCTTTTTGTTCTTAGCGACTCAGGGCGGACGGCCCACCATCGCTAGAACCGGGGAATTCAGTTGCCGAAGTGCGGCGGCGAATGCGGGCAGTCCGGCTAGCGGCAGGGTCGGGAATCGAGGCAGCGATAGCAGCCGGCTTCTCGCGGCGAAGCGTGTTCCGATGGACCGCTCTCTACAACGCCGGCGGCATCCAAGCGCTGATTCCCAGATCGCGCGCTCGTCGCCAAGCGCAAGCTGCGGTACCGGAGTGGGTGAACAGAGTCATCGTGGCTGTCCGGCTGTCGACTTACTGGAACTCCAAGCGAATCGCCGCTGAGCTGGAGCGGCGCCAGGTCTACAAAGTCGGCCACACCTACATTGATGGATTCTTCAAGGAGCACGGTTGTAGCCGCGGCAGCGTGGCGCCGGCTCCCGGTCCCCGGTATGAACGAAGCCGGCCCAACGAACTCTGGCACATCGACATCAAAGGGCCTTTCTTTATCCAGCTGGCCGGCCGAGGCTACCTGAAGACATGGCTCTTCGGCCTTGTCGACGACCACTCGCGGTTCTTAATCGGGCTCCAGATCAACACTGACTCCCAGGCGGCACCCATCCTGCGCTGGCTCGAAGATTGCTTCGAGCTCTGCGGTAAGCCTCTACAGCTCATGAGCGACAACGGCAACCCCTTCGTGGTCTGGATGCCAGGCGTTCTCACACGGTTCGGAAAGCGATTGCGAGACCTCAAGATCCGGCACATTCGCACCCAGATTTCCACGCCCTGGACCAACGGCAAGATCGAGGCTTTCTGGGAGGTCCTTCAGAGCGAGGTCCTCGACCGGCACTGGTTCACCAGCCTGGCTCAAGCCGAAGGGGCACTCCGCAGCTTCGCCGACTACTACAACTTCCATCGTCTTAGCGGCACCCTCGGCTGGCAAACTCCGGCTGAGCGCTACCTCGGCATTCCCTTCGCTGACCGGGGCTTCGAGCACATTCCCGCGCTCAAGCATCTCCAGCCTTGGCTTGAAGCCCTAATGGCTACTGCTGCGGCTTAGTGCCAGATGTGGGCGGGAACTTCAACTAGCCCCGTCGGCCTCTAAGCGCTCATGTTGATGGCTGGTCGACAGCCTGCACTCTCTTCCCCTCGGCGCTGAGAAATGCCGTCCATTCGCGATATTTTTCGTACCGGCCAATACACGACATGATCGAACGCGCGATGTGATCGCGCATCTCAGGATGCTCCTCGGCGTCGAGCCAGGCGCCGAGAAGTTGGATACCTGAAATTAAGCAATGCTTCCGCGCCTCGGAGAACTCAAGCATTTGGTCTGGAAATACATCCTCGGTACGCCGTTGAAGTGGAGCGTCACGCCAGCCGTTAACGACAAGAATCCCCTTCGGCTGGCTGCCATGGTCGACGAAGTGCTCGCTTACCCACTTCTCTAGTTGAGCGGCGTCTTTCTCGGCAGCACTCTTGGCGCGCCCTTTTAGTTCCATGACGGCCGTGTCGCCATGCAGACGGACTATCCGGTCAGTACGTCCGGGTCGGCCTTCCTCAATTGCGAAACCGAGCGCTTTGAATGCTTCTTCGGCGAAGGCTTCAAAGGCTGCTCCTGAACCCGTAAACAGCGTCTTGCGCTGCTTGAGAATTGCCAGAGCCCTCTCCGCAGCATCCAGTCGAATCTGAGCTTTCCTGACTGCGTCGCCAGTTTGTCGGACGCGAGCCGCAAGCTCGACTTCGCCGGGGAGGTGATACTCGGCGGCCCACTCTGGTTGTATGTAGTCACCTGCGTCCTTCCTTAGATCCCGGACGAGGTCGAACATCGAGTCAATGAGAGTGATGTCGTCGGGATGCGGCTCAATCTCATCCTCGTTGACCTCTTGTACTTCGTAGTCAGCTGGGTATAGCAAGTCTTGCGGAAGCATGATCACCAGACCTTTGGCGAAACGAGCAATTGACCCGGCGACGGATTCGGTCCCAGAAATAACTAGCGTCTTCTCTCCAATTGATTCCTTCAGTATTGCCGCTGTCTGGAAGCGCCTTGCGTTCGTCCGCCAAAACGTCGCGAAGGGTTCAGACACACGAAGGTCTAGGTCGCGTGACTCGGCCGCTTCGGTATGGATATCGAACGGTAACAACGAAAGTAACTGCATCTCGTTGACAATACGGGTCGTTTGCCTATTGCGTCCCGTTCCTGAAAATTGGCGTTCGCCTGTGCTTACAAACCAGCTAGCTGGGGCCGGCAGGAACAGCACGAGCGTGCCGCCGACTTCCAGCAGTGTCTTCAGCTCCCTATTACGGCGCGCTATGTCGTCTCGAATATGAACCGAATCAGAGTCATCGAGACACGGGCGACCCTGGTACCACGGGTTGCCGATCTGCCTGTCATACGCGTTAACCAACTCATCAAGTCGCAAGAGCACTATGTCGTAGCCGAGTAGTGTCTGCTTCGACGGGAACGCGATGTCTCGTATTCGCGGGTGACGAAACGTGTATCCAACCGATGCTGCACGCATTGGCTCGCCTAAGCCTCGAGGTAAGTACGGCTCGTCCCGTGGGATGGGGCCTGTGTCATGCCATTTTTCTGTCTCCGATTATTGGAACGAAGCCTTATCGATTGCATCGGCATTTGGCCGGCGCGTAGGCGCCGGTTGTGCTGATGGGACCCTTGGTCGATCGAAGCCGCTCACGTGCGATTCAACGCCTTCAACGCCGCCCACGACCCCTTCGCCGCTTCGACATCACTCTCGAGGACAAGGAGATATGTCCAGGTAACTCCGACCTTCGCGTCCGCGTTCACGTGGTTTACCCAGCGCAGCGCTGCCTCCGCTTTGCCAAGGACGGATGGAGTCGAGCCCTCCTTCTCCATCTTGATCTCGACCATGTAGTGCGTGCCGGCGGTCTCGACCACGATGAAGTCGGGGTTGTAGAGCGTCTTCATTCCTGTCCAGAGGATCGGGCAGTCGTTCCGCTCCAGCCTCACCCAGAAGGCAACCTCGGGTGCCGCGTCCATGATGTTCGCCGCTTCCAGCTCGGTGCCCGAGTCGAACCAGGCCTGCGGGTACATGCCCTTCGCCCACCCTTCGTACCCAGCTTGGCGCTCGAACTTGCCAAAACGATCACCGCTGGCGGTCGGGCGCTGCAGGCGAGCGTTGCCGAAGTCGACGATCTCCACAACGTCCTCGTAGCTCGGCTTCGGTGCGAACTCCTTGTGGCCTCGACTTATCAGGTCGATCACCCGGGCGGCCACTCGGTCGAGGTTGGTGGAGAGCACGGGCACCGCCTTGTCTCCGAGACCGGCGACGAGGGCATCCATGATCGGGGCCAACCGCGCGCGTTCGATAGCCCGGGCGGGCACCGCGTCCGAGCCTAAGACCAGGTCCGCCAGCCGGCTCCGAGCTTCTTCCAGTGGGAGAAGCGGCACTTGGGAAGAGACCTTGTCGACTGCGTCGCTCGTGACAAGGTGCGTAGTCGTTAACCCATCCCGCCCGGTAACGGTTCTGGCGCTGACCTTCACGCGCCGCAGCTCGCCGTCCGCATCGGCCGCGAGTCGTTCGCCTAGCCGTTTGAAAGGGTCGCGATCCGTGATGTCTGAGAGCGTGAACTTGCTTTGGACTCCCTGCATCACGAGCTTCGGGATGCGCAGGCTCATGTCGTCGCGCGGCACCATCAGGGCAGACAGCTGGACCACCTCAGCCTCGACATGCTCTACGCGGCTTTCGACGCTAGTAACGGTGGCCACAGCGGCACCAGGCTCGGGAGCACCGGGCTCACTGCCATCCTCGCCGGCGACTGGAGTCGCCGTTTCGCTTCGTTCGATTACGGCGACTTCGCGACCATCAGCGCGCCGAGTGGTCGACATCCACACCCGATAGTCGATGAAGGCCTCGTTGATCACATTCGCCTTCTTGAGCAGCTCTTGGTACCGCTCATGAGCGAGGACCTCCAGGGTGTCGAGCATCTCGATTCCGGTGTACGCGCCGAAGGGGAGTCGCATGCCACGGCCCAGGGTCTGCTCGGTGAGGATCTCGGAGATTGATGGGCGAAGAGAAGCGATCACGTATACCGACTTGACGTCCCATCCCTCCTTCAGCATCCCGACCGAGACGATGATTCGGACCTTGCTCGAAGGCGTCTCCACTGCGTCGAGCGCTTCCAGCGCCTCCTCTGGGGAGCTGGAGTTGATGTTGAGGATCGAATCGGCGTAAGCGCCATCAGCGAACCCTGGGTCGGTGAGGATCCCCTCGACCTTGTTGGCATCCTCGATCGTGGGTGCGACCACCAGCATCATCGGGCGAACGGGTGCCATTCCACTTGTGCTGCAGTAGGCTTCGACCGCCTTCGCCTTCGCCTCCAGGAGCCGGACACCATCCCGCAGCTTGGTCTTGGGGTCCGACAGATCGTCTTTCCGCCCGACCAACACCGGCGTCTTCACCAACTGGTCCGCGATGGCCCGGGCGAGCGGGTATCGGTAGATCAGCTGCTCGGGCGGCGTCTTCTTGTCTGGAGTTGCGGTAAGGCCGACCAGCACCCGCGGCACTAATTCGCGAATCGCGGCCGAGAACGCTTTGCCGTAGTAGCAGTGGTGTTCGTCCGCGAAAACGACGAGGTCTTCCTGTTCCTGAAGGTGATCGTAAAAAGCCTTGCCGAGTCCCTCCTGGAACTTGCGGGTCTTACGACCCGTCTCCGTATCAGGCTTGAGGAGAGCCTGAACCGTGAACACAAAGAGCTTCACCTCCGAGTCGTCATCCATTGCGGCGCGCATCACGGGCGTAGCGAAGTTGTCGGACGTGATCACAACGGGCTGGACTTCCATCCGGTCCAGGAGACTCTTGGGATGCCCCGGCGTGAAGTTATCCACGGTCTTGCGGAGAATCGTTTTGCCAGGAGTGATCACTGCGAAGTTGCGCACGCCGTCCGCCGCGAAGTAGTCAATCGCCGCGGCCATGACGTAGGTCTTACCGACGGCGGTTGCGAGGTCGACCACACACTCGAACGGCGCCTCGCCTCCGTCAACGTCGTAGTGCTGGGCGACTGCCTTCGCGATCGAGTCGAGGGCGCCACGATTAGGGACTCGCAGATCGAGCCGAGCCGCGATCGCTTCGATCGCATCCGAGTCGATCAGCGGGGTCGCGGCGCTCATGAACGAGCTGCTTCGACCGTCGGTTTGTCCGTCGGGGAGCCGTTGGGGTCGAGATTCGCCTGCACGGCCTGGACCTCACGGCTGTGGAAGAAACGCCGGGTCGCCAGCCGGTAGTCAGCAAGAATTGATGCCGGAATTCGCCGGACCCTCGATCCGGGACTGACAGCCTTGAGCGCGGCGTCGGCGTCGACCGCGACCGCGGTTCCGCAGACGACGGCTCGTTCGTTCGGTTCGAGGCTGGCCGCGATTAGTTGCACCACCTCGGCGGTAATCAGGCCGTCGACCACGGCCAGCAGCGATCTCCCCTTGGAGCCGCAGAACGGGGGGTCGAAGCGGAACTCATACCCGAGCTGGGCCGCGGTCGCCTCGGCTAGGTGGCCGTTCACCGCCCAGTCAGCGAGGACCACGGCACCGCGCGATTCGACGAACATGGAAGGTGCCACGTCGAGGATGCGAAAGCCGCCGCCCCCTTCCCAGCCAATAACGCTGGTGATGCCACCCGCGTCATCGCCGGCGACGACCTTCTCCAGGCGGAGGATCGCGAAGGTAGTCAACGTGTCCGCGCTACGCTCGACTCCAAGCCACCGACGCCCCAGCTTGTGGGCAACAGCTGCTGTCGTCCCTGAGCCAAGAAAACAGTCCAGCACTACATCGCCTTCATCGCTGGCGATGGCGATGATCCGAGCAAGCAGTCCTTCGGGCTTTGGAGTTGCAAAACTCGTGCCGCCGGTCATTGCCTTGATCTCGCGTGACGATGTTCGGGTCGATCCGACCTCGCTGTGGAACCAGATCGTCTCGGGCGGCTTGCGAGTCTCATCGCTCGCGTAGATGCGGAAATAGGGTGCCCATCCGCGCCTGCCCCTCACCCACTCGATCAGATGTTGATCGCGCTGGACTTTTGCGGGGTTCCACCGCCAGGCTCCATCCTCTCCGTCGGAGAGCTTTGGCCATACCTGCGTGCCATCCGGGGCGACCATCGGGTAGTACAGGCTTGGCCGGGCCTTGCGGGTCGACCCTTGACCACCCATCGCGCGCAGCGGCTTCGTGTAGTAGCGGGCGCCGGTCTCGTCAAGGCGGTTGTAGTGCTTGGGTATGCCATCCTCAGTATCAAGACGGCGAATCCGAAATGCTGGTGATCGACGATAAACGAGGATCGTGTCATGGCGACCAGAGAAGTAGTCGGCGTCCATGCGAGGGCTATCGGTTTTCTCCCAGATGACCGAGGCGACGAAGTTCTCGCGTCCATACACCTCGTCCATGAGAACCCGGCAATAGGAGACCTCTGAGTCATCCAGGTGAACCCAGACTGAACCGTCCTCGCGAAGCAAGCGCTTGATCTGGACTAGGCGGTCTCGCATCATCGTCAGCCAGACGGAGTGCTCCAGGGCGTCGTCGTACTGTTCGAAGGCCTGCTGAGTGTTGAAGGGTGGGTCGAGGTAAGCGAGCTTGACCTTGCCGAGATACTCGCGCTGGAACTCGGGGATGCGGGCAAGGCTGGTCAGCGCGTTCAGAGCGTCACCGCGGATCAGCAGGTTGTCGGCCGCTCGACGTGAATGTGGTCCGACCTGGCCGACCTCGCCCGCGTCGTGGAGTAGCCGGACCTCGGCGACGCGGTAATCGGCCGGCGGAACCCACCGGTATTTGCCGTCCTCGGACCAAAGCAGCGCCTGGTCCTTATTGGTCCATGTGAGCTCAAGCCGGCCGTGGTACTGGGAACCGGAGACTCCGCGGTTGTGGTCACCCATTCGGGCGTAGGGTAGCCCGCCGAACCCCGTACTGACCCGGATCCTTTCCTAACCGGTCTGGACCGGGACTCTGACGCGCCCCGCCGTTGTGCAGACCTCACGGTGCTTGCCGTCTGATCTCAGCGGGTTTTCAGCGGGTTTTCAGCGGGTTCTCAGCGGGTGGTCAGCGGGTGCGCCCGACCGTCACTTTTGCCTCCACCGCAAGGGATTGATTAGGTATGAAGACTTTCGCGCAGACACGCCGGAACCTCCTCGCACCCCTCACCTCGGGGTCGCTCGGCCAACAACGCGACCCGGCGGGGACAGTCAAAAGGCGCCCAGCGTGCGCGCTGCGTGCGCACAGCGTGCGGTCAACGGACATGTTGAGATCGAGACAGAACGTAGGTTTGGCCCTTTAGGGTGGCTTAGCGGGCACTCAGCGTGCGGTCAGCGTGCGCCTCGTTTATAGGCTGCTCGCATGAAGACTCTCGCGCAGACGCGCTGGAACCGCATCGCAACCCTCAGTTCGCTGTCGCTCGGCCGTCGGCTACTGGAGGCAACTTGAGTTCAGCCTGCGCACAGCGTGCGCACTGCGTGCGGAGAGCGTGCGGTAAAGACCGTCCGTTTTCGCCTCCTCCAGGGGGATACGCAGGACATGAAGACTCTTTCTCCAAGCACGCCTCGGTTCGGTCGATTGGCTGCGGGCGCTCATCAGCGGACTGCGCGCGCTCAAGGGCTTTGTCAACGGGCCCTCCAGTGGGATTTGTAGATATGAGGGCTGCAGCCTGGCCTCAGAGGTGTTCTCGCCCCGGTCCACCAGCACCGGCGCGCGAATTGCGAAGGCGGACGGAAGGCGGACGGAAGGCGCACGGAAGGTGGACGGAAGGTACTTTGGTCCGCCAGCGAGATGTCGCGAGTTTAGAGGCTGGGCGCCGAACTGCTCCAAAGCGACCTCCGAAGGCGCCCGGAAGGTGGATGGAAGGCGCTTGGGCAGTACAGAAGGCGGAGCGAAGGCGGGCGCCTGCGACCGTTTGACCATCTCATTTGGGGGTAATTGCATGAACAACTTCGAGCGCTCACCACGGAACCTCTTGGCGTCCTTCCCATTCTGGGTGCTTTTCGCGCTTCGACTCGACGCCGGCGGGAACTCGCAACAGAGCGTCGATCAGCGGGTGGACCAGCTGACGAGACTCATCAGCGCAATCCACGCGGCGCTCTACGGCGTCGTATTCATCCTCGGACACGCTGTCGTTGTGGCGGCGCATCTCGTGGTGGTCGCTTGCGTAGCGACCGCTGTCGCCTGGCTCCTGGTCAAGACCGCTGTACCGCTGATCCACCGCCGGATTGGCCAGTCTCGACTCGCTTCGGTTCGCATCGTGCCGCCCATCGAGGGCAGCTACCACGCGGCGAGCTGGGTGTCTTTCTTCCAGATGCTTCATGCGATCGCGGCGCCGTGGTGGAAGCGCGCTCTATTCGGCCAGGCCTGGCTCGTGTTTGAACTCGAGTCCCACGAGGGACACATCATCGCCCGCTGCTGGTTCCCGACCGGCACCGAGACGCTCGTGGCGGCCGCGATCCGCAGCGCACTCCCGGGCGCCAACATCGTGCCGACCGAAGATGGCCTGGCGCAGCCTCGACCGCAGGCCGCGAGGGCTCGGCTCCGCCTGTGGCGAGAGGATCTCTACCCGCTCGGTGCGTCTCATACGGATCCCGTTTCGACGGCGGCTCAGGCACTCGCTGAGGCTGGCGACGGAGTGATCCAG
>DATLRQ010000014.1:0-3652 GCA_035534555.1 Candidatus Micrarchaeaceae archaeon
GCTCGCGGTCGCGTCCACGTTGAGGATCGCGAGGATGACCACGAAGGTCTTGTTCTGCCACATCGCGATGTAGAAGTACTGGTTCGATATCGGAGCGCTGATCACGATGGAGTTTGCGGTGAGACCCGTGGCGCTCCCTTCAGCCAGGCCCAGGCCACCCGTGCGCAGCTGGGAAGTTTTGAAACCGAAAATGGAGTCGTTGGTGTAGGCACTCGTCGCGCTCTTCTCATCCTTGAACTGGGTGACGAAGTTGACGGCGAGCTTGTAGCTCGCGGTGCCGATGTCGTAACCGCTGCTCTTGATCGCAGTGCAGTGCGCGGAGTTGTCGGCGTAAAAGGACGTGGACGCCGCGGTCGCGCCGCCATTCTTGAGCGCAGCCCAATCGGTGCTGGTGGATTGGTAAGTGCTCTGGTCCTGGTTCTTCTCTTTGGCAAGAAAGCTGTCGATGTCACCCGACAGGTCGCACCTGACCATGCCGGCGGGCAGGTCTGACGACTGCACGGCGACGCTCGATGCAGTGGGGCCCGTTACGGCGGATGTGCCGGATCCTCCGCAGGCAGCTGCGACCACGAGCCAGACGACGATCGCCAGTGCGCGTTTGATCATCAGAAAAGGCTAACAGTGCCATCCCGAAAACAATGCGGTCGGAAATGGCGCGCATCAGAAGAAGGCGATGGAGAGTGCCAAACCAAAACGCGATGTCCTGAACTCGATTGGTGAACTCCCGACGTCGCTCGGGAGTTCCAGCTCGTCGCTGGGACTCATGACGCGAAGAGCCCCCACTTGCTTTCGATTATGGCAACATGCAGTCGGCCTCGACATGCCACTCGACCTGAAGGCCGCCGCCACCGAATATCTCGGTTGGCTTCAACTCGAAGCCAACCGCAGCCCGAACACGGTCCGGGCATACGACGCAGAGATCCGGCGCCTCATCGCATTTCTCACCACGCACGGCCATTCGCTGCAGCTGGACGAGCTGCGCCACGAGGACCTGCGCGCTTTCCAGCGCCACCTCGCCGGAAAGCTGAAGAGTCCCGCCTCGCGCGCCCGCGCCCTGGTGGCGATTCGCTCCTGGCTGCGCTGGCTGGCCAAGGAGAACCTTATCGAGAAGGATCTTTCCAACGGCATCACGCTGCCCAAGGTGGAACAACGCCTGCCGAAGCCGATCGACCCCGACGAGCTCACGCGACTGCTCGCAGCGCTGCCACACGAATCGATCCATGAGAAGCGCGATCGCGCCATGGTCCAATTCCTGGTCAGCACCGGGTGCCGCATCTCCGAGGTCCTGGCGCTCGACCGCACCGACTTCCCACGATCGGGCAACCGGCTGGTCGTGACCGGTAAGGGATCCAAGCAGCGCTCCGTCTATCTGACCGCGGACGCCCGCGCTGCCCTGGAGGACTACCTGTCGGTGCGCGAGGACGCCAGCATGGCGCTGTTCGTCAACTTCGACCGTTCGGTGGCGGACGACCGCGGCAGACGGCTCACCGCGACCGGGGCACGGTACATCGTCACGCAGATCCGCAAGCAACTGGGCGCATGGTCGTTCAAGTCCCCTCACGTGGCGCGCCACACAGCCGCCACGACGCTGCTCGAGGTCACCGGCGGCGACGTGCGACTGGTCCAGGAGGTGCTCGGCCACGCGAATCTGAACACGCTCCAGGGCTACACCAAGATCGTCGACAGCCGCAAGCAGGAGGCATACCGCCTCTACCAGCAGTTCCTGGACGACAAGAAAGCCGGAGCGTAGACGCGAGCGGCGTTCCCGCGCCCGGCTCCTGCAAGGGCGTCAGCCTGGGGCGCTAGACGGTCAGGGCCTTCTTGAACGATCTCTCGGCGCGGGCGTCCTTGACGGGAGCGCGATCGACCAGCACTGGCACGTCGGCGATCTGGATGACCTTGTGGGTTACGGAGCCCAGGAAGAAGCCCTGGACGTCGGACAACCCGCGGGAGCCCATGACGATGAGGTCCACTCCTTTCGTGGTCGCCAGGTCGACGATCGTGCGCGCCGTGTGCTGAGCGGCGGCATCACGAACCTCACCCGACGCCTTGACTCCTGCGCCACGGGCCGTCTCGACAGCGTCCGCGACCAGTCGCGTCGCTTCCGCGGGGCTTTCCAACGAATAGACGGCCGCACGGCCGCGGTCGTGCTCACTGACATGCAGGACAAAGAGGTCGGCGCCGAATTTTTTGGCCAGCTCGATCGCAGTCGGCAGGGTCCGGTGCGAGTAGCTCGACCCGTCGAGAGCCACCATAACGTGATTGAACATTTCTGTACTACCCCCAGTCGTGATGATCGGAGTGTCAGGCCGTGGCATAAGCCACGCGAGAGGCAAACGGCCCGGCCACGAGGGGACTCATGCCCGCCGCGCCGAGCAGCACCTCGGCGAGGTGGTTCCACAGCAGCATGTGCGCCTCGCCTGGGCAGACCTGCAATGTGGCTCCGGGAATCACCGACGCCAGGTACTCGCCGTGGTGGAGCGGGATGACGGTGTCGAGGTCGCCGTGCCACAGCCGCACGGGGACCTTGATCTGGTCCAGCGGAAATCCCCACGGCCGCGCCAGAGCGCAGATGTCCTGGACGTAACCGGAGACTCCGTGGCGGAGCGCCTCCTTGAGGGACTCGGCCGCGCCTCCCATGACCGAGGGCATCGACAGCCACCGTAGATCGGCCGGCGGCTTGTCCCTGTTCGCCTGCGCGACGACGAAGCGCGCATACCGCTTGACCACTATGGCGACGGCGGCCGCGCCGATGTCCAGCAGCCATGGTGCGGAGGCTCCAAGCCAGACCCCGACGCGCGTTGCCAACCGCATGCCTGCCATCGCGCCCGGGCGCTGCATCGGCGCAGGACACCCGGTGACCGCGACCTCGATGATCCGTTCGGGAATCGCCGCGGCGCAGGCCAGGGCGTAGATTCCGCCACCAGACAGAGCCGTGACTCCGAAACGTTCGAGGCCGAGGGCGTCGGCCAGCTCGATGACGTCGCGGGGCCAGTCCAGCAGCCGTGCATGGGCCCGCGCGTCTGAGAGGCCGTAGCCAGGACGGTCCGGTGTGATCACGCGAACCCCAAGGGACCTGTAGAACTCGGACTCCGCCTCATGATCGAGCCGCGACCCGGGCATGCCGTGGTGATGGATGACGGGCACTCCCGAAGGGTCTCCTCGCTCGGTATAGGCCAGGCGGCGACCGTCGCTGAGCCGGACACTCCCGGTCACGACCTCGTCGCGCCCAACGCTCAAGGTCTCCATGCTCGCCTACAGCCTCGCGCCAGGGGCTGGCCGCAGGTCAGGGTCGAAGGGCCTGCGGATGCCGAGCAAGATGGCCCGGCGCGGACGAGAAACTTGTGGCCCGGACCGCGGGCGAATACTATCTGGGCGTGTTGGACATCAAGTCGGTCAAGCTCTTCGAGGGACTGCCGGAATCGGAAGTTCGCTCGATCGAGAAGCAGATGAAGACGGTCAAACATCCAGCCGGCCACGAGATCGTCGTCCGGGGCGAGGGCGGAGTCGGCTTCATGGTCATCACGGAAGGGACCGTCTCGGTGAATACGGTCCAGGGCAAGACGCGCAAGCTCGGTCCGGGCAACTCATTCGGGGAGATGGCGCTCCTCGACCACGAGGGCCGCAGCGCAACCATCACCGCCGACACCGA
>DATLRQ010000015.1:0-18718 GCA_035534555.1 Candidatus Micrarchaeaceae archaeon
GGTTTGATACCCGAAGGGGATGTGCCATTCGGCGCTGCCGCGGATCAGCCGCGGCAGAGAGAGCACGAGGCCGGCACACGGAACGGTGCCGTCCGCGAGGACTCGCGGACACTTCCCAGTCTGGTCTGGACCGATGCAACCTCCGGTTTCTGCGCCGTGAGAAAACCAGGAGATCGCGGTGGCTCCCGAATGCCTCCGCAGCGCCATGTCCACGGGTTGCGGAAACGAAAAGCTCGAACGTGGCCGGGCGACATGCTGCTTTTTCGCGGGCGCGGTCCTGAGCCGGGCAGACCCCCCCGGGGAAGCAACTGCCCACCACATCACCCACACCAGAGGCGCCAGCAGCGCGGCGATCAGAAGATAGATGAATAAAGTTCCCATCGATTTCGTACTCCTTTCTGGACAGCCTGCGCTTTCGGGCGCTTGCGGAAAGGGCCATATGGCCCTGTTGATTGGGGACTTTCAGTCTTTTGAAGCCGGTGACCAGCCGAGGTCGAGGCCACCGAGATGGCCGCTGGCGTCCAGTTCAACTCGAGACCGCCTGATCGATCTCCATAGGCGAACCGTGCACAACTCGGGACCGCTAGGCGCACCGGACACTGATTAGTTCGAGGATCGTGATCGGGTCGCCGATCGCGCCGAGTTGAGTTTTGCCTTCCTCAGCCCGAATGACCTCAAAACCCTGCTCGCTGGAGGCAACCGCTGAAGATTTCGGGAGCGCGAGGGCCCCGGGTTCAAATCCCGGCCCCCGACCACCGATGTACTCGCGCGACGTCGGGCCGGGCGGCATCCTCTTTGAACGTCACGCTGGAGCGCGCACCCTGTCGCCAGGCACCAGCTCAAAGAGTTCTGGCATGGGCCAGCTGTGGGGCGGCGGTCCGCCGATTCGCTTCCAGCGGTCCACGAGCACTAGAGTCGGGAGCCGTTCGACCAGCAGCTTGGTGCCCCGCCGGTTGACAAAGGTGCCATCGTCGAAGACCGCATCGCAACCAACGACTGCTATGTCCGCATCAAGGTCGGCGAAAGACACCGCATCTGCGCTCAGACCGGCGGCTCGCAAGTCGGCGACAAGCACATGGCCCTCGTCCGTCGGACCGCGGACGACGACCTGAACGCGGATCGGGCTGGCGTATACCAGCGCGCGGGCGACGAGGGAACTGTTGGAGATGGTCGCCACCCGGCGCCGCCGGAGTGCTCGCATGGCCGAACGCGCTACACGACGCCGTTCGGCGTCGGCGCGGCGGATCACCGCGCGCACGTCGCCGGCCGCCATTGCCTCGTGGACCGCCGCGGCGATCGCCGGCATCTCGGGCCGAAGCCCGGCCAACCGCCGGCCGACCTCCGGTCGTTTGGCCGGAGAGGCGAGGGCCAAGATGCCCAGCGCCTTACGCGCGAGGTATCCAGCACCGTGTATTCGATCGGAGGCGATCGCCTCGATACCCCTGTCCACCATTTGCGCTGAGTTAGTCCGACCGAGTCTACAGGCGTTATTAGGCATCCTGGTCGTGCTGATCGCCCACGGTCATGAGTTCAGCCCCCGGCGGTCGGGCAGCAAGCTGCTGACAATGGGGCAGCTATTAGAAGAGAGTGCCGGGCGCTCCCATCAGCATCGGATCAAGGTCAGCAGCATTACGGTCGGCTCCACTGCGACCAGCGCGTGCGGCGTATCCGACGTCATGTGAAGCCAGAACCCCGGTCCGGCATCGAACTCCTCGCCGTCGGCGGTGAACCGTAACCGGCCGGCGAGGACCTGGACGATGGCGGCGCTTGAGGCCCGATGCTCCGTGAGCTCCTCGCCCGCATCGAGGCCGAACACCGTGACGTTCAGCTTGCCATCGCGGTGGATCACCTTTGAGACGATGGCGCCGGGCTGGAGCGAGACGGCCTTGGTTGCGTCGGCGACCGAAATGTGTGTCATGCGCGCTCCTTGGCGGTGATAGTGCGGAGGACCCCTACAGGGGAGGGGTCTGGCGGGCTCCGCCTCCGATGGTGAGCAGGAAGGCGCTGTTCTCGACTCCGCTCACCTCGTGGGCGAGGTCCGGGGCGAGCGAGGTCAGGTCGCCGGGCGACATTTCGAGCGTCTGGTCCCGGAGCTTGAGGCGGATCCTGCCCTCCAACACCCGCAGCACGATCGGCCGCGCCGCTCGGTGTTCGGCCATATGCCCACCCTTTGGTAACGCCACCAGCACGACGCCGAGGCCGGGTCGATTCACGATGGTCGCCGAGGCGTGATCGTTGTGTTGGTAGGACGCTGAGCGGCGGAGCGCCTCGAGCTCGGTGTCGATGTTGGTGGTGACGACCGGAATCGAGATGCGGCCCGCCGGGCGGGATCCGGCCAACTCATCGAGTGGGTGGTCTCGCGACATGGTTCGGTCCTCCTTCGGAAGCTTGTCCTGTTGCGACAAGCGGTTCAACGCCTCTGGCTCCTGACACCAGACCCTACTCCCGCCGCGCCGCTGCGGGCTCGCCCCCTGGAACCGCCTCGGCGCTTCTAGGCGACTGTCGCTCGATCTCGGCCAGGCTCACCGCGTACACCGACGTCAGGTCCGGCCGGTTACGAAGGACGTGCGCGTCTGTGGGAGGGATGGCTGGGCGGACGATCAACATCGTGTGTTCGCGAGCGTCGACTGCCGCCGCATCCAACGTCGCCGCGAGACGCGCCCACTCCTTGGGGGTGGTCAGAGCCTCATCGAGATGGCGCATGTTGGCCAGTTCGTGGGTGCACAGGCGACCGAGGGCGATCGTCATCTGCTGCAACGCCGCCAGTAGCACCGGCTCTTTCTTGGGCGCGCCGAGGGAACGCCGGTCGAGACCCGCCGAGAGCATGCTCAGGCGCTCGACCAACCCGCGCACCTCCCGGTGGTCTTTTCTGAGCGCGTCGCCGAGAGCGTGGTCGACGTCGTCGCACAGGACGCTCTCCTCGGCGGCCATGAGAGGCACCAGGCTCGATACCAACTCGTCGATCAGGGCCTCCAGCCTTGATGTAAAGCCACGCGCCGGAATTCCAGTGATGTCCAGAGTCACTTGCTTGGCGAGGTCGTGGATTCTTTGGGTCGTGAGCACCGGTTGCTCGCATCGTGACCGGTCACTGAATCCGGGATTAGGCAACGGCTCTTGGTCTTGAACGTGCACGGCGGACACCTCCTGGGGGTCGCGGGATCGCGTTTCTTCGAAGGTGGGCGACGCAGAGTGTCGGCTCCACGAAAGGCTCCAGCCGGGTGGCCTGGAGCGGGGCACCCATCTCCGACAGCGCGCCCTTTAACAGGCCGAGGTGGACGGCGCACACGACCCTCTGGTTCGACTCGGCGACCTCTCGGAAGGGGCAGCGGTGAAGCAGGATTTTGCGCTCGTCGGACTCCTCCACCGCCTCGGGCATGAACCCGAGCTCATCGAAGAGCTCGACCACCTTTTGGGTGGCTTCGTCGACCGAGAGCTCGGTGAACGGCTGCGGTTTCTCGGTCAGATAGCTGCCCCAGGCCTGACCTGCGCTCTCGGCGACAACCTGGGGGTGATCGGTGCCGGCGAGATAGCCGGCCAGGATCTGCGCCAGCAGCCGGTAGCCGACTTGCTGCCCTGAGGCGGAAGCGACGATCGCCTCGTAAAGGACGCGAGGGCGCCCGCGACCGGCAGCCGGCGCCCTCACGGCGCGGACAAGGCCCGCCTCGATGAGCTGGTCGACATGCCAGCGGACGGTGTTGGGGTGGAGCCCGATCAACCTTCCGAGCTCGCGCGAGTCGAGAGGGCCCCGCCCGCGCAGGTCTTCGAGGATCCGGAAGCGGCTGACGTCAGCCAGGGCCTTGTGGGTCTTGACGGAGGGGTCGGCCATCGGCAATTGAATAATACGAAATCAATAGTGAATAATATGGGTACCGTAAAAATCGGAGCGGGACCGCCAACTGCGTTGTGCACCGGAAGTCAGCGCGTGTCCGGTTAGCCTGAGTTCAGAAGCCCCCATTCAGGACGCTATGCTGTCGAACCGCGCACAGGCATCGGGGCTCCAAGGCGATCAACATTGACGAGGGTGATTCGAATGGTGGTGTGTGTTCCCGTCACGACTGAAGGGCTCATCGATCCCCGCTGGGGTCGCGCGGATCGGGTGGCAATCACGGAGGTGGGCGCGGACGGGATGGCAAACTGGCAGGAGTACGACGTCGGGTGGAACGCCCTGCACGATGCCGGAACCGAAGGCTCGCATCACGCGCGGGTTGCCCGTTTCCTCAAGGAGCATCACGTCGAGGTGGTGCTGGCGGACCATATGGGTCCACCCATGGTGCACATGCTTGAGCGAATGGGAGTGAAGGTCGTGCTCGGCGCGATGGGCAACGCACGGGTAGCCGCGCTCGGAGCGATCGACAAACAGCAATCGACCGATCCCTGAACGAAACCTGGATTTCGGAGTGACCCGGGTCCCGACTGTTTGACCGGACGGTTAGACTACCGTCGATGCCTAGGAACGCCCCGTCAACCGCAGCTGCCGAGGCCCCCGATCGTCGGGTCGACCTGATCCGATCGGCCTACCGGCTGTTCAGCGAGAAGGGCGTGCATCGCGTGCCGCTGGACGAGATCGCGGCCGGTGCCGGTCTCAGCAAAGGCCTGGTGCTCTACTACTTCAAGACCAAGGAGAATCTGGTCCTGGCGACCATGCGCTGGGCGCTCGACCTCACCGCCGAGCGGGTCCGGCAGGCGATGGCGAGGGCGGCGACGCCGCAGGGCAGAGTGCTGGCGATGATCGACGGCATCTGGTCCGGAGCCGAGACCAACCGCCGCTTCTATCTCCTCTACATCGATCTCGCCGGGCACGCGGCCAGGGTGCACCACTTCACCGAGCTGAGCGCGACTTTCCATTCGGTCGTCAATGCGCTGTACGCCGAGGTCATCACCCAGGGCGTCGCCGAGGGCGCCTTTGCGGTCGACGATCCTGAAGAGGGGGCGGTGGTGCTGCGGGCGATCATTGACGGCCTGTTCCTGCAGTGGCTTCAGGAGGCGGATTGGGAGCGGCTCCATCCCTGGTACCGCGATACCTGCAAGCGCGCCGCGGTCGCCTATCTCGCCCGCACGCCCGGCTCCCCGGCGGTCTAAGCAGTGGCTCCGGCCGCCGCGAGCCCGCCCCACTTGACTTGACTGACCAGTCAGTCTAAGATCTGGCCGTGGCGGTCCAGGTTCGATCCGCATTCGGAGCGATTCTCGCGCCGTGTTCAGAGTTGGCAGAGGACGTCACCTACCCGAGCGTCGAGCGCTGGCGCCAACGCCACCCGGGCGGCCACGCGATCGGCCACTTCCAGGTCTACTTCCCGGAGGAGCTGATCCACGCCGCCGGCATGCTGCCGGTGACGCTGATGGGCGCGGGCTCGCGGCTTGAAGCCAAGCAGGCCGATTCTCACATCGGGTCGTTCATCTGCTCCATCTGCCGAACCTCTCTCGAGCTTGGCTTCAGCGGCAGGGTCGGCTTCCTGGACGCCTTTTACACGACCCCAATCTGCGACGTTGCGCGCAATCTCGCCGGCATCTGGGGTCGCAACTTCAAGGGCATGACGGCCGAGATCGTCTACCTGCCGCAGAACGCGAATGCCAAGCAGGCGGTCAGATACCTCCGCGACGAGTACGCACGGGTGATGGCTGAACTGGAGCGAATTGCCGGCCGGCCGATCGAAGAGGCCGACCTGCGGCGAAGCATAGGCATCTACAACGAGAACCGAAGGCTGTTGCGCGAGCTGTACAGGTTCAAGCGCGAGACGCCGTGGCTGGTTTCCACCACCGAGGCATACGTCCTCGCCAAGGCAGGCACCGTGATGCCGCGCGAAGAACATAACGAGATACTCCGTGCGGCGCTTGCTGAGATCCCGACCCGGGAAGGCCGGCGCCAGGACCGGGTACGTGTGGTTTTCGAGGGCGGCTTCTGCGAGCAGCCTCCACTGGACATGCTGCAGCTGATTGAAGAGGCCTGTTACATCGTCGACGACGACCTCCTGATCGGGATGCGCTGGATCGTCGATGATGTCCCGGACACGGGCGACCCGCTCCTCGCCCTGGCGGAGAGCTACCTCCAGCACTCCACCTACAGCTGCGTGCAGCACGACGACCGCAAGCCCAAGGAGGAGATGCTTCTACGCCGCGTCGAGGCGTCCGGTGCGAAGGCGGTCATCCTCGCCGCGGCCAAGATGTGCGAACCCGGCCTCGACGAACAGGTCGCCTATTCGAAGACCCTCGAGGACAAGAAGATCCCGTTCCTCCTTCTCGACTTCGAGGAGAAGATGACGGCTTTTGAACGGATGCGGATGGAGGTCGAGACCTTCGTGGAATCGATCCTGTTCGACTGAAAGGAGAGACAAACAGAATGCCAGTCAGAGAGGCTCCCGCGCCAGTGCTCGAAGGCGAGCTGGTCGGCCGCGGACGTCGTGATGGCAACCGACTCTTCAAGGAGTGGTATGCCGAGCTCGACGCGGCGGCCGAGTCCGGCGACCCCTCCGCCTACGTGTTCGTGATGGGCTCGGCGGCGGAGGTCCTCAAAGCCTTCGACCTGAACCTAGTCTTCCCGGAGATCAACTCGCTCCAGATGGCCGTCCGAAAGGTGTCCCTGGACTATCTCAACAAGGCCGAGGACTACGGCTATTCGACCGATGTCTGTGGTTACGTCAAAGCCGACGTCGGAATGCACCTCGATGGGCGCAAGCATCCAAACGGCCGCATCCCGAAGCCCTCGATCGTGGTCGCGACCAACATGTGCAACACCTATGTCAAGTGGGTCGAGATCTGGCAGAGGATGTACGGCTGCAAAGTCTTCGTCCTCGACATCCCGGGCCAGCGCGGCATCGGTTGGAGCACCGAGGTCGGAAGCGAACAGTTCGAGAACGACCGCCGTTATGTCCAGAGCCAGTTGGAGGAGCTGATCGACGCCTGCGTGGCGATTACCGGCAGGCCGTTCAAGATCGAGCGTCTCCAGGAGAACCTCGCCCAGGTCAACCGGATGGCCGCCGACTGGAGCGCGGTACTCAGGCTCAATCAGAACATCCCGGCGCCCTTCAACGCGATGGCCGACGGTCTCACCTACATGGGCGTGCTGAGCGCTTATCGGGGCACCGAGACCGGGGCCCGCTACATGGCCGAGCTGCGTGAGGAGATGGAGCACAAGGTGCGGCTCGGGATCGGCACCATCGCCGAGGAGCGCTTCCGCCTCCACGGCGTCGGTCCCGCCTGCTACTCCTACTTCCGCCGCTTTCTCGAGCTGTTCCAGGACTGGGGCGCGGTCTACGTCAACTCGGAGTACCTCGCCTACGCCGGCGGCGGGCTCGATCTCGGCATCCAGTTCGACGTTGAGCGCCCACTGGAGAGCCTCGCCGAGCAACTGCTGATTACGGGTCGGCGTTCGATGTCGAACATGTTCTTCAGCCAGGACCAACTAGCCGACAACGTGCGTGATTGGAAATCGGACGGCATCGTCTATCACTCGGTTAAGAGCTGCCGGACCGTCAGCACGGGGATGGCAGACAGCCGCGAGTACCTCACCCGCATCAAGGATGTGCCAGCGCTCTTCGTCGAGTCCGACCTGGTCGACCCGCGTCTTTGGTCGGAGGCCCAGTTCAAGAACCGTATCGATGCCTTCTTCGAGGCGCTCGGTGCGCGCAAAGCAGCCGCCCTGGTGGCGGCGAAGAGGTGAACCAATGCTGGTAGGAGGAGTTGACGTCGGCTCCACGCAGACCAAGGCGGTCGTCATGGACGATCAGCGCCGCGTGCTCGGCCGCTCGCTGATCGACACCGGAGGCATCGTCACCGCCGCCGCCGAGAACGCGTTCCAGTTGGCGGTCGCGGACGCCGGCGTGGACCGCTCCGATGTGGTCTATGTGGTCGGCACCGGGTATGGCCGCTATCGGGTCACCTTTGGAGACACCCAGGTCACGGAGATCAGCTGTCACGCCCGCGGTGGCCAGTACCTGTTTCCGAAGACTCGCACCGTCCTCGACATCGGCGGCCAGGACACCAAGGCGATCAAGATCGGGCCGGAGGGCCAGGTCCTCGACTTCTGCATGAACGACAAGTGCGCCGCCGGCACCGGCCGGTTCCTTGGCGCCGCCGCGATGGCCCTGGACGTCCCGCTGGGCGACCTGGGTGCGCTGGCCTTGCTGGCGAAGAACCCGGTGAAGATCACGACCACCTGCACGGTCTTCGCCGAAACGGAGATCATCAACTGGCTCGCGCGGGGCAAGAAGGTCGAGGACGTCCTGATGGGAGTCCACCAGGCGATCGCGACGCGCAGCATTTCGCTGCTCCGAAGGGTAGGTGTCGAGGATCAGCTCACTTTCACCGGTGGAGTCACGCGGAACACCGCGATGGTGCAGATCCTCGGGGAGATGCTCGAGACCCACCTGAACGTCAGCGAGGAGGCGCACTACATGGGCGCCATCGGCGCATCGCTGTTTGCTCTCGAGAAGGCGATGGCGGGAGCTGCCGGCGCCGTCGAGGCGATGACCGTCGGTGCGAAGCTCGACTCCGCCCGCGCGGCGGCCGGTGACTGTGAGGTGTGCCCCGAGCTGCCCGATCGTAAGTTCCACGACGCGCAGGAACGGCTGGGGAAGCCTTCCCAGCTGATCCAGATCGGCCGGATGCCCGAGGGGGCGAAGCGATGATCCTGGTCGTCGGCATCGACGTCGGCGCGACCTACACCAAAGCGTTCGCGCTCGACGAGAAGAAGAATGTCATCGGCCGTTCGATGGTCAAGACGGGCTTCAATCTGGCCGGGGCCGCCGAGCGCGGCTATGCCGAAGTGCTCGCATCGGCGGGCCTTGCGGAAGAGGAGGTCGACTATGTCGCCTCGACTGGGTACGGCCGCTACGTCGTGCCGATGCGGGACCTTCAGATCACCGAGCTGACGTGTCACGCCAAGGGCGCCTGGCACCAGTTTCCGAACACCAAGACTGTGCTCGACGTCGGCGGTCAGACGGTCAAGGCGATCAAGCTCGACGAGCGCGGCAAGGTCCGCTCATTCCGCCTCAACGACAAGTGCGCTGCCGGCACCGGCGCTTTTCTCGAGAAGACTGCCCGTTACATGGGGCTCGACCCCGCTGAGATCGGTTCGCTGGCGATGGTTTCCAAGGAGCCGGTGACGATCTCGAGCGTCTGCGCCGTCTTCGCCGAGTCCGAGGTTATCAACCATCTGACCAGCGGCATGAGGCCCGAGGACATAATGTACGGCGCGGTGCTTTCGCTCGCAGGCCGCGCGCATCAGTTGATGAAGCGTGTCGGGATGGAACCCGAGTTCACATTCTGCGGTGGGATGAGCCGCAACGAGGCCTTCGTCAAGGCCATCAAGCACGAGCTTAAAGCTCCCGTCAACGTGCCCGACGGGGACATGGGGCATTTCAACGGAGCCCTCGGCGCCGGCCTGCTCGCCCTCGATCGGGTGCGCAAGCTGCAGGCGGCGGGGGAGTGGACCAATCGCAGCCTCCGAGCTGTACAAGGAGTTTCCGCATGAGTACTTTCAAACCGCGACCAGCATCCGACTTTGGTTTCGAGCAGATCCTCTACGAGAAGGGCGATTGGGTCGCCCGGGTCACGATCAACCGGCCCGAGGTCTACAACTGCTACTCCTCGCAGACTCTCCAGGAGATGACGGTCGCGTTCCGTGACGCCGCGTGGGACGACTCGGTCGCGGTGGTGGTCTTGACTGGCGCGGGCGAGAAGGCCTTCTGTACCGGCGGCGATGTCGCTGAATACCAGTCGAAGTATCTGAAGCGCCCTCGCGACTACTGGAAGTACATGGGGCTCTTCCACGACTGCCACGACCAGCTCCGGAAAATTGGCAAGCCGGTCATCGCGCGCATCAACGGGATCGTCGCGGGCGGGGGCAACGAGTTCAACATGGCCTGTGACCTCGCCGTGATGGCCGACCACGCGACCATCCGTCAAGTCGGCACCAAGGTCGGCAGCGTCGCAGCGGGCGGCGCGACACAGTGGCTCCCGATCATGGTCGGCGACCGACGCGCCCGAGAGATGCTGTTCACTTGCGACCCGATCGACGCGAAGACCGCGCTTGATTGGGGCCTGGTCAACCGCGTGGTTCCCTACGCCGAGCTCGACGCCGCCGTCGACGTGCTGGCGCAGAAGCTGATCGACAAGTTCCCAGAGTGCACCCGTTACACCAAGGAGGCGGTCAACTACTGGAAGGACCTGTCATGGTCGGCCACGATCGGACACGCGCGCGATTGGCTCAGCCTTCACTTCGCGACCCTCGAACCGTGGGAGGGCATGACCGCCTTCGTTGAAAAGCGCAAGCCGGACTACCGGGGAATTCGACGGAAGGCTGCCGAGGGTGGCTCGAGCGAGTTCGTGTGGGGACCCTATGTCGGGGCTTGCGCTTCGTGCGGCGCCAAAGGCATTCCGGCCGACTTCGCCTTCTGTGGCAATTGCGGCGCCGCGTTGGACAAGGTCGCCGTGGGCGCTCCTGCCGGCGCCTCCAACGGGCGGTAGAGATCGTGTTCCTGAGCTCGACCGAGGCGATCGAGAGACTGGTCCCCGAGGGTACCGGTCTCCTCGCCGTCGGCGGTATGCACATGCATAACAACCCGATGGAGCTGGTTCGCGAACTGGTGCGGCGGCGGCGGGGCGTCCGCCGCCTGCTCACGAGCCCTTCCGCGTCTTTGGCCTGCGACCTCCTCATTGGCGCTGGGCTGGTCAGGGAGGTGGCCACCGCCTATATCGGTTTCGAGCATCTAGGCCTCGCACCCGCCTACCGTCGCGCGGCCGAGTCGGGAGCGGTCACGGTGCTCGAGCTCTGCGAGGCTGCGATCGTCCACGGCCTCTACGCCGGAGCCGGCGGGCTACCGTTCACCGCCCTACCGCCGGGGCTCGAGCTGTCCGACATCAGCACCGCCAACCCAGACCACTTCCGTACGATCACCGACCCGTTCACCCGCGATCGAGTGCTGGTGGCGGCGCCGCTTCGGCCTGACGTGGCGCTGATCCACGCGCACGCCGCCGACGAGGGCGGGAATGTCTACTTCGCCGGAGCGCATTTCACCGATCGGCTGATGGCCATGGCGGCGAAGACGGTGATCGTCCAGGTGGAGCGAATGGCTGAAGCCGGCGACCTCGCCGCTCAACCAGCCGAGAGCGTGCTACCAGGCTTCCTGGTCAGCGCGGTCGTGGTCGCTCCGCGGGGATGCCTGCCCACCGCGTCGCACGGCGCATACGGTTACGACGAGCCGGCGCTTCGCGCTTACCTAAAGCTTGCCCGTACCGAAGCCGGCTTTGCGGAGTACATGCAGGTCAATGGAATGGCCGCCGCGGAGGTGACCGCATGAGCATGGCCGTCGCCGCCGAATATTCGATCGGAGAGTTGATGGCCACTGTGATGACGCGACAGCTTCGGCCCGGTGAGGTCGCGATCATGGGCGCCGTGAGCGCGCTGCCACAGGCGGCCTGCCGGTTGGCGCAGCTGACCACCGCGCCAGGCCTTTGGTTCATCGCGGGGGGCAGCGGTGCGGTCAACCCGCATCTCAATCCGCTGGTCGCATCGAGCTGCGACGAACGCCTGCTGAGCGCCGATGCCGTCATGACCCTCCCGGATGTGGTCCTGGTCGAGGGTCGGGGGGACCTGATAAATGTCTTCTTTGCGGGCGGTCTGCAGATCGACGCGCGTGGCAATTGCAACCTGGGCCCGGTCGGACCGTGGCGCCACCCCACGCTGCGCGGACCTGGAGGTGTCGGCCTTCCCTTCGTTTCGCGCGCCGGGCGCGTCGTCATCTACTCGATGTCGCATGACCGCCGAACCTTCGTCGAACGCGTCGACTTCGTGAGCGGTCCGGGCTTCCAGGTCGGCCCTGCCGCGCTGCCGGGCGGCGGACCGTCACTGATCGTCACGCCGCTGTGCACGATGGACTTCGATCCCCAGACCCACCTCGCCCGGCTGGCCACCCTACACCCAGGCGTCACCCTGGGCCAGGTACTGGAGTCGACAGGCTTTGCTCCCATCATCCCGCCGAAGCTCGAGACCACCCCCGTTCCGACGCCGGACCAACTGGCAATTCTGCGGCGGCTGGACCCGACCGGCCTGCTGCGTGGGGGAGCGTGAGAGTGAAGCGCTTTGAGGATCAAGTCGCGATCGTCACCGGGGCCGCCAGCGGCATCGGCCGGGCGACGGCGCTCCGGCTGGCCGCGGAGGGCGCAGCGGTGGTGATCGCAGACGTCAACCTGGACGGCGCCGGTGGCGTCGCCCGCTCGATCTCAGATGATGGCGGCCGTGCCCTGGCCCTGGGCGTGGACGTCACCGATGCTCCCGGCGTCAGGGCGATGACCGAGCGAGCGGTCTCCGCATTTGGCAAGGTCGACATCCTCGTCTCCAACGCGGGCTGGGACCGGGCCGGTCCGTTCGCCGACACCGACGAGGAGCTCTGGGACCGTGTTATCGCTATCAACTACCGCGGTCACCTGGCCACCTGTCACGCCGCTCTTCCTTATATGCGGGAGGGGGGTGGAGGTCGGATCGTCATGGTCGCCTCGGACGCTGGCCGGGTGGGATCCAGCGGCGAGGTCGTCTACTCGGGTGCCAAGGGGGCAGTCATCGCGTTTACCAAGGGCCTGGCTCGCGAGGTTGCCCGCTACGGGATCAACGTCAACTGCGTGGCGCCGGGCCTGGTCGACACCCCGCTGCTCGCCGGGATAGCGGAGGGAAATGAGAAGCTGATCGCGGCGATCGTCCGCTCGATTCCTCTTCGGCGCACCGGGGTTCCCGAAGAGATCGCCGCCGCCGTCTGTTTCTTTGCGTCACCAGACGCCGCTTACATCACGGGCCAGACCCTGAGCGTAAACGGCGGGCTGACAATGCTCTGAGCGTGACCATCGGAGGCTGACGCTTTGGAATCGATCATCGACGAGCTATTGAGGCAGCATCGTGACGCGGAGGCGATGCTGGTCAAGCTGGCGGCGGGCGTGGGCCGAGTGCAGCGTGACGGCGTGAGCGGAGCGGGCCTCCTCGATGACCTGCGTGAGCTACGACGTGAGATACAGGGGGAGGTCCTGAGCCACTTTCGCGAAGAGGAGCAAGCGCTCTTCCCGGTGCTGGGCCGGCATATCGACAGCGCTTCGGGTCCGATCGCGATGCTCATGGAGGAGCACGCGGTCTTCCGCCAGCTCGAGCTCCAGTTCGAAGAGGCGGTTGCGGCCCTCGAAGCCGGCGACGGCGACGGATGGGAGACGAAGGTGTGCGACGCCGGCGACTCGATCGCGCGCCTGTTGCCGCCGCATATCGAGAAGGAGGAGAGCGTTTTGTTTCCGATGGCCGCGGACGTGCTCAGTGCAGACGAGTGGGAGCAAGTGCGACGGCTATGGGCGCAGGCGCAGGATGCGGTGCTGCAGGCATGACGGCGCGCGCCACGAACCTCGGTGTCAGCCCTTCAGCTAAAGCGTGGGAACCGGCTGGCGGAATACTCATAGCTGCCCAATCGGCAAGTCGGGTACCCGAACGGGATATGCCATTCGGCGCTTAGCGGATCTGCCGAGACAGAGACAGCACGCCGTCCGCACGGGCGCGTGGGCATTTCCCCGCGTGGTCGGGACGGCTGCGATTTCTACGCCGGCCGAAAGCCTGCATATGGTGAGGGCTCCGCGGGCCGAAAGCCCCACGAGCATAGGGACCCTTGGCCCTCCCTGGCGACGATCGTCGGCCGCAGCATGTCGACCAACTGTGTTCTTGCGGTCCTATGTGGATGTTGCCCGCCCGATCGAGGACGTGGACGCTCGCATGGCCGCCGGCGTCGATAACTGGCTGCCCGATATGGCCAAGGGAGCGCACGGGGCCGGCGAGAGACTTCTCTCCGAGCTTGGATTTAACCTGGGCAAACGCAGAATCGGCAGGCAAATCAGTATTGAAATCGGCGCCCCCAAGGCCACGCCCGGGCTGATGTTCTTGCCCATCCGCTGGCGATCCGCGACTGAGGCCGGGCTGTTCCCCACTCTGGACGGAGTGTTGGAGATCGCCGCGCTGGGCGGTGCCAGAACCCTCCTGGGCCTCAGCGCCGACTACGAGCCACCGCTTGGGCTCATCGGGAAGGTCGCCGACCGGGCTCTGTTTCACCGGGTCGCAGAGGTCACTGTCAAAGACTTTCTGGAGCGGATACGCGCGCGGCTCGAGCGGACGGAGTAGCGTGCGATCCCCACACGACAAAACGACCGGGCCCGACTCGTTTCACACGATCATCGAGCCTTTCAAGATCAAGACTGTCGAGCCTATACGGATGACTTCGCGCGACGAGCGGGCCGCGTTCCTCAAGGAAGCGGGGTACAACCTCTTTCGACTCGCATCGTCCAACGTGCTCATCGACCTTCTGACTGACTCGGGCACGGGAGCCATGAGCTCCGAGCAGTGGGCCGGGGTTATGCGCGGTGACGAAGCCTATGCCGGCTCCAGCAGCTTTTACCGTTTCGAGAAGGCAATCAAGCAGCTGACCGGATTCAAGCACGTGATTCCCACCCATCAGGGCAGGGCGGCCGAAAGGATCCTGTTCTCCGTCACAACGGGACCGGGCAAGGTCATTCCAGGCAACCATCACTTCGACACCACTCGGGCGAACATTGAAGTCACCGGGGCTGAGGCTCTTGACCTTCCATGCGAGGAGGCTGCCGACTCGTCGTGGCCGGCGCCATTCAAGGGCAACATCGACCTGAAGCGGCTGAAGACGCTGCTTCAAGAACGGTCTCAACAAGTGCCTATGTGCATTCTCACGCTGACCGATAACACTGGTGGAGGGCAGCCGGTGTCGCTGCAAAACCTCCGCGATGCGCGTGCGCTGCTCAATCAGCACGGGGTGCCACTGATACTCGACGCCGCTCGCTTCGCCGAGAACGCGATGTTCATCAAGATGCGAGAGCCGGGGAACGCCGGCCGGACGCCACGGGAAATTGCTCGCGAGCAATTTTCCTACGCCGACGGCTGCTTGATGAGCGCCAAGAAGGACGGGATGGCCAACATCGGTGGCTTTCTGGCTTTGAACAACGACAGTTGGGCCGAAAAGGCGCGGCAGCTACTGATACTGACTGAAGGCTTCACCACGTACGGCGGTCTGGCGGGAAGGGATCTGGAAGCGATCGCCCAAGGTCTCGAAGAAGTCCTACATGAGGACTACCTTCGGTACCGGCTGCGCAGCGCCGAGTATCTGGGTGCGGGGCTCCGGAACGCGGGCATACCGATCGTTGAGCCGCCGGGAGGCCACGCCGTATATATAGACGCGCGCGCGATGCTGTCCCACCTACCGCCCGAGCTCCTGCCGGGCCAAGCGTTGAGCTGCGCTCTGTATATCGAAGGCGGCGTGCGCTCCATCGAGGTGGGGACAGTAATGTTCGGCCGCACCGATCCGCAGACTGGGCAACCGGTGCCTGCGGACAAGGACCTGGTACGCCTGGCCCTACCGAGGCGTGTCTACACGCAAAGCCACGTCGACTATGTGATTGAGGTGGCCCAACTCCTGGCCCGGAGCCGGACGGCGATCGGTGGCTACCGGATCGTCTCCGAACCGGCCGGGCTGCGCCACTTCACCGCCGTCTTCGCGCCAATCGGCGCGGTCACCTCCTGAGCGCTGCCGTGATCCCAAACATCAGGTTGGCCGGCCTCTCGGCGAGTCGGCGGAGGTACCAGGCGGCCCACTCCGAGCCGTAGCTGATCAGAACGGTGCATCGGTGCCCCTCGGCGACCAGCGCCAACAAGTCAGCGTTGCGAATGCCATAGAGCATGGCGATCTCGTAGCGGTCGCGCGCGACATCGGCGGTGGCAAGGATTGACCTCAGTAACAGGACGTCGTGCGTCGCGAGCGTGGGCGGCGGGTGGCCGCGCCCGCCTGCCTTGAGCAGTTGCAGCGCGATCAGTCCGTAGGCGCTCGACACCTCGCTTCGTGACTGGAACGCGATCTCCGCGGTTTCCCTGTAGGCGCCTTTGACGAGCCTGATCCGCGGCTGCAGCGGCAGCAGGCTCTGCAAGTCGGAGGGTGTTCGACGCAGATATGCCTGCAAGCAGAGGCCGACATTGTCGTGCCGCTCGCGCAGCCGGCGATAAGCCGCCAGCGCCGCGTCCGTGGTGGCGCTGCCCTCCATGTCGATCCAGATCAGCCGTTCGACCTTCGAGGCCGCGCCTGCCAACCGATCAAGGTTGGCATCCAGCAGCGAGTTGTCGACGCCCAATCCAAGCTGCGTGAGCTTGACCGATGGATGCGTCGGTAGGCGCTGACCGGAGATGGCCGCCAAAGCGTCCAGGTAATGGCCGGTGATCTCATCCGCCTGCCTCCGGTCGGTAACGTCCTCGCCAAGCAGTGTCACCAGGGTGGAAATGTCGCGGCCGAACATGCGTGCCGCTGCCGCGAGCGCGTCGTCGAGGCGTTCGCCCGGCATGAAGCGTGAAACCGCCTTGCGTGCCATTGCCGAACGGCCGAGCCAGCCACGCACACGGCTGCTGTGAGATGCGCGCAGGAGCACTCCCCTCACCATCGTTCATCGACCTTGGTGCCGCAACAAACGGTCCTGGGCCTTCGCGGGCAGGCGCAGCGCTATCGGCGTGTCGCTCATTTGTCTGAGCGTATAAGATTGCGGTCATGACAAGTAGTTTGGCCCCGGCCTCGACGCAAACCGAAACCAAGGAGGCTCTGATTGCCTACCTGGGCGCCATGGCGTTGGCGGAGCCGATCCAGGCGAGACTGTGGCAGGAAGCAGAGATCACTTTGACCCAACTGTCGGTGCTTCGCGTATTGCGGGAAGCACCGCAGACTTCGGGAAGACTCGGCTTTGAGGCAGAGCTTTCCCCGACTTCGGTGACTCGTATTGTCGACCGCCTTGAGCGTCGCGGTCTGGTCACTCGACGCCGTGAAGGCGAAGACCGCCGCTACGTCGAGATTCATCTCGAGCCGGCAGGCGAGAGGCTGTTGGGCCAACTCAAGATCCTCCGCGGCTCCGATTTGTACCGAGCGGTAGAGGCGATGACAAATGATGACCGTCGGCGCCTCACAGCCAGCCTGCGGCACCTGGTTGAGCTGGCGCGGAGCGTCCGAAGGGTGGCAGATTGAAGCCCGTCGTCGTTCTTCGGCCGAAGTCCACCGCGACCCCACCTCGCATTGCTTACAAGTGGATAGCGCTCTCGAACACCACCATCGGGATGCTGATAGCGACCGTCAACGCGACCAGCATCTTGATCGCGATGCCTGTGATATTCCGCGGGATAAAGATCAATCCACTTGATCCCGCCAACTTCAGCTATCTGCTCTGGCTGTTGATGGGTTATATGGTCGTATCCGCCGTGCTGGTCGTGACGGCGGGCCGCCTCGGAGACATGTTCGGGCGCGCAAAGGTCTACAACATCGGTTTTGCGATCTTCACCGTCGCCGCCGTCGGTCTCTCATTGGTCTGGAGCCAGGGCTCCGCCGGCGCCTTGGAGTTGATCATCTTCCGCATGGTTCAAGCGGTCGGCGGCGCGATGCTGATGGCAAGCTCAGCTGCAATTCTCACCGACGCGTTTCCGGCCAATCAGCGCGGGCTCGCCCTCGGGATCAACATGATCGCCGGCATGGCCGGATCGTTTCTTGGGATCGTTGTTGGTGGGGTTTTGGCAAGCATCAACTGGCGCTGGATCTTCATCGTCAACGTGCCGATCGGTCTGCTCGGCACTATCTGGGGCTTCTGGCAGCTCCGCGAGATCGGCACACGGCACCCGGCCCGCATCGACTGGATCGGCAACCTCACCTTCGCGGCGGGTCTGGCTCTCGTGCTGGTCGGGATGACATCCGGCCTGCAGCCCTATGGCGGCTCAGCGATGGGCTGGGGAAACCCTTCGGTGATTGGGATGGTCGTTGGCGGCTTGGCGATCCTCGCCATGTTCGCCTATTGGGAAACGCGGACTTCGGATCCCATGTTTCATCTCGACCTGTTCAAGATCCGGGCTTTCACCGCCGGCAACATCGCGGGTCTGTTGGCTGCGATCGCTCGCGGTGGATTGCAGTTCATGCTAATCATCTGGCTGCAGGGGATCTGGCTCCCGCTGCACGGATACGACTACACGCAAACGCCCCTATGGGCCGGCATCTACATGTTGCCCATGACGGTGGGCTTTCTGGTTGCCGGCCCGATTTCGGGAATCCTCTCCGACCGGTATGGAGCGCGCCCATTCGCGACCGGCGGGATGCTCATGGCGGCGGTGACCTTTGCGCTCTTGATGCTGCTGCCGGCCAATTTCTCGTTTCCCGTCTTCGGACTGCTGATCTTTGCCAATGGAGTTTCAATGGGCTTGTTTGCTTCGCCCAATACGGTTGGCATCATGAATAGTGTGCCCGCCCGCCATCGAGGTGTCGCCTCGGGCATACGGGTGACCTTCCAGAACGTCGGCATGCCGCTTTCGATCGGGCTCTTCTTCACCCTGATGATCGTCGGTCTGAACTCAACGGTTCCGACGGCCATGTTCAACGGACTCACGGCCAACGCCGTACCGGCAGCCGTGGCTCAGCATTTGGCCAACCTCCCGCCGATCGGTTATTTATTTGCGTCCTTCCTCGGTTACAACCCCCTCCAAACGCTGCTGGGACCGCTCCTTGGTCAGTTGCCCTCCGCGGATGCGACCCGTATAACCGGACACTCGTTCTTCCCATCCCTAATATCGGGACCGTTCCAGCACGGCTTGGTGCTGGTGCTGGCTTTCTCAATCGCTGCAAGCTTGGTGGCAGCCATTGCTTCGGCGCTCAGAGGAGGCCTCTACGTC
>DATLRQ010000016.1:0-2239 GCA_035534555.1 Candidatus Micrarchaeaceae archaeon
TCCCACCCAGATGCGCACTTGGCGTTCATCGAGATAAGGCGAGATCGAAGCAAATCGCTCCGCTATGGTCGCCGCGACATCCACAAACCTAGGCTATCCTAAATAGCCGCATCTGTCACGTTAATTGTTCGGAAACTCCTAAGCCGCCGGTTAGCACTAACCCCGCTAGAAGGATCGTGATCCCGATCATGCCCACTGCAGCCCATCCCAATAGCCAGAGCGTGAACTCGAAAGCCACCATCGGCTCTGCACGGATCAATTGCGGCTTCGACAGTTTGGGCAGAGATCGAAACAACAAGACATTCGTCCCGGCAACACCGACGACCATGGTCACGAGTCCAGCCGTTGCTACAGCGAAGCCCAGCGATGGGTTCATCCGTTCATCCCGACGGGACGAGTCGCGTTGAGCCCATTCACCACATCAAGCGCAATATCACGGTTTGACCCATCCGCTGCGAAGAAGAAGCCGAGCTTTACGTGACCTCCGCTTGTCAGTTGTATTACCGGTGCATGACCGGCGCGGCCCCATAGGTTTCGATCCATCTCTGCTGAGATTCCGCGAATCTGACCCGATTCAATCCATCGAGGTCGCACTCCCGTACCAACCAGCGCTCCGTGTGAGTAGAGCACGACATTGCTTGTGCGCCAAAGAATGTAGGCATACGCTCCGGACACAGCGGCCAGCGCCGCTCCAAAGGACGTGCCGCCGACACTTGGGTCAATGAGGAGGCCGTCGATACCAATCAACGCGATCATCGCGAAACATCCGACGATGACCCAAGCGCGTAGTCCCCGGCGATAGACACGCAGTCGGTTTCCTCTTGATCGAAAGCTCATCCCCAATACCGCCCCTCCGGTGGCTCGGGAGGGTGGTACTCGCCTTCGGCTCGGCGGATGCGAGTGGGTTTGCGGGGACGGCGGTCTATGTTGATGCCGACCTTGGTGATCGCTGCGACGCCGACTATGGCGATACCGAGGACAACCGCCACGACT
Source organism: Candidatus Micrarchaeaceae archaeon (assembly GCA_035534555.1). GTDB lineage: Bacteria > Chloroflexota > Dormibacteria > Dormibacterales > Dormibacteraceae > Palsa-872. The sequence continues at coordinate 994 of DATLRQ010000016.1, forward strand.
GCGCCCGCGCCCCAGTCCACGCGGCTAGTTTGCCTCCGACATCCCCTCGTTGAGCACGCTTAAGGGACTCTTCGCTCTCGTCGTCGCTCGCATCCGACCTAACGAGCCGGCGCTGACCGGGCGCAGCAAGCCAGATAGGGTGCAAGATAGGGTGCAAATTCGCCGGGCGCCTCACAACTTCGTATTGGCTGGCCCGATTCTGATCTCAAACATTTGGTGGACCCGAGGGGATTCGAACCCCTGACCTTCTGAATGCCATGCACAAGGTTGACCGTCCACCAGAGTCCACCAGAGTCGTTTTCGAGATCAGACCTGCCATTTCCGGTGGTCGATTAGTCCACCAGAGTCCACCGAAGTCCACTGGATAAGGTGTCAACTCGCCTCGATTTGTCCTACCGCCTGTGCTACCATACGTGGAGTGGCCCTGCGGATGAAGAGGTCGATTTCACTCCCGCCTGACCTGGCCGAAGACATCGAGCGCGCCGCCGCCGCCGAGGGCACCACGGTCAGTGGATGGATCGCGCGAACCGCCGCCCACCGCCTCCGCCTGGAAGCAGGCCGGGCTGCGATCGCGGCCTGGGAGGCGGACCACGGTGCATTGACGGCGGTTGAGCTGGCCGACGCCCTCAAGCAAGCTCGGGCGCTGCTCCGGAAGCCGGGTCGGCGCCGGCTGTCCAGTAGGTCTGCCTGATTGCCGGGCGTCACCTACGACACGGGCGCTCTGGTCGCCGCCGACCGCAACAATCGCCGGATGTGGGCACTCCATGCCGCGTTTCTCGCCGAGGAAGTCGTTCCGACTGTCCCCGCTCCGGTGCTCGCAGAAGCCTGGCGCGGCGGTGCTCGTCAGGCGAGCCTGGCCCGCTTGCTCGCGATGTGCGAGGTGGAGGCTATGACCGAGACTCAGGCCAAGCAGATTGGGGTTCTCGTGGGACGCTCCGGCCACGCAAACGTCGTCGACGTTGCGGTCGTCGAAGGCGCAATCCGACGTGGCGACGGAATCGTCACCTCAGATCCCCGAGACATGGAACGCATCGCCGATGCTGCCGCGACCAAGATCCCTATCGCCACGATCTAGATCACCAGCAACCCGCTCGGATTTCCAAAGCCCGCAAACGGTTTTGAAGACCCTTGTGGTCGAGTTGAATACAGAACCTGCCCAAATGGGCCTCTAAACCAACGGTCCATAAACCGTTTGGGGGCTCGCTGATCGTCTTCAGCGAACCCTCGCATTTTACCTAGCTCCGGA
>DATLRQ010000017.1:0-14420 GCA_035534555.1 Candidatus Micrarchaeaceae archaeon
ATCAAGGGCGATGCATGGAAGCTGACGGACAAAGCAATCGAGGACTTGCGCCAGAACAAGTATCCGGGGCTGCTGCGCGGTAGCTAGCGTGACCAAACCCATGCCAAAGACACACGAGAGGCCCCCTGATGCAGCCTCGCCCGGCCGCCCGAAACTCAAGGGGGCTATATCCCGCCGGCACTCGCCCGGATGCCACGACCTATTTGACTTGGCAACTTTTTCGTAAACGCGCGCGCGACGCAGCTACTTCCCTACCGCCTTAGTCAGCCAGCGGCTGGAGCAGATGCCACAGATCTTCGTAGCCGGCACGAGGCTCGCGTGCGGGGCCGCATGTCACGTCGCGTGGCCCATGGCGCCGGGCCGAGGTGTTGGCGTGGGAGTACCTGTGATCGACAACCATTCCGTCAATCAGCTCGCCAACGTAGTCGCCATCGAGGTTGTAGACACGAACCTCGTCTCCGACCTGCCGCTGCTGTCCGACCGCTACGCCTTCGCAGTTGTAGATGTAGCGGCCAACGGCAAGGCCGGCCGCCTCCCCGCTAGTGCGATAGATCCTCAGCGCATCGGGCATCGGCGTGTATGGTAGCCGCGCCCACTGCGCTGGTGTTCTGATGGCTCGTGCAAAGTCCGGCCGTCGAACCGTTCAGGTGGCCGCTACCGCCGGAAGGCTCTCGACAGCAGGATTTCCCGCCGCGGCCTCGGCGGATCACCGCCGGCGGATCGAGCGAACTCCGGATCACGCCGCAGGCTTTTGGTGGTCGGCTTCAGGGCGCGTGTCGTGCCGCTAGCGAGCGGATCCGCAAGTCGGTGAGCCCTACGAAACGAAACCCCGCAGGGAACTGGCGCTTGGCTCCTTCCGAGCAAGCAGGGGTCGCTCACTCGCTGGCCCCTGCTCATGTCTAGCGGCCGAGTCGACCCGGAACAGGCTCGGTGGGACGAGCAGCCGCGAGAAGCCTGACCGCGCCGCCCTACCCGTTCTATGGGTTCGGGCCAGCAGGAGGGCCGGTCAGGAGCTCAGATCGGCGGCCTTCGGTGAGCGATTCCGCCGGCCGCAAGCCGGCTGAGAGGCTTGACCTGGCCAGGCTGGTTTAAGGGCGGCGGCGAGACGGCGCCAAAAGAGCTCGCAGGGCGACCCTCCGTCTGGCCGAAATCGGCCTGGACGGGGCGATTAGGCAGCGCCGCTAGGGCTAGGCCGGGTTTGAGGCGGGTTCAGAGGGGCGAAAGTCGGGTGCAGGCTACGATGCGAGCAATGGCTCCGCCCACATGGTTGGCAACGTTCGGCCTAAAGGTCGCGGGCTGGGCTGTGAGAAACCTCGATCGGAGATTAGCGATTCGCGTTGAAGTGGACGGCGAGCAGATTCCCGGCGGCCACGACGAATGGCTCTACGTGATTCGAATCTTCAACGGCACTAACGACCCAGAGCGTATCCACACTTTACAACTCACGTTTTCCGAAGGAGCACCCCCGCTGACTGTGCCGGTTGCGGATGACGCGATCGTCGATCGGACCCATGCCTTCGAGACGAAGTACGAGGAGTTCATGGTGTCGGCTCACGAAAGCGAGTATCAGCACAGCTATGGCCGCACCGTTTTGTTCAATGGTGTCCGGGTGCGCTTTCACTCGGGTCGCGATGTGTGGCGCCCTGCGCGCGGATTCCGACCCATGACTTGGTGGCATCGCCTTCAGAGGCGGCTGAAGCGACGGCTTGGGCGGTTGCGGCGGTCTGACCGGACCGCGTAGCAGAATTCAGCCCGGCCGATCGCCGCATTGACGAACAATTCCTACATGCGAGAAGACCATGAGCAGCACGGACGCACAGACATCAGGATTCGCTGGCGCGACTTAGTCGCTGGCGTAGCGGTCGTCGTCGTCGTGATCGCCGGGTCTTACGTGGCCGCGTCGACCTTGCCCTCGGACCGCGGGGGTGTGTTCGCTTTGGTCGCGACCGGAGTGGCGACGATCGTGCTGGCCGCACTGACGGCCGTGTTGCTCCAACTGAACGTCAACACCATCGCTGAGATGCGAAGAGCTACCGAGGCTACGCGCAGCGCAGCGGAGGCGACAAAGGCGGCAGCGCTGGCAACAGAGCGCGAGGCGGTGGCGACTGAGGCTTCCACTCGCACGCTTCGCGACCAGCTGGAGCGAGAGTGGCGCCCCATTCTAGTTATCGACCACATACCGCTGCTCCGGCTCGCCGAAGAAGCTGGAGAGCATCAGGTCGAGGTCGAGCTACGCAACCTGGGACGCGGCCCCGCTGTCAACGTCTTGATCTGCGTGATGCACGAGAAGAAGGAAGAGGTTTGGCGATCCACGCTCATTCATGTGGCCGCCGGCGGGAAGGTGGAGGTCAAGTTGAGACGCAGCGACGACCCGCGCAATGACATGTTCAATCGCGATCCTCCGCAGTCACGCATCGCAATTCTGTGCGAGGACCAATCGGGCTCATGGCACCGGTTCTCACGCAACGATCCGGTGCCCGACTCCTATCGTGGCATGGTGGATCGAATGGACTCGTGGGTTGAGTTCTACGCGACGAGGCTGAACAGCTTGCCGCCGCACCTCCCGCGCGGCTGAGATTCGCGATAGCGAACTCTGGACGAACATGATCGGACTGAGGGAGGCAGAGGACGACACGAAGCCGCGCGTCCGATCTGTTCACTGGCCCACGCTCATGCGGATGTGCGAGCTGACGGTTTGGGTTCACGACGCAGCTTTCAGCCGCCGGATGCAACTTGCAGGACACTCGACATGGAAGGAAGAGCGAGGTCCGCTACCGCGCTTCTGAATCCGTGCTGAGCGCTGGGCCAGCCGTTCGGATATTCGGTCGCATTCGGAGCCAGCGCCGAACTCGCCCGCCGGCGAACCCGAAATCCTCTCGCGCCTGCTCGGAGATAGCCTCGCGCACCGCAACCGCAGCCACCAAGTTGTCGTCGGCAGCTCGTTCGTTCCGCTCCGCTTTCACCTTCTTTAACTCGTCGGTAGCTTCGGTGGTCAGCCGGTAGAGCTCGTCTACTACCGGGCGCACCGAGTGAGAAGCAACGATCCTCGCTCGATGTGTCGCGTTGTGGAAGCGGACCACACTCGCAGCGGTCTCGCGTGCGGCCTCGCCATGTTCCTCGTACGTTTCCGCGACGAATACAAGCGCGTACGCCTGCCCAACCTCCACGTTGGCTGCGACCAGCTCGGAGTAGGCCGCGATTTGCTGGTCGCGACGCCATTGCTCAACGCGCTCAGCCCGTCCGAGCCGCCAGCCGATCCAGACGCCGGCCAGCGATCCCAGGACGGCGATCAGCGCGACCGCCAGCGCAACGTTCTCAGTCACGGAGGCATCGTAGGCTCGCCTCAGGCCGCTCGTACCATCAGCCGCGTGAAGGAGAGCGCCGATACGGATCGATTGGTGCTGCAGCTGGGCAACCTCCAACTGCGCCGCGGGCAGCATCCGAAGAAGCATCACGACCAGTACGAGATCGCCCAGGTGGGACCTGACTTCAACATCGTCCTGGCCGTCTGGTACGCCAGGCGCGAGGGATACGCCGCGCTCTGCTTCCTTGGGGCGCGACCGCTCGGCGAAGGCATCGCGCCATCGGCCTTCTGGGAGCTCATCAAGGAGGGGCAGCCGCTCGCCGACAAGCTCGCCGCCTACATTTGGCGGGAGGACGACGACGAGGAAGGTGCCTGAGGTGATCCGCGCGCGATGAGCGATGCGCTGGTCGGTGGGGTCGTTGCGCTTGCAGGCACGGTGATCGGCTTTCTGGGCGCTCTCGGCATCCGCTCGCTGGACATCCGACGGCAGGAGGCCGAGGCGAGAGGCCAGCTGATGGGCTACATCAACACCGTGATCGCTGAGCTCGCGATGAATCACACGATCCTCAGCCACGTTGTCGAGAACAAGTCCAACGAGGGCGAGCTGACTGTCTCTGACTCCGCCTATCGAGCGGCAGAACTGGCGCTCGCTCGAGACCTGAGTTGGAAAGCCCAGGAGGAGGTCTACAAGGCTTACGCGCCGATTCGCGCTGGCCACCTGTACGCCTGGATTTTCGTGCGAACCGGCGCATCCTTCGAAGTCCAGAGCTACAGGCAAATCGACCTCGAGGCCTGCGCCGACCAACTGCCGCAACTCGAGCGGGCCGCAGCTGCTCTCCGACAAGAGCGGGACCGCCTGACTGGCTCTCGCTTCCGGAAGCTGCGAATCTAGGCGATCCTAACCCTGTACTGCCAATCGACGGAAGAGATTCCTCCCTTCCCGCAACCACGCAAGTTGCGTACCGCAAGGTGCGGTCCATCTGCTCCTGCGTCGTCCAGTCTTCTCCTCGCCTCGATTTGGTGCCGCCGGCGCCGGGGGACCGCCGGTTAGAACGGCGATCGCAAGTCCACGTCCCTGGCCAGGTCGCCCTTGTCCAGATGGACGTAGCGCATGACCATCACATAGGTGGTGTGGCCGAGGATGCGCCGCAGGCGCTCGATCTCCCCACCCTGGCGCAGGTACTCGGTGGCATAGGTGTGCCGGAACTTGTGTGCCCGGACCCCGAAGCCGACGCGGTGGCGGATGCGGCGGAAGAGCTCCGATAGCGTGAGCGCACTCACCGGCCGAGCATCGGCAAGGACTAGCAGGTTTCGCTCGTGAGTCTCGGGGCGCCAACGGTTCAGGTAACGCACCAGCTCCCGGCGCAGCCGGCTGCTGATTGGGACGCGGCGGAACTTGGCGCCCTTGCCGCTGCGGATTTTGAGGAAGGTGACCTCGCCCTCGTCCTCGACGTCATCGATCGTGAGAGCGCAGAGCTCGGCCAGGCGCATGCCGGTGCCGAGCAGGATCTGGATTGCCAAGGTGGCCCAGCCTTGCGGTGTGGCGGCGAAAAGGGCGTTCAGCTGCTCGGTGCTGTAGGTCTCCATCTCCTTCTCCGGCACCTTGGGTGCGCGCATCCGGAGCAGGGCGGCGTCGACCGGGTAGTGCTCGCGCTGGGCCCAGCTCGCAAGTGCCTTGAGCGTCTCAAAGAAGCCATGAATCGTGTTCGGCGCCAGCCCGCGATCACGGACCTCGCCGAGGAAACGCTTGAGCTCGAAGGCGGTGAGCTCGGAGAGCCTGGTTGCATCGCTGGCGGCGAGGTAGGAGCGCATCTTCTGCGCGTACCACTCGATGGTCCGGGGACTTCGGCCCATGACCTTGAGCTCCAGCAGCCACTCGCGGACCAGAGCCTCGAGGGCGACATCACCGCCGTGCTCCGCCGCAGGCTCGAGTCGAGACGCCGCGAGCGGTCGGGGAATTGACGCCGGCAACACGGTTCTCGGCCGGCCACGGACTCCCTCCGGCGCCCGGGTCAGGCTTCCGAAGTCGCGTACGGTTTTTGAAATACCCAACGGTTTCGGGGTAGTTATTCGCGCAACTGCCACTGGTCTGCCTCCTCCTGGACCCTGGTTTTACAGGTGCCCTAAACGACGAGAAACCGGCCCCGAGGACCGGTTTCCGTATTCAACTTACCTTGGAAGAGGGCTTCCAGAAAGGTCTGGCGGGGATGGATGGGAATCGAACCCACCCAGGAAGCCTCACAGCGCCCCGCAAACGGTTTTGAAGACCGCGTGTCTGCCGTCCAGGGACGTCCGCTAACCTCCGCTGCAGCTCAGTCGAAAGCATCTGCGGTCCGCGATCGTGCGCCCTCGTCCATGGACGTCCGCCGTGTTGGCTGTCACCTTGGGCCGAATGGCTGTCAGCTTGGCTGTCGGGACCTCTGCCTCCTTCGAACGCACGGTCCCGAACCGCCGTCATGGCGTGTCCTTCGTGTCCTCGCATTTCCGCTCTGGTCCGCCTGAACTCAATCGGCTCGGCCTTCGTGTCCTTTCGTGTCCTCTAGTAGCCGCACCAGGCCTGAGCTCAGCTCACTAGATACGGAGTAGCTTCCAGAACTTGCCAGGCGGATAGAGCCCATCCACGGTCGTCAGCGAGATGTCTAGCGTGTACCCACCCAGAGTGATGTGCAAGGCGCCCTCGGTGGTTCCGGGGTCGATAGGTTGGGTGACCGTGAGGGCAGGCGCGTGCACGATCTCCCTCAGGACCATCCCGGGCCACTCGACGAGGTCCACGTTGTCAGTGGCGAAGAGGTCCGTGTGGTCCCCCCAGGGCAACTCGTAGCTCCCAACGATCTTGTCCTTGTAGAGGACGCGGCCCACCTTAACCACCGGTCGCATGGCCGCGATCAGCGCCTTGGCGGCGGTGAAGGCGCTGTCCAGAGAGTCCAGGCCCATCACGCAGCCGAAGAGGGTGACGGTGAAGTCGCCCAGCGTTTCGGAGGCCGCGTACAGGAAGTCTCCGTTTCCGGTCTCGATGCCTATGATGCCGCTCTGACCCAGGGCGGTGTCGAGGTTCCGCACGGTGCCGGCGACGGGTAGGCTGGCCTGGCTCTGCGCGACGATCTGCGCCAGCACTGGCTGCTTCATGGCGACCAGGCCGAGCTTCACCAGGTCGCTCGGGGTGCTGGTTGTTTTGGCGGAAGCACCTGATTCGTCGGCGAATCTGGTGTGGGTCATGCCGAGCGCGTCGGCCCGCTTGTTCATCTTGGCGACGAAGGCATTGACCGAGCCGGCATCCCATCTAGCCAGCGTGGTAGCGATGTTGTCCGCGGACGGAATCAGAAGGCCCTGCAGGGCGTGAAACTCGGAGAGCTGCTCGCCGGATTGCACTGCCACGACGTTTTGATGGTTCGCGCTGTCGGCCTGGTACGCCTGAACGTCCGCGTCCGTGATGGCGACGGAGGGGCCCGGATCACCCCCTTTCAGCGGTTTGTCCTCAAGGACGACCAGAGCTGTCATCACCTTGGCCAGGCCGGCCGCGGGGGCGGGCGTTTCCCGGCCGGACGATTCGATCAGTCCCAGGCTAGAGACGCCGATGGCCGCCGAACCCGCGGACGGCCAGGGCATGGCGGGCGCGGAGCCATCGATGGTGGTGGAGGCTGGGATCGACGCCACCGCCCCGACGGCCGGGATGGGCCGGATGAAGTAGTTGAATCCGAGATAGCCGCCGATGAGCAACACCAGGACGGCAGCCACGCGTAGCCGCATCGCGTCCACCATAACGACCTTGGCGGGCCGGCAACCGGCCTGTGCTGCCGTCCGACATCTATAAGGACGCGCGCAGAGGATCTGGACCGCAAACGGTCTAGAAAATCGCGGGTGGGAAACGCTGTTTGGTCAAAGGCCATCTAGCTGCCGAGCCTGCGGGCGTGATCTTCTTGGCTGTCATTGGCTGTCAACCGGTTCGAGTACGGACGCTGGCGGACATAGATGAACTTGGGCGAACGTCCACGGACGCCCGCAAACGGTTTTGAAGACCCTCGTGGTCGTGTTGAATTCAGAACCGGCTCTGAAAGGCCTTTAACCCAATGGTCCACTAACCGTTTGGGAGTCCGCCGGATCGTCTTCCGGGGACACCGCTAGGTTACGAGTGACAAACAAGTGCGACAAGGATGCCGGGAATGGACTAGTTGTCGCGTGTCAGCATGATCGGCAACGCGCCGAAACGCCAGTCGCAATGAACACGGGGACATGGCGTAGCTATGTGGTTTGAGTCAGCCGTGGCCCGCCCCCGCTCTCGACTCCGATCCATGGTTTCGGACGCAGTTGCTTCGCTTTCGCCAGCCGGAAAGCCATGAGCGTTGTGATGACCAACACGACACCGATCCAAAGCAGCAGCAGCCGTTTATCCAGATCCCACCAACTGATCGCGATGACGACGTCGACGAGGTATCCGGCCACCCCCACATAGAACACCGCGGTGGCAACACGCTCAACCTCGTCACGCGTCAAGTGATCAAAGACCCAGAGGCTCAACCAACGAACTGCGAAATAGAATGCCAACTGGCCCACGCCGAAGATCATTAGAGGCCAGCCTGGCCGCAAGAGAGCCGGACCCGACAGGAGCAGGAGAACGAAGACCCAGAGAACATAGGCAGCGATGGCCGCCATCGCCTTCCGCCAACGCCGGTAGGTATCGAATGACAACCACAATCGGATGATGGGATCACCGGCCTTCAGTGCGCGAGGGCCTCGATTGAGCCGGGCTGCAAGGCTCCGCGGTGAGCCGAGCCTGGATATGACCCGTTGCTCTGCTACATCCTGGGGGTCACCTGGACTGTGGGCGGCCTCCTCGATGAGATGGTTTTCGAGCTCAGCCATCACCTCATGGGCAGACTCGGGACCGAGGTCGAGGCAGGCACCTACCGCATCTAGATAGCGCCGCGCGACCTCGGTCATGCCGGCGCCCCGCCCGTCATGCGGATCATCAGCCGGGCGAAGCTTTGCAGCTCCGCGATGCTCGCATCCGCGTGGCGTCGCCCTTGGGCGGTCAAGCTGTAGTACCGCCGCGTTCGGTTATGGTCCACGTTCTGCCAGCGCGCTTTGACCAAACCGTCCGCCTCGAGCCGGTGCAGGGCGGGATACAGACTGCCTTCGGACAGGGAGAGGCTGTCGCCGCCCCGTTCACGAAGCTCGGCAGCAATCTGATAGCCGTACATTTCGCGCTCGCGGAGTAGACCCAGCAGGAGGGCGGCGATGCTGCCCTTCTTCAACTGAGCTACGACGCTCCCGGCCATGGCTGCCATAATACATCGGCAACCGAGGTAGTGGCGCAACTTTCGAGTGGTTCGTTTGATGTGGCCCCGATTCCGGGTCAGAGTCTGACCCTCGCGGAAGGCGATCGGATCGGCGACTTGTGAGCCGCTCGAGGGCGGCGTTAGGTACGGCGTTAGGTACGGCGTCAGGTGCGGCGTTTCACACAGCGCCGGGCCTCGCAATTCAGGACTGAGTTGGAGCTGCGTCAGGACAGTCCACTGAATCGACTCGTCCGTGACTTCTCCGGCGACTCGATTCGCAAGCGGACGTCCTACCTGCTCCGCCTACGTCATCGAGCCGATTGCGACACTCGCTACTTTGGACTTGGCGATTCTTGCGTCAATGCGTCACCACGCCCAGTTGAACGTCGACCAGCTGCCCGACGTGGAAAGCCCAGACGCCACGAACCGCGAATTAGGTCAATCTATGACGAGAGCTTCCGAACTCAAACGCGACTCGCTTAGACCCACTGAGCTGCGTGCACGTCATCCGGTGCCGGCGGCGGACGGCCCGGAGGTTGCGAGGGCGCTTGACCAAGGCGCTCGACCCCACCGCGCTCGGCTTCCGAACGTAGCCTGGTCCTCGGCCACGCGATTGGCGCGCCGCCGCCCGGGTCCAGCCCACTGGTTTGGGGCGTTTCCCAACTGCGTAACTTCTATGGTACGCAAGCGTTGCATCTGTGCTACGCTATGCCTCGACAAGGAGCAGATCGCATGACTACGACACATCTCGACACAAGCCGCCACAGCCGCCTGCTCGATGAGCAGATGCAGGACCCCGAGTTTCGGGCGGAGTTCCTGCGCGCCCGCGACCTTATCGCCCAGGTCGACGCCGTGATGAATACCCTCGACCAGTTACGCGCCGAATCAGGTCGCAGCAAGTCAGAGCTCGCGCGGCAGATCGGCAAGCAACCTGCCGTCGTTCGGCGCCTGTTCACGGCTCAGGTGAACCCCGAGCTGCGCACTGTGGTCGCCCTCGCCTCGGCACTCGACGCGGACATCCGGATCGTCCCTCGGCACCCTCGCCGCGTAAGCCCGCGGGCTGCTGCTGCTGGGGGCTAATCTTCCCGGGCAGTGGCCTGGGATGTCCTCTACTACCGCGCTCCTGGTGGCGCGACCCCTGGGCTCGACGTGCTCCTCGACACTGGTTGGCCCACCAACGTGCGCGCCACGATGCTCGCTGTTCTGACGGCAGTGGCTGACGCGCCACCGCCGCGCTTCTCCGGGGGCGGTATGTGGGAGGCGATGCACGGCGATATGTCGGGCTTCTACGAGGTGCGCAAACAAGGCTCGCCGAACCGCACTCAATACCGCTTGTTCTGCGTGCTAGAGAACCCTGATGCCGCCGGCTTGAAAAAACGCGGCCTATCCGGTCCCGCCATTGTCGTGATCACTGGCATGAGCAAGCCATGGATGACGACCTTCACCGCCACCGAGTACGCCACTGTCCGCGCCATGGCCGACGAGTACCGCGCCACGTTTCCACGGCGGATCGCCGTGTAGGGAGCAGCGTCCCGACGATCTGACGCTGACAGATGACACGCGCCGTACTCCTCTCCTGACAGTCCCATTTCCTCGACTCGCGATTGTCGGCGATTGGCCCCGGGTCTCAGAACGGTGATCGCAAGTCCACGTCGCGGGCCAGGTCGCCCTTGTCCAGATGGACGTAGCGCATAACCATTACGTACGTGGTGTGGCCGAGGATCCGCCGCAGGCGCTCGATCTCTCCGCCCTGGCGCAGGTACTCGGTCGCGTAGGTGTGCCGAAACTTGTGAGCCCGGACACCGAAACCGACCCTGTGGTGGATGCGGCGGAAGAGCTCCGATAGCGTGGGCGCGCTCACTGGCCGAGAATCGGAAAGGATAAGCAGGGTTCGGTCATGTGTCTCGGGGCGCCATCGGTTCAGGTAGCGGACCAGTTCCCGGCGGAGCCGACTGCTGATGGGGACGCGGCGGAACTTGGCGCCCTTGCCGCTGCGGATCTTGAGGAAGGTGACCTCACCTTCATCCTCGACGTCGTCGATCGTGAGAGCGCACAGCTCGGCCAGGCGCATGCCCGTACCGAGCAGGATCTGGATCGCCAGGGTGGCCCAACCTGGCGGTGTGGCCGCGAAGACGGTGTTCAGCTGCTCCGTGCTGTACGTCTCCATCTCTTTCTCCGGCACCTTGGGGGCCCGCATTCGCAACAACGCGGCGTCGACCGGGTAGTGCTCGCGCTGCGCCCAGCTGGCAAGTGCCTTCAGCGTCTCGAAGAAGCCATGAATCGTGTTCGGCGCCAACCCGCGATCGCGCTGCTCGCCGAGGAAACGCTTGAGCTCGAAGGCGGTCAGCTCGGAGAGCCTGGTTGAATTGCTGGCGGCGAGGTAGGAGCGCATCTTCTGCGCGTACCACTCGATGGTCCGGGGGCTCCGGCCCATGACCTTGAGCTCGAGCAGCCACTCGCGGACCAGAGCCTCTAGGGCGACATCACCGCCGTGCTCCGCCGCCGGCTCGAGCCGAGACTCCGGGAGCGGCCGGGGAATTGACGCCGGCAACACGTTTCGCGGTCGGCCACGGACTCCCTCCGGCTCCCGGGTCAGGCTCCCGAAGGCGCGTACGGTTTTTGAAAAACCCAACGGTTTCGGGGTAGTTATTCGCGCAACTGCCACTGGTCTGCCTCCTCCTGGGCCCTGGTTTTACAGGTGCCCTAAACGACGAAAAACCGGCCCCGAGGACCGGTTTCCGTATTCAACTTACCTTGGAAGAGGGCTTCAAGAAAGTCTGGCGGGGATGGATGGGAATCGAACCCACCCAGGACGAATCAACAGCGCCCCGCAAACGGTTTTGAAGACCCTTGTGGTCGTGTTGAATACAGAACCGGCCCAAATGGGCCCTTAACCCAACGGTCCATTAACCGTTTGGGAGTCCGCCGGATCGTCTTCCTGCGAACCCTTGGACATGTTACACACGGCAGCAGGCAACAGAGTCGATAAGCCACCGATTGATCGCCTGCGGGCTGACATGGATCTGAGACGCCGCTAACAGACACTTTGCGTCTGATGATCTAGCCAACAGCAAGGCCAGCGTAAAGGCTGCATCGATGCCGTCGTCTGGAGCCTTTCTATGAGGTCCGCTGCATCACCCGTAGAAGTCAGCAGTGAAGACCGTTTGGCAGCAATTCGGCGGCCCTAATATCTGCTCGTGACCAAGCTTTGTTAGACCGCAGCCTCGCTGCCCTCCGCCTTGGAACCATTCCCGTCGAAAAGCCCGGTGCCGGGGCGAATGAACATGTCCAGAACTGGACAATGAGTTGAACATCCCGCCACGCGGTCTCTCCAGGAAGTCACTGGCATTGTTCGCGAATGTGCTGGCAGCCTATACGCACAGCCAACTCAACAACCTTTTCATGCTGTTCGGTATCGAGGAGCGGGCCGGTTCAGGCTCGAATAAGCTGGCGCGCGCCATGGCTGTGGTGACCGATGCTGACAAAGATCCAACGGCGCAGACACAGGTGCTCGATCTCCTTTGGCACGTTTTGGACGAGAGAGGCATGCTACCGAGAACTCGGATCGACCTCGATCACGATGAGTCGGCCCTCCTTGGAAGTCTTCAGAAGGATGCCTTGATCCCGACTACCTCTCATGACGCCGCTGCAACCGACGGAGGTACTAAGACGGAATCAGATCCGCGAGCCGGAGTTGCACACGAACCGCGACACCAGTCCGACTCGGACCACAGTGACGCCGGCACAAAGACGACGTATGACTATGACTTCTTCATAAGCCATGCCACTGAGGACAAAAGCGCATTCGTGCGTCCACTTGCCGAGGAGCTAGTCCAACGCGGCTTACGTGTTTGGTACGACGAATTCAGCCTGGACATTGGCGACTCGCTTCGCGAGTCAATTGACTTTGGTCTCCGCGCGTCGGAGTACGGCGTCGTCATCCTGAGTAAGGCCTTTTTCGACAAGGAGTGGCCGAACAAAGAGCTGAATGGCCTGAACGCGTTGGAGAGGGATGGCCGAAAAGTGATTCTCCCGGTCTGGCACGGCGTAAACGAATCAGACGTTCGGGCATTCTCGCCTTTGCTCGCAGATCGAGTGGCTGCTAAGTCTGCTCGCGGCGTCAAGAGCGTTGCAAACGACCTTCAACGCATCCTTGGCCGACCAACCCCTAGCGGGCCGGCGACCATGCGTGTCGCCCCAAGTGAGCCTGGCAAGCACTTTCATGCCCACCTTCGAGCCCCTAATTCGCAGGCCTGGGCAGTCGTCGTAGTTGGCGCTGTGCCGGAACGCCAAGCACCTCTCGACGACGAAGCCCATGACGTAATTCAAGCCTCGTTCCTCTCATTGGCGCCCGACGCTCACTGTGAACGTCAGACCGATGACTATGCGTCGTGGGTGCGGCGAGGGAGTGACAGCGCGCAGGCACTCTGGATAGGCGAGGCCTTCCCGGGTCCAGTGGTGGTAATGATGCGCGCCATGGAAGTGACCATAACGCCCGAGGGGGGACAGATTGTGATGTCCGATCTTGTCGAGTGGTGGATCGACGCTCTTTCGGCGACGCGCCCGATCTTCGCTGCATCCGGGCTCAGCGACGTGGCCGTCGGACTTGCGTTCAATCCATATCCTGTCGACGGCCCTTCCATTAACGGGGTAGCCTTCGGCAATCTACCGCCCGCCCAACGAATTGCCGAAGCACACATGATTCCGCCTTGGCAATTCCAGAGCCCAGTCACGACCACAGATCGGATCACAGAGGATTTAACGGCAGCTGCAGCCTCGCTTCTGAAGGTGTACAGCTACCGCCGCCTCGATGCGACCCTAGCATCAGTTCGCGCACGGGTTGCCGGCGAACCACGTACCGAAGGGGCGGCAGTGGCGCCCCGTCCGGAAGGCCCTCTGGATCCCACGGCGTCCCAAACCAACCAAGAACCACGTAGCCAACAGGTTGCGGAGGCAATAAGCCTCATCCGGGTGGTAACGGAGGAGGTAACCGCGCCACGGCTCGATGGAACCAGGGGTAGTGGGCTTTACCGGGTGCCAATTCAGTTGTCTCGCCAACCGGGGGCCAGGTGGACTCAACTCTTCGTCGAAGCATGGAACCATCCGTCGTCATTCACGACCATGCATCGACCGGGCATAGCTTCCGTCGTGGCCGATCGGATCGTGCTCGATGGGACTACTCTCGAGGAGGTGAAGATTTACCACCGAGACACCTTGAGACTCGCGGTGGAAGTGGCTAATAGACAGAGCGCCGCAGACGAAGAGGCGGAGCGGCTTGCGGCGGACCGCCGAGCCGAGCGCCAGCGGCAGCACGCAGAAGAAGTCCGTCGCGCCGCGGACGACATCAAGTTCGATTAACCCAGATTCGGCGGGCATTTAGCCATGCGGCGACGGAACTAGCGAGACAGGCGGCTTACGAGGCTTCTCTCCGCTCCCCCTCGCTTCCGTTATTGTGGCCGGCCGTCTCTCTCCCCAAGGTCTTTCGGGTCTGGCAGCGTGGACGGCCTTCTCTTGCCATACCGCAAGAGTGTCGGTCGGCTCACCAGGCTCGAGAACGTCCGTCGGGGGATAGGGGCGGCGCGCCCGGCACCGACTTCGAGGAATCGGTGCGAAAACCCTGAACCTGAACGGCCTCAGATTGCGGTGGCGGCTGCCCCGTTTATAGCGAGCCACTCTTTGCGTGCGGCAAAGTCAGGCATCGCGCGTTCGAGCTTCTCCCAGAACTCTGGGGTGTGATGGGCCGCACGAATGTGCACTAGTTCGTGGGCGACGACGTACTCCGCCATCCGTGGCGGCAGCAAGACGGTCTTCCAGTGGAAGTTGAGCCTCTCACCCCTGCC
>DATLRQ010000018.1:0-21352 GCA_035534555.1 Candidatus Micrarchaeaceae archaeon
GAGCGCTCGGACGTAGTTGACGATCTCCTCGAGGTCCCGCGGACGCTCCATGCCCTCGGGACTGACCTCGAATTGGAAGAGTTCGTCCAGAGTTCCTTGGGTCCCCTCGATCTGAGAGCTCAGCACGGCCTCGCGGCGAACGTAGACCGCGATCAACAGGTCAGGATTGGGAACAAAGTCGGCCGCGCCGACGAGCCGTCCGAGCGCCTGATAGGCGGCGGTCAGAAGGCGAGTCCGGCCTGCATCAATGACGAGGTCGCGTGGCGGAAAGTCCGCCGGTACGAACGCCTTGAAGCCAGCGGCTTGCTGAACGAAGTGACCTGCGCGAGCCATCATGGCAAAGGATCTTTTGGGAGCACCCCACCGAAGCTAAGTTTCAGGCCTTAACTTTAGCCTAAGAGCGCTGCGTCACTCTAGAGCCTCCAATGGCGGTAAGCCGCAATCCATTCGACGCCGGCCGGCGCGGGAGAGGGCAAGGGTATGTCTAGAATCGCGATGCGCTGCGTCAGGCCTCCGCGTTTGCATATCGCGATGATCTCGTCGTGGTCGGAGATATCCACCTTGGTCACCGTGACAGGCACGCCCAGAATAAGCGTCTCGAACGGGAGCGCGAGGTGCTCCTCAATCATGGTGAACAGGCCTGTTGCTTGCTCGGACTCGTTGTTGCAGTCGACGGTGGCTTCGTCCACCATCGCATCAAGCCTCGCCTTGCTCGGAGTCTTCGACTCTCGCTTCATCTGTAAGCCCCTAGGGCGATCGGCGCCTGGCACGACGCGCATGGCGATTCGTCGCCGTCGTGTAGGTTGACTGCGGCATCGTGAAACCCACGAGCCCCCCGGGCGCCGAGCGGATCCCCGGAAGGACTAGCAGAATCTAACCATGTCCAGTCAGGACGACAGAGTCCGCGACCTCGAATCGAAACTCGAGGAGGCATTGGCGGCGGTCCCAGACCTGCGCTCTGACAACGAACTTCTGCGGGCGCGTGTGGTTGATCGCCTCCCCGAATCGACTGATACGCCGACTCGTGTAGCACCTCCAACGCCTAAAGTTCGACTCCCTCGCGGTGCTCTCAGCCTGACGCGCGAACCAATTCACAGGCCTTGACGAGCACAGGAACTTGTCAGTTCGGGTAGACGTTTCCGACTTCGAGAACGTGCCAGCGTCCGCCCTGTCTCCCCATAACTATGTTGATCGACCAGCCGGGTTCCGCCATTCGGCTCGCGGTTTCGCCGACTACGAGGGGACCGACCCCGCCCTCGAACCACAACACTCCGGGCTCGACCCGGCTGATGGTGAGGTAGTCCTCGATGTAATCGTCGTCGGCGAGGGAGTGGGCATCCAGCGTCGAACGCTCGGCGAGGCCATAAAGGAGCCTTGCGAGGCGCTCGGCCTTGGGCAAGTCCGAACCCGTGGTCACGGCCCTCTCCCTCGCATCGACGAGGTCCTCTGCCTTCACCAGTCCCTCCGTGACAAGCCAGTCGAGGAGGTCCGCGATGACGGGACCTGCCGCCGCGATCACCGAGCTCGGGGCGATGACCTTGCGGACCATGAAGTCGCCCAGGAACGAGCCAACCTCGCCAGGGATCTTGTCCGCACCGAACAGCTCGCAGTAAGCGTCCTCGTCCCCGGCATCGAACGCCTCCTGGAAGCGTTTCCGCTCGAACGTCGAAAGACTCTCATAGGCGTAACCGTTGAGGCTCCGCCGGAAGAACTCGATGATCGCCTCGTAGTTGCGATGGTTCCTGGCACGAATAGTCTTGCGCCTGGCTGCCAGAAACTCCTGCAGCACCTCATTGATACGATCCCTCGGGCGTTCGGCGGTCGCAACGGCCCGGGAAGACTTCGTGGACACCTCTGAACCGACCACCTGCCGCGCCAAGTCGATGGCCCGCGCGTACTTGACCGCGCCGAACGGGATCCGCCGCAACGACCGGTTGAGGCCGGCCAGGTCGAGCCGCTGCAGCCCACCCGACTGATATACGGCCGCCTCGATCTGATATCGCATGTCGGTCATCGTCCCGAGCACACTGCGACTGCACGTACGGCCAATCACCAAGTCACTGGCAGCCATTGGCCCGAATGTGTCTTGAGGCAGGCCCTCGGCAGTGAGCTCACGCTCGATCAAGGACAGCGCAAACCGTCCAAGTGGAATCACCTTCGCTTTGGCGATCTCGGGCTCGAAGACCGCAAAGAGCGTTGAAGAATGCGCCATCAGAAGACACTTCCGCCCGTCCAGCCATAGGAGGTTGGCATACCAATCGGTCGGGTGAGGCTCCATGCTCCTCGTGGTCGGCGAGCCGGACACCAGCTTGAGCAACTTTGCCGTGCACCGAATAACGGTCATGCTCCCAGATCTTTCACCTGGTGCCATATGCACAGCGCCTGAGAATGGCACGCCAGCCGTTGCGAATGCTAGCCCCCTCGCGGACGATCAGGGTCAATTCATGCAGGTCGACGCGGGAATCGGAAAAGTGGTCATGTGCCTCGAACCGCGCAGCCAGGCGGCGCCTCGCTGCCATCTCCGGTGCGCGCTCGACGATGCGCGAGTAGACCTCGCACGCATAGGCGAACGTCTCCCTCTTGTGGAACGCGATGCCGAGCAGCCACTCCCTTTTGCGCGTCTGCCTCAGACCCGCGCTCGCACGCTTGCAATTGTGGAAGATGTGTGCGACCTCGTGAACAAGGAAATCGGCGAATGCATCCTGCCTCTCGAAGTACACAGGGGAGACATAGCAGGTGGTCTCCTCGCTCAGCCCGACCAGCCTCTCGGCATCAGGGCCCAGCAGTTCGGCTCCGAGGCTGAAGAGATGCAGATTGGCGATGTTCCAGGCAGTCCGGTCCCATCGCTGCTCAAGCAGCAACCGGTCGATGTTCTCGCTCGTGACGAAAACGACTGCGTGGTTGAGAACAGCCATTACTGCATCACGCTCGGAGTGAGGAAAGAGCCCATCCACCATCGGGCGGACTTTTTGCCGAACGAGGGCGACTGAGTCGTATAAAGGCGCCGGCCGGTGTGACCGCCCGGAGCCGATCCGATGCACTTCTTGGACAAGGGCTGTGCGTAAGTCCTGTCTCGACCCCTGAGCCCTCACACTCCAATTCCCCAGCCAGGCCGCCATGTACGGGTCCGTTTCTCCTGTGCGCAAGTAGCGCTCGACCTCACTCACTATCGTAGACGCGACCAAAGCAAAGCAAGACTTCAGCCGTTCAAGTTGGTTACCTGGTTCAGCGCATCCACCACTTAGGCCGCTTTATCCGTCGAGAACCAGCCATTTCACGGAGCAACGCGGAGCGGATCCGCTCCCGGCCCGTGCGCGATCACAAACGAAACTGAACGGAGATCAGCTGAGCCCAAGCCAACGTAGATCCGCTCGGAGAGAGTCCTCACGCGGAAATTGCTCGAGGAGATCGTGCAGTGCCCGTACGAGGCGGCCGGTTCCCGCACGTTTTCGTGAGAATCGGTTTGCGCTTGTGAGCACGATCCCATAGTGACGTTCTCCGCGCGAGATGTATTGGTCATGCAGCGCCACGAAGTCTGCAGCATTTTCCGTGACTACCGCCCGCCGCTGTGCGACCGCCCACGAAAGGAGCTGGCCGTCCTCGCGGCCCTTGAGCTCGGAGTCATCCGCAGCCGCAACGACGTCATGGCCACGCTTGCTAAGTTGGTCGGCTAATGCAGGCGAATAATGCTCATCCAGGAGCAGCCTCAACCGCTAGTCACACGTCGGCGACGCACGGTCGCCGCCTCCGCTTCATCCGCCAAGAGCCGATTCCGGCGAATCCATTCGTCGACTTCCTCACGGTTGTCGGCGTAATAATCGATGGCTGATCTGACTAGGCCAAGGGGTAGATTGAGATACCGAGCAGTGGCGTCGACGTCGCGACCTTCGGCGAGGAACGTTTCGACGACCTCCCAGACATCCGGTCCACCTACGACTGCCGCTCGCCGGCCGGCGGGACCGGCTCGAAAAATAACTCCTGGATGCTCTGCCATTCGAATCGCCTCTTCGAGATATCGCTCAGCCAGGCCAGTCCGGCTCAAGCCTTCCTTGTTCGCTTGACGAGTAAGAGCATGTTTGATCGCGGTGCGCAATCGAAGGGTCACATGTTCCTTCGGGGCTAATCGTGCCACGTTCGCAAGCAATTGTACCACACTTGGGTCGGGGTAACAAACATGAGGGTGATCGACTTGTCTGTGACAGTGCGCCCAAGGGTCGGACTGAAGAGCGATCAGTTCGGACGGTTGAGATTTGGAGCCGAAGATATGGGAAGGTGCTCTCGGAGGAAGAAGCTCGGCGGATCGCTGAGAACATGACCGGCTTCTTCCGCAAGTTGCTGGAGTGGAAGGTTGCGAAGGTGCACGTACAAGGTCCAGCGTGGAGTGATGCGCACCGACCAACCAAGGCAAACTCGCCCAAAAGTTCGAGTCCTTACTAGGGTTGCTGAGTCGAGACGCACATCCCGAACACACGGTGGTTGTCGGTTTGGAAGCGCAACATCTAGGGGCGAGTCAACATCCAAACTGGCTCCCCTTAGTGGACGCTCTTCGAACTTTTCTCCTCGCTCCTACCCTTGAGGTTCGTGAGCTCTTAGATCATGTTTCGCTAGCCCCCTTGCGCGTCCGACTCGCAACTTAGGCCTGATTGTCATGGCTTTGAGGAGCCTATGAGATTCAAGACGCGAACTCATGGGGCGGCTCGCGTGCATAGTGTCCGTATGCCCTCCGAAACTAGGATCACACCCGTGCTGACGGTCAGGGACGCGGTTTCAGCGGTGCCCTTCTACGAGCGCGCATTCGCTGCGCGGGAGATTCATCGGAACACCTATCCGAACGGAAGGGTCGTAGTCGAGATGGCCATCGCCGAGGCCCGGTTCCGCATAGCCGATGAGGCTCCAGAAGCGGGCAACCTTAGTCCGGAGACCCTAGACGGCACATCCGTACGGATCAACCTATTCGTCTCAGACCCCGATGCCGTCGCCGCGCAAGCTATTCGCGCCGGCGCGATTGAGGTCTCGCCGATCAAAGACCAGGATTACGGGTTGCGCCAGGGACGGGTCGCGGATCCGTTCGGCCACCACTGGCTAATCGGTCGGCCGCTTCCAGGGAGCGCGGGCGATTGGGCGCGTGACCCTGCCCCCGGGTACCCTACAGATTCTCGGTAACCATTGGAGTTCCCAGTCGACTGAGCTGGGGGGTTGGGTTTCGAAAATATCGTCCAGACTGCAAGCTGCATGTAGTGATAGTCGCCTAGCACACATCCTCGCCTGCATCGCACATGTACGCAAGCAAGCGCGTGCGAGTGGCGCCGCGGATTCCCGAGGCCGGACGATTTTCAAGGCAGCAGCTCGCGTCCAATTCGCGCTTCGAGATCGTCTGCCTCACTCCGACCGCGGCCGTGCGCGAGATTCCGTGAATTTCTCCGTATGACTAGTAGTCTGGACCGGTGATCATCCGAACAGCGAGGCTAGACCTGGTGCCCGTCGAACCGTCCGACGCCCGCGCCGCTCTGAGTGGTGGACGGCGGCAGGATTGGGCAAGTGACTACCCGACCGAAGGCGACATCGTGATTGCCGGCCTCGTCGTGCAAAACTCAGTAGCGAGAACTGATGCGTACGTTCCGTACAAGATCACGCTTCGCGCAGCGGGTCAGGTGATTGGTGGATGCGGATTCCTTGGACCCCCGGATGCGACCGGATCGGTCGAGATCGGTTATGGCTTGGTGCCATCGCAACGAGGGAAGGGCATCGCAACCGAGGCTGTGAAGGGGCTGCTCGACGCAGCGTGGAGAGATCCCTTCGTAAAGCTGGTCGTCGCGTTCACCGATAAGGACAACGAGCCCTCCCAGGGTGTGTTGCGCAGGGTTGGATTCCAGCAGGTTGATTCGAATAGCGAACAACTCCGGTGGGAGTTCGAGCGCGAGCCCGTGCGCCCCTGAACTCTCTTGTCAGCGCGTTCTGCTGATGCCCCGACTTTTCTTATTTCAGGATATGGCTCCCCTTAGTGGACGGTCTTCGACCTCTTTTACTTGCCCCCACGGCTGGACTGCACGAGTAGGCCGGGGGAATCACACCCCCGGTCATCGGCCGAGGGTGCCTCCTTCGACCGACATCAGTCCACGCGAGACTATGCGCGAGGCGCCGGTCGTTGTGTCGCCTCAAGCTTGCCGCCGGCCCATATGGTCTGTATCAATGCCCGGAGTGGCCGCGATATGACAGGCCGAGTGTCAGCCGCCGGCGCGCTCAATAGCGGCGGTGACAGTGGCGGGCGAGAGTGGCAACTCGTTGAGCTGAATCTTGAGCGGAGATAGTGCGTCGATTATGGCGTTGGCGATCGCGGCCGGCGGGGAGATCGGCCCGGACTCGCCGACGCCTTTGACGCCCAGCGGGTTGCGGTCCGACGGGGTTCCTTCGAGGTGCTCCTGGACGATCTCCGGCACCTCGGCGGAAGTCGGCAAGAGGTAGTCGAGGAAGGTGGTGGCCCGGGGCTGGCCGGACTCGTCGTAGACGACGTGCTCGTAAAGGGTGGCTCCGATGCCCTGGACCAGGCCACCTTCGATCTGGCCCTCAACGATCAGCGGGTTGATGACGCGGCCGCAGTCGTGAAGCATGACCAGCTTCTTGACGTCGACGACGCCGGTCTCGGGGTCGACATCGACGACTGCACCGACCACGCCGAAGCCCCACGTGACGGTTGGCGGGACCCAGTAGAAACTCTCCGCCGCACCGGCGTCCATGCCCTCCGGCAGCCGCGCACCGGGGCCGGGGCTCGCGGCGCGATAAACCTCTTTGAAGCTTACTCCGCGGCTGGGCACGCCGCGGACGGTCACTCTCCCGGCGCCGACCTCGAGGTCTTCCGGCGCCATCTCCAACATCTCGCCGGCGATCGCCTTGATCCGCTTCAAGAGCCGGTTCGAGCTCTCGATGATGGCGGCGCCGGCGGTGACCACTGAGCGAGAGGCGAAGGTGCCCACGCCGTACGGCAGGAGCGCAGTGTCGCCGGCCCTGAAGACCACGTCCTCGGGGGTGATGCCGAAGGCATCAGCGACGACCTGTGACATGGTGGTATCCAGGCCCTGCCCGTGGGGCGCGCACCCGGAGAGGACGACCACATGGCCCTGGGCGTCCACGTGCACCTGTCCGCTTTCGAATGGGCCCACGCCAGTTCCTTCGACGTAGGTGGCCAGGCCAATCCCGCGGTGCACACCCTGGGCACGCAACTGCGCCTGAGTGCGCCGGTGCTCCTCGTACCCGATCAGCTCCAGCAGGCGGTCGAAGGCGGCTGGAAAGCCGCTTGCGTCATACACGACCTCGTGGCCGTCGCGATACGGCATGCGCATGCGGTATGGCTGCTCCTCGTCCGGGATCAAGTTGCGCCTGATGACATCGGCGGGATCGAGGCTCAGCTCCTGGGCCACCGCATTGATGACCCGGTCCATGACGAACGCCGCCTCCGGGCGTCCCGCACCGCGATATGGCAGGTTGAACATCTTGTGCGTCAGGACGCATTCCGCATCGATCGCGAAGTTCGGGATCCGGTACATGCTCCGGAAGTGCGAGGCCACGTTGTAGGCACTGCTCAGCGGATAGGGGCAGGCCACTCCGGAGTCGAGCACGAAGCGATCACGGATGGCAGTGATGTGTCCTTCGCCGTCGAAGGCCGCCTCGACGTGGTGAAGCTGGTCTCGGGCGTGGCCGCTGGCGATCATGTTCTCGACCCGGTCCTCCACCCAGCGCACGGGGCGCTTGAGCACTCGGCTGATGTAGGTGATCAGCACCTCCTCCGGGTAGACGTTGACCTTCTGCCCGAAGCCGCCTCCCATATGCGCGATCTGGACCCGGATCTGCCGCTGGGGCACGCCGACCGCGCCCGCGATTGAATTGCGCACCGCCCACGGAATCTGGGTCGAGCTCCACACCGTGGTCTCCTCCCCCACCGTGCTCGCAAGCACGCCCCGGGTCTCCATCGGGGCCGCCATGATGCGCTGGCTGCGGATCGTCATCGCCAGCCTGTGCTCAGCCGCGTCCAGCGCGGCGGCGGCGTCGCCGACCCGGATCCGGTAGCGGGCCTGGATGTTGTTGGGCGCGTTGTCGAACACGATCGGCGCGCCGGGCAGGCGCGCCTGCTCGGGGTCGAGCGCGGCCGGGAGCTCCTTGTATTCGATGCGCACCAGGTCGACCGCATCCTCGGCGTGGTAGCGGCTGTCCGCGACCACCGCTACCACCGCCTGTCCGACGTGGCGGACCTCCCCGTCCGCGAGGATCTCGATCGTGGCCGGGTGGATTTCCGGCTCGGCGGTCTCGAGCCCGGGCGGCGCCGCCTCCTGGTCGAGCACAAGGGCGTGCACCTTGTCGCGGATATCCGGGCCGGTGAAGATCGCGACCACGCCCTCGGCGGCCAGCGCCTCCGCGGTGTCGATGCTGGTGATGCGGGCGTGCGCGAGCGGGCTTCGCACGAACGCCACCTCGAGCGTGCCGGGCAGGTTGAAGTCGGGCACGTACGTGCCGGTGCCAGTGACCAGCGGCAAATCCTCTTTGCGCGCCACGCGCTGGCCGACCCAGGTCATGAGCGCGCCGATTCGGGATCTTCCATTAGCTCCGCCGCGCGTTCGACAGCCTCGAAGATCTTCACGTAACCGGTGCAGCGGCAGATGTTGCCGCTCAGGTCCTTGCGCATCGCCAGCCTGTCGGGACGCGGGTTCTCGCGCAGGTACTCGTGCGCGGAGAGGATGAACCCTGGGGTGCAGAAACCGCACTGCAGGCCGTGCATCTCGCTGAACGCGCGCATCAGCGGGTGCGGGTTTTCGGGCGTGCCAAGACCTTCGATCGTGGTCACCTCGTGGCCCTGCGCCTGCACCGCCAGCATCAGGCAGGAGCGGGCGGTGGCGCCGTCGAGCAGCACCGTGCAGGCGCCGCAGACACCGTGCTCGCAGCCGAGGTGAGTGCCGGTCAGGCCGAGATGGCCGCGCAGGAAGTCCGCAAGCGTCATTCGCGGTTCGCATCGCGCGGTGCGCTCTCGGCCGTTGACGGCCAGCCTGACCTCGACCTCGTTCATCGGTCTGCCTTGCGAGCGCGCTGCTCGGCGAGCTGGAGTGCCCGCCGCGCCAGCGTCTCAGCGAGCTTGCTGCGGTAGGCGGCCGGCGCGTGGATGTCGTCGACCGGGTGCACCCCTGTGGCGACTACAGCCGGGTCGGGCGTGGCTCGGACCGGCACGCTGTCGAAGCCGCCCAGCGCCAGCCGGGCGGCGGCCACGCTGCCGTCGGCAGTCAGCTCCACGACCGCCGCCGCGGCGCCGAGCGCAAAGTCGCCATGACGTCGCGCCACCTCGATGAAGGCGCTTCCGGCACCCTCGGGCGGCAGCGGAAAACGGGCTTCGACCACCAGCTCTCCGGGCCGCAGGTCGGTGGCGAAGAGACCCTTGAAGAAGTCCTTGGCAGCGATCGAACGCCGGCCGGCAGCGCTCTCCACCTCTAACGTGGCGTCGAGCAGGACCGCGAGCACCGGCCACTCCGCCGAGGGGTCCGCATGGGCCAGGCTCCCAACTACTGTCCCTCGATTGCGAATCCCGATGTGGCCGATCAGCGGAACGGCGTCGGCGATCGCGGCACAGCGGGCGAGCACTTCCTGGTCGCGCTCGATGTCCCGCTGGCGGCAGAGCGCGCCGATCACCAGGGCTTCATCCTCCAGCCGGTGATAGGCGAGCGCCGCTATCCGATTGATGTCGACAATCGCCTCGGGACGCGCCAGCCGGAGGTTGAGCATGGGCATCAGGCTCTGCCCGCCGGCCAGGAGCCGCCCGTTCTCGCCCAGCGCCGACAGCAGCCGGACCGCCTCGCCCACGTCGGTCGGAGCGTGGTATTCGAATTGCGCGGGTTTCATCGCATCGCCCCCTGGGCACGCACGGGATCGGTGATCGGCGGCGTGCGGTCGGCGCGGCGCATTCGGGCGTTCAGCTGCGGAGAGGCCCCGAACGCCCAGATGATGCGGGCCCGCACTCCACTCATAGAGTTGGGCCAGTACTTGGTCAAGCGGTCGTAATGGCGGGCCCAGGATTGGGTCGCCTCGGTCGTCGGCCGAACCGCTCGCTCCCAGGCGACCAGCGCCGCCGGCACGTCATGAATCCTCTCCAGGAAGGTCACCAGCGAGCGGGCGTTGGACATGGCCAGATTGCTGCCCTGCCCCAGCGTCGGCGGCAGGGCGTGCGCGGCGTCGCCCAGCAACGCCACCTTGCCCCTCGACCAGGCGTGCGCCTGAACCCAGCTGTAGTAGGCCTTGTACGGCTCCGACCGGTGGAGCAGCTCGAAGACTTCTCGCAGGTTGGGGAAGTGGTCGCCCCACGATTCCACGTTGATCGGGGCTTCGGAGCCGGGGCTGTCACTCTCCGGGCAGGCCATGTAGCAGTACGTGTGATCGGGTCCGCAGGCGGCCAGCGCGATCCGGCGGCGCCGCGACCAGTACTCGGTCGACATCGGCTCTGGCGCAAGCCCGCGCCCAGGCAGCAGGAAGCGGATCGAGGTCGTGGGCAGGCGCCGCTCCAATCGAGTCAGGCCCAGCGAGTTGCGCACGGCGGAGCGATAGCCATCGGCGCCGATCACGATGTCTGCACGGTGCTCACGCCCGTCCTCGCCGACCAGCACGCCGTCCGCGTGCGCCGACTTGATGGCCGAACCGGTGAGGATCTCGACCCCAGCCCGAGTGGCGGCGCCGTGCAGGACCTCGATCGGCGCTTGGCGTGGGAAGCTCCAGCGCCGAGTATTGGGCCCGGAGAGGTCACGCTCCTGCATGACGCGCTCACGATGGTCGACCATGCGGTCACGAAGCAGACGTTCACCCTTGGGCGCCAGCTCCTCCATCAGTCCCGCCTCCTCCAGCACCAACAGGCCGTTGTTGTGCAGGAAGATTCCGGCGCCGATCTCGCGCACGGCGTCCGAACGCTCGTGCACGGTCACGGTCCAACCACGCTGGGCCAGCAGCAAGGCCATCATCAGTCCGGCGTAGCCGCCCCCCGCGATCTCGGCGTGCTTGCCGCGCGTCACGACGCTACGCTCCCGATCTCGTGCAGCTGTTCCGCCGAGGCCACCGCTACCACGGCGCTCTCCTCGAGGTTGCGCACCAAAGCGGCGGCCGCCGGGACACGGTCATCCCGACGGCAAGGGACAGGATGGCCTCGTCGTCGGCGACCGAACGCTGGGCGGCGTCCGCCTCGTCGTAGGCCCGCTGAACGTAGTAGGGCACCGCCGATCGCAGCTTTGTGTCTGTTTGATGTTGGGTGACTCTTGCCAGGATCGGGAACTCCAAGCGAGGGTGGCCGGGGCTGCCATAGCTTACTGATGACCGACGAGGGCGGCCGATGAATGTCTGCGGCGACACGCGCAGAGTTGGATGGGCCGCATTGGCAATCAACGCAAATGGGCGAGCGCACGACGGCCCTAACCTCGGTTGCTACCCGGTTGCTATCGTACGGTCGTACCAGAGGCTTAGCTGCGCTCGATTCGAGCATCAGTTTTGGCTCCGGAGCAGGGGTTCGAACCCTGAACCTCGCGGTTAACAGATCCTGCGGCCGGCTCAAAAATCGCGCCCCGATCCAAGCCTTGGAACAAACACAGCCGATCCTGCCGGTGGCACCGGGTTTGCCGCTTGTCCGTACGAACCTCTGGCCCAGGCACCAGTGGCGAAGCTAGGCCTGTCGATCGCCAGAAAGACGAGGAACGAATCACGGATCCCTGACGTGATCGATCCGCGGTTCGCCCTAACGAACCAGCCTCCGGAGCTCGCGGGCGACCCCGACCATGAATGGTCCTCCCCAGATACCGATGGACAAAAGCCCACCGAAGAGCGCCACCGCATCGACGCTCTGGCGCCCTTGCTTGGCCCAGTAGACGTCCTGGAGGTTTAACCAGAGCGCGAACTCGTCGAGCGTCATCGCCGCGGCCACCCCATAACCCACAGCCGTGGCCTGCGACATCCTCTTACCCTTCGGAGAGACTCCGAGCAAGACCAGCCACAGGTACCCCACACCGAGCAAGCCGCCGATCCCGAAGACAAGGTGGTGTAGATGCCGGCCGCCGATCGACACGTTTCTGAATGGACCGACCTGGTGAAGAATCGCGTGGGTGATCGTGCGAGCCAATCCGAAGCCGGCGAAGAAGCCCAGAGAAGCCAGAAACAGGCGCTCGCGACGGGGATCTTCGGCGAAGTATTCGCTGTAGACACGCGCCAGCCTTAGCCGGCGGGCAGACTGAAGTCGCTGGTCAGCGGACATCGCCATGCAAACTTACTCCTCGATGTCTTGGTCCGTTATCGAGTCGAGTCGCTGTCTCTTATCGTTAGCAATGGCTGAAAGGCAACGCCGGCCCTTACCTGCTGTGGCGGCATCGTGGCGACCAAACGAGGCGCAGCCCGGCAAGGATTGGCGGATCAGTGTGGTCTGGCATCGTCCAAAGCCTCGCCCATCTGCTGCTGCAGACGCGGCGGCAAGGTTTCGTAGACGTGTTCGAAGATCGCCGCCGCTCCCGGCCTCGATAGCTCCTCGACCTGTCGCTGCGCGGTCTCGATGGCGGACCGGATCTCTTTGAGAGCGACCGCCTCCTGATCCGCTGACCAGATGCCTTCGCGTATTGCGAAGCGCCGGACGCGTTCGATCGGGTCGCGTTGCTCTGCCTCATCGACCTCCGCCCGATCGCGATATTCCTTCGGGTTGTCGGACGTGTTGTGAAATCCCATGCGATAGGTCCGGCATTCGATTAGCGTCGGCCCACCTCCGGCAAGCGCCCGATTCACCGCATCGACGGTGGCCGAGTAAACAGCGAGGAGGTCGTTGCCATCCACCACGAATCCTGGAAAGCCGTAGCCCTCCGCGCGCGCGGCCAGCTCTGCTGCGGCGGTCTGCCTTTGAACCGGCGTCGAGATGGCGTAGTGGTTGTTGATCAGCAACATGACCAGCGGGACACGCATGACGCCGGCGAGGTTCGAGGCCTCATGAAAATCGCCTTCCGATGACGCGCCCTCCCCGAAGTACACGGCCACCACGCCTCCGGCCCGCCGCAGCTTCAGCGCCCAAGCGAGGCCCACCGCGTGCGGCAGCTGCGCGCCGATCGACTGCTGGCGCGGCAGCAAGCGCACGCCATCCGGGACGGCGGCGGCATCGAAGTTGCCCATGTAGGTGGCGAACATGTTCTTCAGCGGCAGGCCGTGCCGAAGCATCGCGGGGTGCTCGCGAGACGCAGGGACGATCCAGTCACGCTGGGGATCCAGCGCCATTGCGGACCCGATCACGGCTGCCTCCTGTCCATGCACCGGGCCGTACACGCCGACTCGGCCCATCCGCTGCAGCTTGATGAGACGATCGTCGACGGCCCGCGAAAGCAGCATCAAGCGGAGCGCGTCGACGACCTGGTCGAGGCTCATCGGCGAGGTCCCGCGCAACTTGCCGTCGACGCCGAGCAGCTCGATCACTCAATAATCCACAGTGGCGTGCGTCGCGGCCACGATGCGGCGCACCGACGGCAGGAAATAGTCCTCGAGGGAGCCCGGTGGATACGGGGTGTCACGAGCCGCCACCCGGCGGATCGGAGCGTCGAGCGACGCGAACGCCTCCTGCTGGATGGTGGCCACGATCTCCGCTCCGAACCCTCCGGTCACCGGCGCCTCATGCACGACCACGACCTTGCCGCTTTTCTGCACTGCCGCGATCAGGCCGGCGACATCCAGCGGGACCAGGGTCCTGAGGTCGAGCACCGAGGCCGACACGCCTTCTCCCGCCAGCTGGTCGGCAGCCGCCAGGCACAAATGGACCGCCGCGCTCCAGGCGATCAGCACCACGTCGTTGCCTTCACGGACGAGCCTGGATGAGCCGAAGGGCACCGTATGCTCGCCGGCCGGAACCGGCCCGCGGATCGTCCTGTAGAGCCTTTGCGGCTCGAGATAAAGGACCGGGTCGGGGTCGCGGATCGCCTCGAGCAGCAGGCCCTTCGCGTCATCTGGAAAAGCCGGGCACACGATCTTCAGGCCGGGCGCCTGGACGAACTGGGCTTCGATTGCATCAGGGTGGAACTCGGGCGTCCTCGTCCCGCCGCCGAAAGGCGCCCGGATCGTCACCTGCGCGCTGAAACGCCCGCGCGAGCGGAATCGGTACCGCGCGAGCTGCGGGCCGATCTGGTGAAACGCCTGGTGCGTGAAGCCCAGGAACTGGACCTCCGCAATCGGGACCATGCCGCCGATCGCCAGCCCGAGCGAGGCTCCGACGATCGCGCCCTCGGCCAGTGGCATGTCGACCACCCGCTCAGGCCCGTACTTCTCCATCAGTCCTCGCGTCACCCTGAAGACGCCCCCCAGCTGACCGACGTCCATGCCCAGGACCATGACTCTCTCGTCGCGACCCATCTCGTCGAAGAGGGCGCTTCGGATCGCCTCAAGGATCGACAGCTCTGGCTGGGTGCTCACCGAGGCGTCAGGCTATCACCAACAATTGACTTTAGATCTTTGATCACATAGCCTCGTACGCGGAAAAGGGCGGCCGAGGACCGCCACTGCGCACGACCACATTAATAAGGAGAGAGCCGCCATGGCGACAGGCCTCAACGAACAGTGGTTCAAGACGACCGACAACCCGGGGGTGGCCGGTCCGCCGAGGGAGCTGGTCGGCTACGGCGAGTTCCCGCCCAAGATCAACTGGCCGGGCGGCGCCAAGGTCGCGATCCAGATCATCCTCAACTACGAAGAGGGCTCGGAGAAGACGTATGCGATGGGCGATGACTTCAACGAGGACCTGTACGAATTGCCATACAAGCAGGAGGGCATGCGCGACCTGGCCATCGAGTCCGCGTACGAGTACGGCTCGCGCGCGGGGGTCTGGCGCCAATTCCGGGTGTTCGCCAATGCCGGCATCAACGTGACCTGCGTCGCCGCCGCCGTGGCCCTCGAAAGGAACATAGCGGTCGCCAAAAAGCTGGCCGAGCGGGGCGACGAGGTGGCCGGCCACGGATACCGCTGGGTCAACCACTTCGAGATGACCCGCGACGAGGAGCGCGAGGCGATCAAGCGGGCGGTCGCTTCGATCAAGAAAACCGTGGGCGAGCGGCCCCTCGGCTGGTACTGCCGCGAGATGAGCGTCAACACCCGCGAGCTGGTGGTCGAGGAAGGCGGCTTCGTCTATGACTTCGATTGCTACAACGACGACCTCCCCTACTGGACGAAGGTGCACGGAAAGCCTCACCTCGTAACGCCCTACTCGTTGGTGGTCAACGACGCGCGGTTCGTCGTGGCTCAAGGCTATGGCAGCCCGGAGCACTTCTACGAGTACGCGAAGGCCGAGCTCGACGGCCTGCGCAACGACAACGATGGCGTCAGCCGGATGATGTCGATCGGCCTACACGCGCGGTTCAGCGGCCATCCAAGCCGGGCGGACGCGCTGGCCCGGTTCATCGACTACGCGCAGAAGACGGGTGACGCGGTTTTCATGCGCCGCATCGACGTCGCCCGCACGTTCATGGACCAGTACCCCGCGGCCAAGGCGTTTGGTTAGGACGGCGCCCGGCGGCCCCATGAAGCGGATCATCGTCACGGGCGGCAGCGGCAAGATCGGCGCCTGGATCCTCAAGGAGCTGCTCGATGCAGGCCACCAGGTTCTCAACGTCGACCTGAAGCCGGCCGCCGATCCCCGCTGCCGGACCTTGATCGCCGACCTGACTGACTCCGGCCAGGCGTTCGGCGCGATCGGGGTCTATACCGGCATCGACGAGCTGCAGCCCTCGCTGCGCGCCCAGCCCGTCGATGTGCTCGTCCACTTCGCGGCCATACCCCGAGTCCAGCTGGTGCCCGACGCGGAGGTCTTCCGGATCAACACCACCAGCACCTACAACGTCATGGAGGCGGCGGCCCGCGCCGGAATTCGCAAGGTGGTCTTCGCGTCGAGCGAGGCGACGTATGGCGTCGTGTTCGCGGACGAACAGCTCGACCCCCAGTACTTTCCCGTCGACGAGGAGCATCCGACAGTGCCGATGGACGCATACGGCCTTTCGAAGGTCGTCAACGAGCGCACCGCGGCAGCTTTTCACGCGCGCGTGGGCGGCGACTACTACGGCCTGCGCATCGGCGACGTCATGGCGCCGCCGGACTACGCCAAGTTCCCTTTGTGGAGCACCGATCCCGCCATCCGCAAGCGCGAGATGTGGGCCTACGTCGACATCCGCGACGTGGCCCAGATGGTCCGGCTCTGCGTCGTCACCGACGGCCTGGGATTCCAGGTCTTCAACACCTTCGCCGGCGAGAGCGCGCACGTGCTCCCGACGCGGGAGCTGGCGGGCAAGTTCTATCCAAAAGTGCCGGTTCGCGGTGAGATTGCCGAGCATGGATCGCTGGTCAGCAATCGGAAAGCCCAGCGCTTGCTCGGATTTGAGCAGCGGCATCGATGGGCGGATCAGCCTCAGGTTTGATGGGCAGCAACAGCTTCGACGAAACCGACCGGCGCCCGCTGGCGCACCTGGGGAGGAAGAAGCTGGGCGAGGAAACCACACGCTACCTGCGAGACGCCCTGCTGAGCGGTCAGTACGCCAGCGGTGAGCGGATGGCAGTGCACCAGCTCGCCGAGTCGCTCGGCGTCAGCACGATGCCGGTCCGGGAGGCGCTGGTGACCCTGGCGAACGAGGGCTTGCTCGAGGTCATCCCTCGGCGCGGTTTTCGCGTCGCGACGCTGGGGTTGCGCGACGTCGAAGACGCCTTCCGCGTCCACGCCCACGTCGCCGGGCTCTTGATCGAGGAGGCGGCGCCCATCATTCCGGCGGCCACCATCGCAGAGTTGCGCAGGATCCAGGACGCGATCCTGGAGAGCTTCAGCCAGCTAGCTGACGAGCGCCAGCTCGCACAGCGCGTCGAGGAGCTGAACTTCAAGTTCCACCGCACGATCAACCACGTGCCCGACGCCAAACGCCTGCGCTGGTTCCTTCGTGCCGCCACCCGTTATGTGCCGCGCCGTTTCTACGAGACCATCCCGGGCTGGAACGAGGCGACTCGCGACCGGCACGGCGCCATTATCGAGGCCCTCGAGGCTCGCAACGCGAGCGAGGCGCGGCGGCTGATGGAGCTGCACGTGATCGAGGCCGGGCGACTGGTTCGCGAGCACCTGGACCTCAACCGGCCGTAACGGCCCGCGCCGGCTACCCGAGGCCGAGGCTCATCGGGCTCCAGACCGCGGCCGGCAGCCACTCCGATCGCCTCCCGAGCACCATCCTCGGTACCGTGCGCAGCTCTTCGAACCCGCTGTCCCGCAGGAGGTCGAGCGCCCGCCGGTTCTCGTCAGGTGGATACAAGATGACTTCCGGCCCAACCGAGCCGATGGTGCGAATCAGCCTCACCATGGCGGCAGCCTCCGCTTCACCGGAATCCGCAAGCAAAGCGGCCCACGCGCCGCCCCATGGAAGCGCAATCGCGGCGCCGGCGAGGCTTCCGTCCCTGGAAACGCCCCAGGCGTAGTCCTCGAATCTCGAGAGGAGCGGCCGGCGGTCGTCGCCGGAGACCTGCCTGTCGAGCTCGCTCACGGCCGCTCGGTCGGAGGGCAACAGCGGACGGTAAGGCGCCAGGCCGCCAGTTTTCGGCAGGGCGATTCCTCTCAGCTCGTGGTAGCAGCTCTCGGTCTCGAACCCCAGGCGCTCGTAGATCCGCAGTCCGAGCTCGGTCGACGCGAGCAGGATGGACTCGCAGCCGGAGCGCTGCAGGTGCCTCACCGCAACCGATGTCATCCGGGTGCCCAGGCCGTGCCCGCGGAGCTCTGGCCGAACGAACACGTGGCCGATCCAGCCGGTGCGTGTGTAGCGCGTGGCGACCGAGGTGGCCGCCACCCGGCCCTCGCCGTCGCGGGCCAGAAACGTCCGGCTGCGGCGATTCGCCGCGTAGAAGGCAAACATGGGGTGAAACTGGCGGTAGTTTCCCCATCCCCCGTCGACGACGCAGGCGGTCGCCTCCAGGACCGCCTCGGCGGTGCGGGGCATCGCCCGCACCAGGAACCGCTCCCCCGTCAAGAGCGAAGGGGCAGGGCGATCGGCCGCATCGGGCTGCCGGTGCCGCCACGGATCTTCAAGCACGCCCCGATGAAAGCGAACTCGTAGATCGACTCGTGGGACAGGTCCTCGAGGTAGGCCATCTCCAGGAGCGGGATCCCGGCCTCGGCCAGCAGATAGGTGTGCACCGGCAGCCAGTTCTCAGGGTCGGCCGAGGGCGTGTGCTCGACTCCGCCGTTGTCCGCCCCGATGTAGATGGCCCCGGCTTTGGCCAAGAACTCGGCCCCCTCCCGGTTGAGGCCCGGGGAGTTCGGGACGAACCTCTGCTGGTCGGGCCAGATGGTCATCCTCCCGGTACGGATGAGGACGACGTCGCCGGGACGCAGCTCCGTCTTCTGGCGCTTGAGCGCGTCGAGGAGCTCCTTCTCGCCGATCGCATGGCTGTCGGGCAGCATGTCGACTCCAGCGGCGGCGGCGACGTCGATCATCACCCCGCGAGCCAGGACCGGGGGCTGCTTGTCGGCCCCGCCGCGTCTCCAATGCCTGCTGCCGAGATGTTCCTTCGTGTTGAAGCGGTTGAAGATCTGGCCGTGATACCCGAAGTGGGCGAACGTGTCGACGTGGGTGCCGCAGTGCGTGTACAGCGAGATGCAGTCGCCCGAGTAGCTGACCAGCTCGTTCTCGGCGGCGGACAGCGCCATCGGGTTGTCGATCAGATTCCCGGCCGGCGTATGCGACATCCAGATCTGAAACCCGGGATCGCCGAGGTCGGTCCACACCGGCATGCCCACGAAGTAGTCGACCGCAAGATCGAAGGGCTTGCCGGCATCGGCCTCGCTCAGCGCCGCTCGCCTCGATTCGGCGGTCATGTGATTGAGCATCCCGATTTCGTCGTCCGGGCCGAACGGGCTGGCCGACACCTCGTTCAACTTCGAGTGATAAGCCACGATGTTCTTGCGCTGGTCGTCATTCAACAGGACTGGGCCGCACATTTCCTTACTGACCTCCTGGAATAATCGGTCGGTGCGAATTCTCGATGCGCGCGCCCGCGCAGAAGAGCTCAAGGACCTCAACCTTTTCATCGCGATGACCGGCGAAGAGGGAGACGGCGAAGTGGTCGCGGTCAAAGACCTGGTCGACGTGCGCGGCACGCCCACCACGGGCGGCGGCCGGCAGCTTTCGATCGAACCGAAGTCGGAGGACGCGCCGCTGATTCGCAACCTTCGCAGTGCCGGCTGCGTGGTGATCGGGAAGACAAACCTTCACGAATGGGCTTTCGGCTCCACCAACATGAATCGCCATTACGGCACGGTCCACAATCCCCGCGATCCCGCTCGCCTCGCCGGGGGCTCGTCGGGCGGATCGGCGGCGGCCGTGGCAGCCGCCGTATGCGATTGGGCGATCGGCAGCGACACCGGAGGATCGATTCGCATCCCGGCTGCGCTTTGCGGGATCGTCGGGTTCAAGCCGACCTTTGGGACCATTGACACGGCCGGTGTCGTGCCGCTGAGCTTTTCCCTCGACACGATCGGCTCGCTCGCGCCCGATGTCGCCACCGCCACGCGCGCCGTCGCGATGATGGCGGGAATCCACTCCTGGGACTCGATCGAGCCGATTCCGGCCGAACGCCTGCGCCTGGCGGTGCCCGCAGGCTGGATCAGCGGACTCGACACGCAGGTCCAAAAAGCCTGGGATGCCGTCACCGCGGGCCTGCCCGAGATCGAGCTCCCCAGCCTCGACGCGATGCAAAAAGCGTGCCTCGACATCATGCTCAGCGAAGCCGTCGCGTTTCACAAGGTTTGGATGGACACCCGCCCCGACGAGTACGGTCCCGATGTGCTGGCGCGCCTCCGCACCGGTCTGTCGATCACCGGCAGCGACTACGTGCAAGCCCTTGCCGATCAGAAACGGATGCGCAGTCAGGTCGCAAGAGCGATGC
The DNA here is from genome assembly GCA_035534555.1 of Candidatus Micrarchaeaceae archaeon. GTDB lineage: Bacteria > Chloroflexota > Dormibacteria > Dormibacterales > Dormibacteraceae > Palsa-872. Next base: position 19,930 of record DATLRQ010000018.1, read on the forward strand.
GCGGTCTGGACGCGATCTTGCTGCCATCGACCGCCTCGGTCGCGCCGCTCATCGCGGCCGAGGTCGACACTCAGCCGCTCGTTCGCTTCACGCGCCCGTTCAATCTCACCGGCCAGCCTGTGTTCAGCCTGCCGGCGCCAATGGACGGCCTTCCCGCCGGCATCCAGGTGATCGGCCACCCGGGCCGCGACATCGAGCTGGCCGCGGTCGCCGCCGGGCTGGAAAGGGCCTGGTCTAGCGTGTGACCTCATCGACCTCGGCGAGCGAGCGCGTGAACTGTTCGATCCGGTCCATCCCCTCGGTGAGCGTCTCTAGTGAGCACGCGTAAGAGAGCCGGATGTGACGGTCCGATCCAAACGGCAAGCCCGGAACCACCGCCACGCGAGATCGCTCGAGCAGGGCCTCGGCAAACTTGACAGAACCATCGATCTCGATGCCGGCCACTTGCTTGCCATAGAGCTCGTCGACGCGCGGAAAGACATAGAACGCGCCCTCAGGCACGCCGTCCAGGTGAATGCCGGGCATCTGCTCCAACCGTCCCGTGACATAACGGCGGCGGCGGTCGAACTGGACGCGCATCGCCTCCACCGGCGCTTGGTCCGCCTTCAAAGCCGCGAGGGCGGCGTGCTGGGTGATCGATGACGCTCCCGACGTGCACTGGCTCTGAAAGCTCGCCATCGCCTCCGCGATCACAGGGTTGGCCGCGGCATAGCCCATTCGCCAGCCGGTCATCGCGTAGGCCTTGGAGAAACCGTTGACGGTGACTGTGCGGTCCAAAATCTCCGGACCGAGGGAGGCGATGCTGATGAACTCGGCACCATAGGTGAGCTTCTCGTAGATCTCGTCGCTGATCACGTACAGGTCGTTGCTCACCGCCAGCTCGGCGACCATCCTGAGCTCCGCATCGGAGTACACGACCCCGGTCGGATTGCTGGGGTTGTTCAGAACGATGACCTTGGCGCGCGGCGTGATCGCGGCCGCCAGTCCTTTGGCGTCGAGGCGGTACTGGTTTGGCTGGGTGTCGACCATCACCGGTACGCCCCCCGCGAGTTTGACCATCTCCGGGTAGCTCACCCATGCCGGCACGGGGATCACGACCTCGTCGCCTGGGTCCAGCAGCACCATCAGGGCGTTGTAGATCGACTGCTTGGCGCCGTTGGAGACCACGACCTGGCTGGTCTTGTACTCGAGGCCATTGTCATCCTTCAGCTTTTTGGCGATCGCCTCTCGAAGCGCCGCGATCCCGGGCACCGGCGTGTAGCGGGTGAAGCCTTGCTGGATCGCAGCGATGCCGCCGTCCCGGGCGGCCTTCAGGGTGTCGAAATCGGGTTCGCCAGCGGTCAGGTTGACAATGTCCACGCCCTGGGCCACCAGCGCCTTGGCACGGGCGTCCACGGCAATGGTCGCCGACGGCTGCAATGAG
>DATLRQ010000019.1:0-11374 GCA_035534555.1 Candidatus Micrarchaeaceae archaeon
GAGTCTTTCAACGATGCCGCTGAGCGAATCACGCAACTGGTGGCCGATCCGGTGCTCGCCGATACGATGGGATTGGCGGGTTACCGGATGGTGCGCAACAACCACCTCGTGATCCGATGGCTGGAGGAATACTTGAAGCTCGTCACACCGGCCAGCATCAGGATGGTCGTCAATGTCCCCGATCGCCCCATCGCCAAGCATTAGCCAGCGTCACCTCGCCAGCATCGTTGGGCACGATCCGTTCGACGTTCCGACCGACATGAACATCCATTCCGAGAAGAGAGTCCGTCCACTCCGAGTTGCTCATAGCGGCGGAGCCAGCGCTAATAGATCGCCGCGCTAACCTCGTAATGGCGGCAGATCAACGCGAGGTTGCCGGTGACCTCTTCGACGTGGCGAATCGTGGCGTGGCGCCGGGCCGCATTCTTGGTTAGTTCTCGGTCGGTCACTTGAAATCCTCCTCTGCTGTGATTGGAGGGCTCCAGTGTCAACTTCCTCCGTCAGTTTCAGATTGGTGGACCCGAGGGGATTCGAACCCCTGACCTTCTGAATGCCATGCACACGGTCGACCGTCCACCAGAGTCCACCGAAGTCCACGGGATAGGCTGTCAAAATGGAGCCGTGCAGCGCAGGGTTCCTCTACCGAGCTAGGGCGGAGACCTGCTGAGTGTCGTATCGGGCTCGCAGTGAACCGATCGCGTCCACATCAGGCGGGCCGGGACGTCGCAAAATCTCGGCCAGCTCCTCGAAGTAGCGTTCGTGGCCCGGCGGAGAGCTGATGAACAAAATCCTGGCTGGCTTGTCGGTGTCGTTCCAGAAGCGATGGGCTGCCCCCTTCGGCACGAACATGAAGCTGCCTGGCCCTATCCCATTGCCGGTCTCGTCACCAACCTGCAAGTTGAGGGAGCCCTCGAGGACGTAGAAGGTTTCCTCGATCGCGGTGTGGATATGGGCGCCGACATCGAATCCCGGCGCCACCGTTATCTCGAAAACGGACATGTGGTTGGAGTCGTCTGCGCCCACCTTGAGCACAATGCCGCCGCCGATCGGATGCCCGGCCCCGGGCTGCATCAGGTTGCTCCGCTCCATCTCGCCAACCTCCCTTTTCATCTTGCTGTCGTCCGATTCGCGCAGCGTACTTGAAGAACCCTCTAACGATCCTTGGTTGTAAATGATGGCGTCGATCGATCGCCAGCGGAGCCCCACCGCTCCGATTGTGGACGTGGGTTGAGCAATTTCGACATCGATTAATACACACGATGCCCCCGGGTGCCCTGTATTCCTTAAGGATCCTCCTATAGATGTCAAGGGGCAACTTCAGGCGCTCATGCGGCGCTAGGAATGACCTCCTCGCCTGGCCGACCAATGTCCGATAGACCTCCCTCGCCACGTATCTCTTTAGGCAGCGGAAGATCTCTTTCTTGGATTTGCCTTCGGCCGACGAGGCCGGAATCGGCGATGCACCCGCAGAGCATTGAAGAAGAATGCCTCGGAGCGAAGACGGTCCCCACTGTTCCCGGCCGCCAACACCCGGGTCGCGCCCACATCCTGACCGACACCGAATAGCTGGCGCAGTTGAGGGACGAGTCGGACAGTGAGGGCGTCGAGCTCTTTCTCGAGTGCGCGGACCTCGAGGTCGAGCGGAACGTATCGTCGAGACATCGAGCGTAGGGATAGCTTGACGGCCGAGGTTGGATCGGACGCTCCTTCTACTCGGTAGGCGCTGCAAGTCCGAACCAGAGCCGGCGTCTTCAGGTGGCGCAGCTGCTCACGAATGGGGTCGGGGGCCATCACGATCAGGCCCTTCACCGCGTTCACCGCTTGAGCAGCGGCGTCGGCATCGATGGGATCGGACTTGCCCCCAAAGCGTCGATCCCGGCGCACCGGACGGAGCACCTCGATGACCGCTTGGCCTTGGCCGCGGAGAAATCTGGTCAGGCGGCTTGAGACAGCTCCTCCTGGCGATCCAAGTTCCCGCCCGGGAGCTACAACCGGCTCGCTCTAAGGCTCTTTCAGAACCCACCCAGTAGGTGAACCGCAACCAGGGTTAGCCAGCCGAAGCCGATAGCGATAGTGATCCGCTGCAATAAGCCGGCTCCTGCCGCGAGCTGCCGGTGGGGTTGCGACTGGGTGGCCTGGAAGAAACCGATCGACGTGAAGACAAAGCCCGCGACGAAGAGGACTCCGGTCGCAGCGGAATACACTGCCCACCCGATCGACCCTCGGGCAACTTTACCGCCAGCCAGCACGAAGTAGGCTGCGGGAAGGGCGATGAACACGAGCATAGAGAACGCGGTGTGGAGAGACCCATTGAGGTTCGGACCGGACACTACCTCCCCGTCTGGCTGATAGTCGCCGACTGGGTCGGTGACAAAAATACCGGCGCCAATAAGCCCCAACGCATACGAGCCGACCAGCACCGATACCGCCGGCGCTACTCCGTATTGTCGAAGGTCTATCCAGAGGCCCACGCCGAAGGCAAGCATGAGTAGTCCGGTAACGATGAAGTTGGCCTTTTGGGTCCAGCCCGACTTGCCGAGGGCGAGCGCGCTCACGGGTTGGCGGAGTTGGTCATAGCCAGCCCTGGTGAAGCCCTCGGCGAGGAAGGCGACCACGAAAAGCGGGCCGCCCACCGCACCGCAAACGAGAAGAAAGGTCACCACGTGGGTTTCGCGATCCTATCCGAAGGAGAGGGCTGGACCCTAGGCCACGCCCAGCACCCCAATTTCCATCAATCAGCAGGCGGCAGTTACGAATTTGCGGGAGCCGAACTTGGACCCCCGACCCAGACCTTGTCCGCGGTCTCGCGGCTGAGGACGAATCCTGATCCCTTGACCTCGAATCGCAGCATGCGACCGACGGTATCGATTTCGCTGATCACGAGCTCCGCGCCAGGCACCAGCCCTCTTTCCGGTAGATATGCAAGCAACGCGGGCGCCTCGCGTTCGGCCACCTCAAAGACCCTGCTCACGCGGGCGACCGCGGATAGCGACATGGTGCCGAGGCGGACCTCGGCCGAATCCGCCACGCCATAGGCCGGAATCGGGTTGCCGTGTGGACAATTTGTGGGTGCCCGAGCACCTCGAAGAGCCGCTCGACCACGGCATCGGAGACGGCATGCTCGAGTCGGGCCGCCTCCTGGTCGGCAGCCACCCAGTCGAAACCGAGAGCATCGGTCAACCAGCGCTCCATCAGCCGATGCTTTCTCACCACGGCCGCCGCCTCGACTCTCCCGAGCTTCGTCAGCGCGATCTCGTGCTTGGTGGCACCAGGCCGTCGCGCGACATGCGGCGAAGGGCCATGGTCACGGTCGGCCGGCTGACCCCGAGCCAGTCGGCCAGCCGTGCACCCCGCGCCACCTCACCTCGCGCCTCGATGTAGAAGAGCGCCTCCAGGTAGCGGGCGATGGTCTCCGTCGGTTCTTTGGAGGTCATCGCAATCAGGCGGCCAGAGTCGTGCTGCTGCGGATCGGTTGCTGGCTGCGTTCGCCAGCGAGCAGAACCTGGAGACAGGTCAGGCAGGCCGCGGTGAACACAACGCCAGTGAGAGCAGCGTGGAGCAGCTCCCCACCGAGCGCGAAACCGGAGGCCACCAGATAGGCTCCGGCGGCGCCCTGCGCGAGCAGGCCTCCCACCAACCCGGTGGCGCTGAGTGTCAGGTCGCGTCGGCGACTCCTGAGACACATCGCGAGGAGAGCCAACGCCGCCAGCAAGGCCAGGCCCGCACCCGCTCGATGCGCCAGATCGACCACAAACGCGAGCGAAGCGACCGTGTGGCCGCACAGTGGCCAGGTCGTACAGGCGGAGGCGGCGCCCGTATGACGGATGTAGGCGCCGCTGTACACCAGCAGGTAGAGATAACCGGCGTTGCCGAGTGCCGCCAATTGCAGCGGTCTTGGTGCCGGCTCTGACGGAACTCTTCCGGCGTAGCTCTCCCAGACGTAGGCGGCGGTCAACGTGGTGGCGGCGAGTGCGATCAAGGACAGACCGAAATGGAGCGCGAGGACCACAGATGCCTGGGGATACTTCACGGCCCAGGCTCCCATCAGCGCCTGGGCGATCAGGGAGCCGAGCATCGCCGGTACCAAGAGGCGAATCGGGCGCCGATCGCGCCAGAACACGAGCAGGGCCGCGGCGAGCAGGACGATCAGGAGGCTCTCAGCCGCCGTCACCACCCGGTGACTGAACTCGATGAAGGTGGAGACGGCGAACTCAGGTATGAGGCGGCCGTTGCACAACGGCCAGTCATGTCCACATCCTTGTGCCGATCCGGTCGAGGTCACCGTCGCGCCCATCACGAGCACGATCAGCATCCCAATTGCGGCAAGGATTCCGAGGCCAACAGTCGGCCCGGCGAACGGAGGGCGATCGCTCGGTTTATCCGCCGCCAGCGCTGACCACCATGTCGGTGATGAATCCCGCGGCCAGCCCGATCAGGACTCCGATGTAGAGGAGATTCTTCCGTCCCGCCTTCTGGGCCACGCCCAGCAGTTGGATGACGACGTACAGAATCGAGCCCGCAGCCAGGGTCAGGAAAACCATGCTGACGACCTCGGAAGTGAACTGGCGCCCGATGGCGGTGCCCAGGAAGGTCGGGCCGCCGCCGATGGCTCCCATCGAGGCGAGAAAGCGCCAGGACGGACGCTCGCCCTCTGCGGCGAGGGGAGCGACGATGCCGAATCCCTCGGTCGCGTTGTGAAGCGCGAACCCGATCACGAGAAGGGTGGCCAGGCTGATCGCTCCGATGGCGGCACTGCCCCCAATCGCCAAGCCCTCACCGAAGTTGTGGAGGCCGATTCCCACGGCGATGAGCAGGGCCAGGCGACGGGCGGCCGACCACGAGGCGATCCCCACCCGTCGGGCGGCGACCTCGCCCGGTGCCATCGCCCCTGGGCCATAGGTTGCCGCGGCCGGACGAGCGCGAGAGGAGAGCCAGCGCTCGTAGAGGACCAGGCTCAGGAGGCCAATGCTGAGACCCGAGAGGAATAGCCCGCCGTAGCCCAACACCGGGCCGATTCCGGCCTTGTGGTCGTGGAAGGCTCCGAGCGCGGCGTCGAGCGGTATGTAAGCGTGGGTGAGGACGTCCCAGATCAGGAAAAGGAGGATGCCGATCGCTAGCGCGTTGAGAAACTGGCGCAGACCCGGGCGGGGGGAACGCAGCCGACCGAGGGGCAGCCCAAGCAGGATCGTCACTCCGGCGATGAAGCCGAGGATCAGCGTCTGGACTTCGCTCAATTTGCGGCTAGCTCCCCCGCGGCATGGGCGCGTCGAACCAAATCCGCATTAGTGCCCACTAATTTCGTGGTTAGCCTAACTTACTGGGGATGCTGGGTCTTTGGCTGTGTACGGAACAGGCTGGTTGGCAGCAGGTTTGATCGCCGCAGCCGTTTCTGCCCATCGATCAACTTCCTACTCAGACGTACGCATCGCCCAACGTCGGGATCGCTGAACCGCTCCCACGACCAGCTCGGGCTCTCAGCCACCGCCGTGGCAATGCTGCACACCCTTACCTCCATAACTCGCGGTTCGTTTCCGCTGCCGGCTGAGGTCGGACTTGTAATGGCCAGCGCAGCAGTCGGGCTGGTTGCGATGCGGTCCCTGATCGATGCGAACCATGCAGGGAAGAGAACTTCGCCGGGCCCGCCGCTACCACCTGGCGATCGGTCCGGCTTTGGTGATTGCGGTTGGCTTGCACGTGGTTCCTTAATGGGCCCTTGCCGGCATCCTGAGGCCTTGATCGCGCAGCGGCCTACGGTCCGGAAGCCTTCGCCTGGGCACCGGGCCGCCGACCTGCTACGCCCTCAGACCTGTGTAAAGCGTCGCCAACTGGTCGCCCAGGCCTCCGCCCCCGCGGCTGCTCAGAGATTGCCTGATCGGATGCATCAGGTGAGGGCGACGCCCAAACCGTGACGTCCAGGGACCCCTGCGCAGACGCAGGTCAGCCGCCGGTCGGAGGATTGACGAACGCGCAGAGGATCTTGGCTCGCTCTGCGTCCCAGACCACAAAGTCCGGGCCCGTCACCAAGTATTGTCATCGATGATCTACGAATGCAGCCAGCCGCGGCTCGCCCACATCAGGAGGACAGGGACGATGTCTCAGAGCGACTCGTACGGGCAGAGCTTTGAAGTCAGTTGGCCGCTCGGACCTACCACGGTCTATGGCAGCGTGGTCAAGCCGGACGGACCCGGTCCGTTCCCGGGAGTCGTTCTGGTGGCCGGCAGTGGCCCGACGGACCGCGACTGGAACTCCCCATTCCTGCCTGGGACCAATGGCAGCGGTCGCCTGCTCGCGGAGGCGTTGGGGCGAGCCGGGTTCGCCTCGATGCGATACGACAAGCGCGCTTCCGGTCCCCATGTCCGCGAGACAATACCCCTCGTGATCGGCGCCATCACCATGCAGAGCCACGTCGATGAGCTCGCTGGGGCTGTGCGCAGCCTTGCCGAGCAGCCGGGCATCCGCCGCGACCGGATCTTCGCCCTAGGCAACAGCGAAGGGACTCTCCACGCCCTCAACTACCAGGTCCACGCTCCTGGCATCCCCCTCGCCGGCCTGGTGCTGACCGGACCTCCCGGGCGTGCCGTGGGTGCCGTCACTCGATCCCAGCTTGCCGCCCAAGCGAAGAGCATCCCCAACGGTGAGCAACTGCTCGGCCTCTATGACGCCGCCGTCGCCCGATTCCTGGCGGGTGAGCGCGCCGCCCCCGATCCGGCCCTGCCGGAGAGCGCGCGCACCCTCATAGCGGCCCTAGAGAGCCCCGCCAACCTTCCTTTTGCCCGTGAGCTGTGGACCGTGGACGCGGCAACACCTCTCAGAGAAGCGGGCGTCCCAGTGCTGATCATCATCGGCAAGAAGGACTTACAGGTCGACTGGCAGGCCGACGGGGAGCCTTTACAGCGCGCCGCGGCGGAGCGGCCCGGGGTCACCTTCATCTTTCCCGAGAATGCCAATCACGTGCTGAAGCATGAGCCGCGACCGCGTGCTGAGCTCACGCAAGCCGAAGTGATGGCCCGATACAACGCGCCGGATGCCTCACTCGACTCCGAGACCGTCGCGGCAATCGTGGCGTGGCTCAGAGCTCGAGCGTAGGCGGTTACGGCCGTGACCAAAGACCGTGATCTGGACCTCAACCCTTGCGCGCACCGTTTGGGGACGGGCCACCGTGTTGCACGTGACCGGCGGGCACATCGGGAGGTTGGGCAACGGTCGCTCCGCTGCACTTCTAGCCAGGCGCATGTTCTAGTGCTGGCGCCTGTCACTAGGCAGGGCAAAGGAAGCGCGGTGGTGCTGGTCGCTGACCGCCGGTTTAACCATGCGGTCCAGTATTCAACATGAAATCCAGTGCAGCCTCATCGGACACTGATAGCAATCGGAACAACCGAGTTGTTGGCGTACCCGAGGCGGTTCCACCGAGCCTGGCGCGGCTGCCTATTGTGGGCGGCGTCTGTTGCGCGAGCCATTAGCCGATAAGTGCCCGCTGCGGTTGGCGTCCACGTTGCCTGCCACTCGACCCATTCATAATCGGAGGCGGCGGCCGAGACTTCTGCGCGAAGCCACGCACGGCCTCCGTTGGTGCTGACTTCAACGCGGGTCACGGGCGCGATGCCGCTCCAAGAATACCCGCGAATTGTGCACGCTTGGCCCTTCTCAAGTTTGGCTCCCACCTCAGGCGCTGTAATGATTGAACGTACCGCGATCCGTCCGAGCGGCTCTGGCTCGTGGGTGCCGTCCTCAAAGACATAATGAGTGGCTTGGTAGTATCCGTGGAACCGGCTCGCTAGCACGCTCACGCGCACCAGCCATTTGACCGCCGCCACCGCATACCTACGGGGAACAATTAGGCGAAGTGGTGCCCCATGTTCAGCCCAAAGCGGTTGGCCGTTCATTTCGTACGCCAACAGGACGTCAGCATTGAGCGCATCCTCCAGCGGCAGCGAGCGGGCGAAATGAATAGGCTCCGCCTCTTCGTCGTTGGACTGCCGCTCGGGCACGCCCTGATCCGCGCCGACAAAGAGGACTTCGATGGCACCCGGCTTGATCCGCGCCCGCTTTAGGAGGGGGCTAAGCAACGTGCCAGTAAACTCGGCCGTTCCGACCGCACCTATGCCCCACTGTACGCCTTCGGCTTGGGGCCTTTGGAACGCCCTTCCGTTGCCCGCGCATTCAAGCGTGACCGTCAAGGTCTGGCGCGGCATCCTGCGGATATCGTTGATCCCAAGTTCGAGCCTTCGCTCCACCGCACCGTCCACCACCAAGCCGGGCCAGGACTCTGGAATCGAAAAGTGATTTCGGACGTAGAAGCACTCGACTGAGGTCAGAAGACCTTGCTGGCGGTGGAGCTGCGTTTCAGCGTTCAGGGGTCGGAGCGTTCGGATGTTTACGTCTTTAGCCATGGCCGTGCCTAATCCATTTTGGGCTCGCCGCAATTTCCAATGGCACATCCATCCAAGCCAAGTTCATCAACCCGAGAACGGAAAGCACCGCCATGATCGCCCAGCAGCAGCCTAGGCAGTAGAGGCCATGGGGCCGCGCCGGCTCGTGCGGCTGTTGGGCTGCTGCCGCCGAAGTCGAGCGTGATGTCACGAAACCGAGCGGTGACCGGCACGCCTTCAAGCAAACGTTCTTCAGAGGTGTGAATTGGTACAAGCCGGCGACCACCACGCCGGCTCCGCCGACGCGCGGCAGCCAGACGTCGACGGGAGCCGCGAACGGCGATCCAAGAACTGAATGATCCCAAGTGGCACCAGGCCGGTCTCGGCCTCCGCGATCCGAATGCTGTTGCGGAAGCATCGCGTACCCCCAGCTCCTCATCGCACCGACCCGACCTGGGCCTCAACGCCGAATCGGTCCCTTGGACTGGGCCCAATGGGCGCAGGTACTACGCACGCTGGACGTCTTCACGATCTGGCACTACGTATATGCCGCAACCGCCCACGCTCAGCCGCCGCCCTGGACCACAATCTCACTTGCCAACAAGGTAAGGCGACTGAATTTTGGCGTGCGTCGCACCCTGACCTGCTCAGGTACCCGGGCATGTCCGTGGCGTGGGCTAGCGCGCGACCCCATCGTTCCGATCCGGCGGCTTCACATACTCCACAGGGCTTCAGTTGGTGACATACGCGCGGCGCGCAGTGCGGGCCCGAGCCCGGCGACGGCGCCGATCAAAAGGGAGGCGGCGAAGCCGCCGGCCCAGGCTTCAGTGGGGATGACGGTGGCCCAGCCTTTGGTGTAGGCGTAGACGGCGGTGGAGGCAGCGCCGAGGGCGACCCCGACCGCGCCGCCAAGCAGTCCGAGGAGGACGGCTTCGGAAAGGAACTGGGCACGGATGTGGCCTTTGGTGGCGCCCAGGGCGCGGCGTAGTCCGATCTCGGAGCGGCGTTCGAGGACTGAGATGATCATGATGTTGGCGACGCCGACCGCGCTGACCATGAGGGCGACCGCACCGAGGCCGAGGAATAGGCTGTTGAGGGCACCCTTAGCCTCGGCTTGAGCAACGAGGGCGGAAGAGGGTTGGCTGACGTTGACCCCGCTGGGGTTCTCAGGGTTGGCGGTGGCTGCCAGGAGGTCATCGACGGCGTTGACCCGGTCGTTCTGGGCCCGGAGGTAGATGGTGGAGGGATGGCCGTCGAAGCCCAGGTACTTCTCTGCTGCGGGGTAGCCGACCAAGACGGAGGAGTCGATGGCGGGGACCAGCACTGCCGGTCCAAGGATGCCTGCGACGTAGAACCATTGACCGCCGACCCAGATTCGCTCGCCGGGGTAGATACGGTCGATCCCGAGCCGCAGCGCGGCAGCAGCGCCGAGAACGGCAACGGGTTCTTGAGCGGTGGCCGCGTTGAGGTAGTGGCCCTGGGCGACGCTGGTGGCGACCACCGGAAGAAGGTCGAGAGATGCTGCTTGGACGCTCAGGGCGTTGGTGTTACCGGAGGGGATGTAGGGGTTGCGGTAGGCGGGGGCGCCGCTAACGGCCCCGGTGGTCTGCACCTGCTGCACACCGCTGATACGCCCGATCATGGCCGGCGCCGCGGCAGGCAGTTCCGCGGTGCCGCCGGTGAAGCTCTGCCCGTTGCTGACGGTGAGCAGGTTGGTGCCGAGCTGGTTGATCTCGCTGAGCAGGCCTGCCTCGGACGAGGCGGACAGGCCGAGCACGGCGACGATGGCAGCCACACCGATAGCGATACCGAGAGCCGACAGCCCGGCCCGCAACTTCCGGGTGCGCAGACCCACGCTCGAGAGCCGGGCCAAGTCGGACAGCGGCAACCGTCTCCGGCTCAGGGTTGCGGCAGTCATGACCGGTCCTCGCCGACCGGCAGCCCAGCCTGGGGTCCTGAGATAGGAGGTTGGGCAAAGGCGGCGGACGGGCGGAGCCGCCGGTCGGCTTCCGCTGCTCGGCCGGTGTCGGACAGGATGAGGCCATCGAGGATCTCGACTGTGCGGGACATCCGCTCGGCGATGACGTGGTCGTGGGTGATGACGACGATGGTTGAGCCGGCCCGGTGGAGCTGGTCGATCAGGGCCAGGATGGACTGCCCGGTCGCCTGGTCGAGGTTCCCGGTCGGCTCGTCAGCGAGCACGATGGCGGGCTGGCCGACCAGGGCCCGTGCGATGGCGACCCGTTGGCGTTGCCCACCCGAGAGCTGGGTGGGACGGGCATGGGGGCGCTGGGCGAGGCCGACCAGGTCCAGGGCGTCGAGCGCGCGCCGGCGGCGCTGCTTGAGGGGGATGCCGGCGTAGAGGAGCCCGTCGGCGACGTTGTCCAAGACGGTGGCGTGCTCGGCCAGGAAGAACTGTTGGAAGATGAACCCGATCCGGGTGGCCCGTAGGTAGGCCACGTCGTCGTCGGCCATTGTTGCGACGTCTAGCCCGGTGATCCGCACCCGGCCGCTGGTGGGCCGGTCGAGGGTCCCCATCAGTTGCAGCAAGGTGGTCTTGCCCGACCCCGACGGGCCGACGATACCGACCAGCTCCCCTTGGCCGATGGTGAGATTCACCCCGCGCAGGGCCTGGACAGGCGGCTCGCCGGGATAGTGCTTGGTCACGTCGTGCACATCGAGCACCGGCACCCCTGCACCGCCCCCGTTGTTGTCGGGTGGGGGTGGCAGCGTGTAGGTCATGTCGTCGGGACCACCACTTGCTGGCCGGCGGCCAGCCCCGAGCCGCTGACCTGCACCAGCCCGTCAGCGTCGTCGAACAGTCCGAGCGAGACCGGCACGAGATGGTTGATCCCCCCAGCGTTGACGACCTCGACGGCGTAGCCACCCCCGGACTGGGCCAGCAGCGCGGTCACTGGCACCGCCAGGGCGCTGGGCACGGTGGCGGTGGTGATACCGACCCGCACCGGGGCCTGATCCCACGTGCCCGTGGCGGCCGGGTCGGA
>DATLRQ010000020.1:0-6006 GCA_035534555.1 Candidatus Micrarchaeaceae archaeon
GAGGTTCGAAATGATGCGATTCGTCGACCAGATCCACGAAGCCTTCCGCGAGACCGTCAGGGCCGGCTCACTCGTCGGCGTTGATGATTTACCCAGCCGGCTGAGATTGTGGCGAGCGCCAGCCGAAACTCGGGATCGCATCTGGTCCGAGGTGCTCCGCGACTACATTGAGGGGCCACGTACGGCGTGGGCCACGATCATTCTCGAGGCCATGTGCCCAGACCTCGTGATCACCATTGCAGCGATGCCTGCTATGCCTCCCGCGATCACCCACGACGAGGTTGCCCAGCAGCTGATCACAGAGCTTTTGGCCGCGGCACTTGGTGGCCCGGCCGACCCAGCGCGGTGGTCCCCAAACAGGATGCTTTCTACGGCCACCAAAGGGACCTATCGCTGGCTTGCAAGAGAGATCCGGTCGCTGAGCCATAGCACTGGCGATCTGGATCGGCGGGCTACCGATGCGGCCGGGCATGAAATCCCTGGACTGCTGGCGGAACTGGAAGCTCGGGCCATCCCCTCGGCCGGGCTGATCATCCTGTACCGACAGGAGGTTCTCGGCGAGTCCCTGGCGGACATGGCAGCCGAATCCGGCCTGTCGGAGAACGCCCTGCGGCTCCGGCGTCGCCGCGCAATCTTACGAATCCGAAAAGAGTTGGCGGCCTAAAGCTAGAGGGCCGTAGTTTCCGTAACGCGAACCAAATCGAGGTCTGCGGCCGACCCATCAGGTTGACCTGGACATCCGGAGCACAGTCGCCTGTCCCTGAATCGACTTACGGGGCGTCCGTCAGCGGCGGGGGGTCGTGGAGTGCGACTTCCCAGTCCTCGTAGGGCGGGTCAACGATAAACGTCCGGTCGAAATACGCCCGCAGATAGTCGGTGGCACGCTTCTCGGCGTATTTCGCATTGATGACTAGCCCGTCATCATCGAGTTCGATGACGTTCGCGTAGATGGCGAAGACCTGTTCAATCGCGCTCGGTTCGCTCCCGTACGCCGTCAGATAGTCGACCCCTCGAAGGCAGTCCATCGTCCCGCTCGCCATGAAGTAGGCGAACGTCCTGAGCGCGCCGCTGAAGGAGTCACCGAGTTTCATGGTGCGTTCAATGACGAGTCTAGGGCGACTCGGCGGCGGCCGATGTCGTTCGACGTACCGCCTTCCCACGACTTCGGTTCGCGTTATGGAAAGGTCCCCGAATTGGAGTGGGCCGTAGTTTCCGTAACGCGAACCAACTGACGATCCGGGGTGCACGCATCAAACTATCGTGAAACGGGTGGTTTATGCCTAGGCGACGAGTCGACCTGCTGGTACATCTGCGCCTGTCCGACGACGCCACCGGGACAGCCGCTGAACGCGATGCGCTGTTCCGGATTGACGAGGCGATCGACAAGTGTTTCGGCGAGGAGTACGACGGCAACGACATTGGCGAGGGGGAGTTTCTGATTCACCTGGTACCAAAGAGAGATCCTGACGAACTTCTACGTGAGGTCGTGCAGATGATCCCCGAAGAACTCCTACGGACCGGCTCTTACGCCATCGTCAGGACCAGTGGCCGGGATGAAGACATCGAGCGAGTCGTGCCACTCGCAGGCGAACCACGGCGCCAGCCGGATGTCAAGGTTCGCAAGCCGGTTTCCTTCGGCATGATCGTTGGCGGGACGTGTGCCGATAACAAGGACCTCGACGATTACCTGAAGGTAGTTTGGAAACGGGCCCGCGAGCTTCCAAACTGCTCTCAGGGATCATCGAGCCTAATCGTGATTTGGTACATAGGCGGTGACATATCGTCACCTGAGGTGCAGCGCGAGCGGGTGAAAATTGAGATCCGGACCGAGCACGTCTTGGGGTCAAAAGTAGAGATACCGAGGGAGGTCGCCGCGTCGGCAAACCCTGCCACGCTTGTCGCTGAATCGCTCGTTAGGGTGCTTGAAGTATCGGAAGCCCTCGTCAAGCGCCGCAAGCTCGGTTGGAACACGACGGAGACCCGAGCAGCGGTTGAAGCCCTCACCCACGCCTAACGCGACAGCAGCAGGAGGCGATCTTGGTTCGCGTTATGGGAAAGCTGCACGAATTGGTGTGGGCCGCGGTGGACTCGAACCACCTACCTCCGCGGTGTTCAGTCCATAACACCGTGCTCCCCAGAGCGGGGCGCCCGCCAATGCCCGCGCGGCCCTACGCAAACGGCTCTCCATTGGTGGCGGGATTATTCGGTCCACATTGTTCTCGGTGCTACCAGGCGTAGTTGACAAGGCGGAAAGGATCGAGCAGTATTCCCTTATTCCACTAGGGGAGTAGTGAAACTTGCTCTTCCACCTCGACGCCCGCTCCGGCATGCCGACCTATATGCAACTTGTCAATCAGGTGAGGCGTGCGACACGAAACGGAACCCTCCGCGCGGGCGAGCGATTGCCCACGGCACGGGAGGTGGTGGCTGCTTTGACCATTAATCCCAACACAGTGCTCAAGGCATACACCCAGCTCGAGAGCGAGGGCCTGGTGATCAGTCGGCCCGGCCTCGGTACCTTCATCGCGCAGGGCATCCCGGCGCCCCTGGCTCCCGCGCTCCAGCGCCACCTCCGTCGCGGACTTGACTCGTGGATACGCAACGCGGTGGCGGCCGGGTTGGATCGCGAAGGCATGCTGGCGTTGATCAACCTCGCAATCGACGAAAACAAGAAGGGGGCTGAGGTCGCATGAACGTCGCGCTGAACGCCCGCGGCCTGGGCAAGCGATATGGAAACACCTGGGCCCTTCGCGACTGTTCGCTTCGGGTGCCGGCCGGCCGCATCACCGGACTGGTGGGACCGAATGGGGCCGGTAAGACCACGCTGCTGCGAATGGCCGTCGGCCTGCTCGAAGCAAGTTCCGGCGAAATAAGCGTCTTTGGATGGTCACCTACTGAGCAGCCGGCTCTGGTGCTGGCCCGTGTCGGTTTCGTGCCGCAGGACCGGCCTCTCTACCGGGGTTTCACAGTCGGCGAAATTCTCCTGCTGGGCCGCCATCTGAATCCTCGCTGGGACCAGGCCGCGGCGGTGGCGCGATTGAAGCGCTTAGACATCGGCTTGAATCGCAAGGTAGCCCACCTGTCAGGTGGCCAGCACGCGCAGGTGAGTCTTGCCCTTGCACTTGGCAAACGTCCAGACCTGTTGCTGCTCGATGAGCCTCTGTCCAACCTCGATCCATTGGCTCGGCGCGAGTTCATGAAAGCTCTGGTTGAGGTGGTTGCAGCAGAGGGCTTGTCTGTAATCCTGTCGTCCCATGTGGTCGCCGAGTTGGAAAGAGTCTGCGACCACCTAGTGATCCTGAACGGTGGGCACGTACAGGTCGTGGGGGACATCGACGAGTTGGTTGCCCTGCATAAGCTGCTGATCGCTCCGAGGCAAGACTCAAATGTGACCGACGGTGACGCGACAGTCATCCAGGCCACGCACACTGATCGTCAGTCGGCAATGCTCGTGAAAGTAGGGTCCCACCCAGTTCGGCCGGACTGGGAGGTACACGACGTTTCACTCGAAGAAATAGTGCTCGCGTACCTCGGCAATCCGGCGGCAGCGACCTTGCCGGCGCCGGTCATGGAGAAGGCCGGATGATCTGGCTCACCTGGCGACAGCACCGGCTCGAGGGCTTGATCACCGCGCTGCTCGTTATCGCGATCGCCGGGCTGGTGGGCGGTCTTGTTGTGGCTGCGCAACCGTTGCTTGACCAGATAAAGCTCGCGTGCCCAATCGTTGTAGACGATTCTTGCGGGCGGGCGCTCATAGCATTCAACGCCCGATTCGGGATGTTCCAGCAACCTCTTTATCTGGCTTTTCTCGTGTTGCCCGTGCTGTCGGGCATGTTCATCGGTGCGCCTCTGTTGGCTCGTGAGTTTGAGCAGGGCACTGACGAGATGGTGTGGACCCAAGGGATCACTCGCCGCAAGTGGCTCTTCATCAAGCTGGCCATTCTCGGCTCAGCAACGATTGTGATGGCCGGAATCCTCGCCGTAGCGGGACAGGAATGGTCCACGGCAGTTCCGGACAGTTCCTACAGCCAGTGGTTCGCTTTCGACGTCCAAGGTCCGGAGTTCGTTGCTTACGCTCTGTTCTCATTCGCCCTGGGTGTCGCAGCAGGAGCCGCGATCGGCAGGACCGTGCCCGCGATGGCAGTAGTGATCGTCGGTTTCCTCGCAGTTCGAGCGGCGATTGGGCTCTTCGCCCGCAGGAATTTCTTACCACCTGTCGAGTCGGAGCTCACCGGTCCGCTCTTCTCAGGCCAGGGACAGGCCTGGCTAATCGGCAATCAGCAACCGGTCGACATGCATGGCATCACCATCAGCTCGGACCAGTTCAACCAGATCACCGATGCATGCCTCCATCCGGCGAGCGGAGTCGTGCCCGGAAACTTCGATCTGCAAGCCTGCTGGCACGAGCACGGCATCAGGGTCCTGCAGACCTACCAGCCGGCCGAGCGCTTCCCTATCTTCCAGGGAATCGAAACCACGATCTTTGTCCTCGGGGCCATCGCTCTGCTTGGGTTTGCGGTTTGGCTTGTAAGGCGCCGCGCCTAACCGGATCTTCCACCACCCGACTGGTCAACAACTAGCTCCGACCTAAATAGCGCCACAAGCCCACTGCTGTCGGTGACGCATTCGCGCCAATTCCACCGTGGAGCTTCCATCACTTCCGGCGTGGAGAGTCATGCGGGTTCCGCCAAGCACCGACCTGAACTCCGAAGGTGCACGGAAGGTGAACGGAAGGTGGAAGGCACCGACCAATTTCGGGCACCTCATTGGAGATCTATTGGTCATGAACATTCGCAAGCTTGCCCGCTCCGCCTGGTCGATCGCCGCAGCTGGCTGGATGGCAGCCGTGCTCGCGATCCTGCTAGCCGTCCCAGCTTTCGCTGCCTCTGACCTCAACACAATAATCGACTCGGTTCGTGACTGGGTCGCTGGGCTACTCATAGCCCTGGCGACCCTCTTCTTCACTGTCGGCGGTGTCCGCTACCTCACGGCCCAGGGCAATCCACGGGCGGTCGAAGAGGCCAAGGCCGGGATAAAGGCAGCGCTGATTGGCTACGGGCTCGCAGCGCTGGCGCCGACCCTGGTCTCGATCCTTCAGAAGGTGCTTGGCAGCTGATGGATATCACCTCCCAGGTCATCGACGCCATCAACGGCTGGCTACAAAGCCTGGCCGCGCACCTCCTGCAGCCGGCACTCGCCGCCGCCGGCCAACTCCTGTTTCAGACGCCGGCATACGACTCGATCCCGGAAGTCGGTCGCGCGTGGGCGCTCGTTCGCGACGTGACCGACGGACTCTTCGTTCTCGCGCTACTTGCCGCCGGAGTCATGGTCATGGCTTCCGGGACGGTCGATTCGCGGTACTCGGCGAAAACGCTCATCCCGCGGATCGTCTTGGCGGCAATTGCCGCCAACGCAAGCCTTGCTCTCTGCGGCGGGTTGATCAAGCTCGACAACGCACTGATCAACGGCTTACTCGGCCCCGACCCAGGCACAAGCACCTTTGGGCAGCTGTCAGCCATCGTTCAGAGTCCACATGCGGCAGACCAGGTCGTAGGCAGCCTGGTGGGGCTGGCCGCTGCGGTCCTCGCGATCTTGCTGGTCGCCATCTACATCGGCCGCGACGTCGTGCTGTTGGTGGCTACCGTGCTGTCGCCGCTCGCTCTTGCGACGTACGCGCTTCCACAGACAGACGAGATCGCACGGATCTGGTGGCGCGTCTTCAGTGCCCTGCTTTTCGTCCAGGTGATCCAGGCGATCCTGGTCGAGGTTGGCATCGAGCTGCTACGCCACACCGACTGGCTTGGCGGCCCGGTGTCCGACCTCACCTCGGGCCTCGTCCTTATCACGCTTCTATATCTCCTGTTCAAGCTCCCGTTCGCGGCTTACCACTGGGCTTTCCGCCACCCACTGAGCCGGAGCCCGGTTGTCCAGACGGCTGTCACCGCGGCCAAGTTGGTGGCCGCAGCGGTGGCTTGACGTGGAGCCAGTAAAAGTCCCGCAGAACCT
>DATLRQ010000021.1:0-45705 GCA_035534555.1 Candidatus Micrarchaeaceae archaeon
CTAGTGGTCTGTCTGTGAAATACGCTGGTTCAAGGAGCACACCGACAAGCGATTACGCCGCTGGCGTCCACCCTGCTGAAGACAGCCATCGAGAAGTGGGTCAAGCATTGGAACGACGCCCCCGCGCCTTTCGTCTGGCATACCCACGCCGCCGAAATCATCGAGAAGGTAGAGCGCTCCCGCGCCACCCTCTCCCAGATCAAATCGGCGACAGAGCACTAGCCTGTGATCATATGGGTGGCGGAGAGGGAGAGATCTTTTCTCGTTTCAAAGTTTCGCGTTACCTGCTAATCCCTTGAGCTGAGAATCCGGACGGCCGATTAAGTGTTAAAGCCGGCGCGAAAAGAGGCTGGACTCCCAAGACATCCGAAATGGTCGAGCCACGAGCCGCACTCTGTGTTCTGACCGCATTGGCGACACTGCTCGCCGCCGCTTGCCAGCAATCTGGCCCGACCGCCGGACAGGCGGCTTCAACGCCATCCGGCGTACATGTCGTACCGACTGCCCTTGGCCTCGTGGTCGGCCAAATCAGTCCCTGCTCCGGCCCTCCTCGGGGAACCGCGCCCCCTCCCGCCCATCCGGCTGGAACTGTGGTCGTGCTGCGGGGCAGCATCAAGTGATCCCAGACGGCAGAGGAGGTCAATCCCTCGGGCCTTCTCCAACCGAAACCGTGGCCACCGAATGGATCCCAGCCGGTGGCACGTACCGACTCGCCCTGCCGCTCGGTCCGTACGTAATCGCCAACCCGCCCTACTCGACCGGTTCGGTGCCAGGAGGACCAACGATTTCGATCGCGCCATACGCGAGCGTTTCGGTGGTAGCGGGACAGACGGTGCACCAAGACGTGCCCGTGCTCGAGGAATGTTATTGACGGATCGGGACGGCCCTCGGCCGCCGGATTAGGGCTCGGTGACGGTAAAGCTCAACAAGCGGGTTGGCGGAGAGGGAGAGATTTGAACTCTCGATGGGCCAGTGACCCATAACGGTTTTCGAGACCGTCGCCTTCAACCGGACTCGGCCACCTCTCCAGACAGCGCCGCCGGGCTAGGCGGTGATGGCGGTCCCGACCGGATTCGAACCGGCGTTCTCGGCCTTGACAGGGCCGCGTGTTTGGCCAGGCTACACCACGGGACCGACGGCGGCTAAGTCTATCAGCGGGTGGTTCAGCGCCTTCCGGTGGACGGCCTTGCCTGCTCGCACGTCCCTTCTGGGCCGGGCCAAAGCCGTGCCATCCTCCCCGGCGAGCGGGGAGGACCGAACCTCACACCTATAATTCGTTGGCGGTGAGCGACACCCAGCGGATCGGAGGTGGTTCGCCAGACGATCTGAGGAAACGTTTTCAGATCCTCGAGCGTGTGGCGATCTTCTTCACGCTGCCCGACAACATCCTTCACGCCCTCGCCCGCCGCCTCGCCCCAGCTTCGGCCACCAAAGGCTCGGTCATCGTCCACCAGGGCGACCCCGGCGACACGATGTTCGTCGTCGAGTCGGGTCGTTGTGAGGTGTTCGTCGAGGAATCCCCAGGGCACACGATCACCATCGCGCTCATGGGACCTGACGACTTCTTCGGCGAGATGGCCCTGATCTCTGAGGAGACGCGCACAGCCAGCGTCCGAGCGCTGGAGGACTGCCAGCTCCTGACGCTAGACCGCAAGACGCTTTACGAGACGCTGCCGGCGGACTCCGACGCAATCATCGAGCTGACCAAGCTGGTCGAGCAGCGCAAGGACACGCTGCCCAACCTGATCGCGAGGGCACGAATGGTCGCCCCCGAGCAGGCCGCCTCGACCGTGGCCGTGTACTCGCCGAAAGGTGGCTCGGGCCGCACGACAGTCGCCGTCAACCTCGCCGCCGCGCTCGGCAAGAGGTTCCCGGGCGAGGTGCTGCTCGTCGACCTCGCCCTGCCCTACAACCATGCGGCGCTCATCTCATACCTGACGCCGACAGGTTGTCTGGCGGCGGCGAGCCAGGTGCCACCCGCCAACTTCGAAGAGGCTGTGCTCGGTGCCATCCTTCACCACCCCGGCGGCATGATGCTGCTCCCCGGCGTGCTCCGCGCCGAGCAAGCTGACCTCATCACGGTCGACCTCGTGAACCGCGCCATGGGCATCCTGGTCAACGCCTTCCGCTACATCGTCTTCGACCTCGGCGTCGCCTTCACCGACATCGTGATCAGCGTGCTCGACCACTCGCAGCGAGTCCTGGTCCTGGTCACTCCCGAGCTGTCTTCACTCAAGGACGTCGGCGAGCTGCTGAACATCTTCACCAACGTTTTGAATATCGTCCCCGGCCGCGTCATCCTCGCCCTCAACAACAAGGTGCCGA
The DNA here is from genome assembly GCA_035534555.1 of Candidatus Micrarchaeaceae archaeon. Taxonomy (GTDB): domain Bacteria; phylum Chloroflexota; class Dormibacteria; order Dormibacterales; family Dormibacteraceae; genus Palsa-872. The sequence goes on from DATLRQ010000021.1 coordinate 2,326, forward strand.
AGTCGGTGGTGAGTAAGGAAGACGTCGTCAGGACCCTCAAGCAGGAGCTCGCCGTGGAGATCGACTTCGACGGGACGAAGCCGGACGAGGCGGCGGTTAAAGGCGAGATCCTCGTCCTGACCGATCCCAAGAGCGCGATCTCCAGGGGAGCGGAGCAGCTGGCACAGCTGATCTCCGGGCAGACAGCAGTGGAGTCCAAGGGCGCCAAGCGAGGATTCAAGCTCGGGAAGAGCTAGTGAAGAGGCTTGACTTGCCTGCTAGACTTGGTTGGTGATCGAACAAGCTGTCGTCTCACTAACCTCCGACGCTCAGTCTCGCCTCAAGGAGCTTCTCGTCAAGGAAGGCAACCCGCAGCTCGCGCTGCGCATCTTCGTCAGCGGCGGTGGCTGCTCGGGGATGCAGTACGGCATGGCGTTCGACGACACCCGACGCGCAGACGACCTGGTGGTCGAGCAGGACGGTGTCCAGATCATCGTCGACGACTTCAGCGCTCCTTACATCCGGGGCTCCGAGATCGACTACGTCGACAGCCTCATGGGTGCTGGCTTCACGGTGCACAACCCGAACGCGGTGCACTCCTGCTCGTGCGGGACATCGTTCGACACCGGCGAGGACTCTGGCGAAGCCAAGGCCTGCGGCTGCGGCCACTAACCTCCTAGATCCCTAACGACAGGGCGCCGGCCGAGGGGCGGCGCCCTTATCTTTCTCTGGGAATGCTCCAATCCAGGCGGCTTCGTGAGTCAGTGCTTCTCACCCTTGGTGTGATCACCCCCTTGGGGATCCTGGCCGTCAACATCTCGGCCTTCGTGATGGCACACCTCGCCCAGTTCCGCATTGGCATCGCCGCCCTGGCCCTGCTCAGCGGCCTGGTCCTCAACGGCTTGACGGCGTGGTGGCTGCTCCGCCTTGCCAGCCGAAGCGCCGGGCCGCTCTTCTCCGAATACAGGCGATGGGCGGTCGGCATGGCGGTGCTGATCGTCGCCCTGACTGCGGCCGGGGGCGGCTACCTCACCTATCTCGGTATGCGCGACCCACGCCGGCTGCCTGACACGCTGTCGATGGTGGTGGCGACGATCATGCTGCTGCTCCCCCTTGCGTTGACTTTCGCGGGCCGGCGGATGGCCGGCCTGGGCGGGATCATCCCGGTAGACGAACCATCAGCGAAAGAAAAGAGCCCCCCGCGCCGGCGAAGGACTCTCGAAAAAAGAACCTAGGGTTACCGGTCACCCGGCGTCGAACCCGCCCCCTCCCAGCGTGCCGCCGGGAGAGGGGGGTCCGTGGGGGATCCTGATCCCCCGCTCTTTCCTTACATCATGTCCGGAGACATGCCGCCCATGCCCCCGCCGCCACCGCCCCGCTTTTCTTCGGGGATCTCGGTGACCATTGCCTCGGTGGTGAGCACCATCGCTGCGATCGACGCGGCGTTCTGAAGCGCCGAGCGGGTCACCTTTGCCGGGTCGACGATTCCGGCCGCGAACATGTCGACGTACTTGTCGTTGAGGGCGTCGTATCCGTGGCCGGGCTTGCCCTTGCGGACCTCCTCGACGATCACGGAGCCCTCCTTGCCGGAGTTGATGCCAATCTGCCGGACCGGCTCCTCGAGCGACTTGCGGACGATGTTGACACCGGTCAGCTGGTCGTCCTTGAGTCCGAGTCCACCGTCGAGCTTCTTCTGCGCGTTGAGCAGCACGGTGCCACCGCCCGCAACGATTCCTTCTTCCACTGCAGCCTTGGTCGCGCTGAGCGCGTCCTCGATGCGGTGCTTCTTCTCTTTCTGCTCGACCTCGGTGGCAGCTCCGACCTTGATGACGGCGACGCCGCCGGCAAGCTTGGCGAGCCGCTCCTGCAGCTTCTCCTTGTCGAAGTCGCTGGTGGTCTCCTCGACCTGGGATTTGATCGACTTGATGCGAGCCTGGATGGCCTCGGCCTTGCCCGCACCTTCCACGATCGTGGTGTCGTCCTTCGTGACGGTCACGCGACGAGCCTTGCCCAGCTGCTCGACCTTCGTCTGGTCCAGCTTGAGGCCGAGGTCTTCGCTGATGACCTGGCCGCCCGTGAGGATTGCCATGTCTTCGAGCATCGCCTTGCGGCGGTCGCCGAAGCCCGGCGCCTTGACGGCGACGGCGGTGAAGGTGCCGCGCAGCTTGTTGACGACCAGGGTGGCGAGCGCCTCGCCCTCGACGTCCTCGGCAACGATCAGCAGGGGCTTGCCCTGCTGGACGACGCGCTCCAAGACGGGGAGCAGGTCCTGGATGGCCGAGATCTTGCGATCCGTGATGAGCACGAACGGCTCCTCGAGCACGGCCTCCATGCGGTCAGGGTTGGTGACCATGTAAGCCGAGCTGTAGCCGCGGTCGAACTGCATGCCTTCGACGACCTCGAGCTCGGTGGTCATCGTCTGGTTGTCTTCAACGGTGATGACGCCGTCCTTGCCAACCTTGTCCATCGCGTCGGCGATGAGGTTGCCGATCTGTTCGCTCTGGCTCGAGATCGCCGCCACGTGAGCGACGTCCTCGTGTCCCTTGACGGGAATCGAAAGCCTCTTGATCTCTTCGACGACGGCCTCGACGGCCCTCTCGATACCGATCTTGAGCTGCATCGGGTTGGCGCCCGCGGTCACGTTGCGGAAGCCTTCGTTGATCATGGTCTGCGCCAGCAGAGTAGCGGTGGTGGTGCCGTCACCGGCGACGTCGTTGGTCTTGGTAGCGACCTCACGCAGCAGCTGCGCGCCGGTGTTCTCCATGGGGTCCTTGAGCTCGATCTCGCGCACGATCGTCACGCCGTCGTTGGTGACGGTTGGGGCGCCGAACTTCTTCTCGAGGACCACGTTGCGGCCCTTGGGCCCGAGCGTGATACGGACTGAGGAGGCCACGATGTCGATGCCCTTTTTCAGGGCCTGTCGCGCCTCTACGTCAAATGTGACTGTCTTCGCCATATTTTGTTTCCCTCTTTCCTTTATTTCTTCTTGCCGTTTGCGCCAACGACTGCGAGGACGTCCTTCTCGGAGACGATCAGGTACTCGATGTCGTCGATCTTGAATTCGTTGCCGGCGTACTTTGCGTAAAGCACCTTGTCGCCGACCTTGAGCTCCATCGGCACCTTGGTGCCGTTGTCGAGGACTCTTCCCGTTCCCACTGCCTCGACGGTGCCCTCCTGGGGCTTCTCCTTGGCGGTGTCCGGAAGCAAGATCCCGCTCTTGGTCTTCTCTTCCTTGTCGGACGGCTTGAGGACTACGCGATCGCCTAGCGGCTTCAGATTCATGGACGCCCCTCCTCAGGTACTTAGTTGGTGTTAGCACTCCCCGGGCCCGAGCGCTTAGCACTCGGGAGGTTCGACTGCTAATACTACTACCGTCGGGAGGGCCGAGCTAAACCTCCGGCGAGGTCGAGATCTCGGCTTGGGCCACCCGGATCAGGTCCTGAGCGGTGCTCAGCTGGTCGGCCGGGACCATAACCCGGGCCTCGGTGAAGTTGATGGCGTAAGCGTAGGCGGTGTCGCCGAACACCTCCGCACGGAGGCCGTTGGCCTCCAGCACGGCCGCCAGGAGGTCGGCCTGCATACGGTCACCTCGAAAGACGACCTCCCAGCCCTTGACGCCCACGTATTTATTCTCCGGCTACCAGCGCAACGACGGGTCGACAGTGGTGGGCTGGATGCCGCTTGCCGCCACCGCGAAGTGGGCTGCCGCCGCGATCATCGCGGCGTTGTCGGTGCAGAGGTCCAGAGGCGGCATCGTCAAGCGCGCCCTGGCCCCGACCACCTCGGCCGCCCGGCGGCGCAGCAGCGTGTTCGCCGCCACGCCGCCGCAGACGACCACCTCCGAGCACCCAGTCGTGCCCAGCGCGACGTCAAGCTTCTCCAGGAGCGATTCCACGACCGACTGTTCGAACGAGGCGGCAAGGTCGGCGCGCTCCCTTGGACCGGCACCATCGCCCAGGTCTCGCAGGCGATACAGAAGGGCGGTTTTGAGTCCGCTGAAGCTGTACTCGAGCCCGGGCATCGAGGGGTGGGGCAAGGGTTGCCGCCCCGGATGCCCGGTCCTGGCCACGCGGTCGAGCGCGGGGCCGCCAGGATACCCCAGCCCCAGCATCCTGGCCGCCTTGTCGAAGGCCTCGCCTGCGGCGTCGTCCCGCGTGCGGCCGATGACCTCGAACCGGCCGTGTTCTGGCATCAGGACGAGGTCTGAGTGGGCGCCGCTCACGACGAGCCCCAACAAGGGCGGCTCGAGATCCTGGCGGGCGAGCATCGCTGCATAGATGTGGCCCCACAGGTGGTTCACGCCGGTGAGCGGGCGAGACCATGCGGCCGACAGGCCTTCGGCCACGCCAACTCCCACCAGCAGGCAGCCCGCGAGGCCCGGTCCGCGGGTTACGGCCAAGAGGTCGAGGTCGTCACGGCCGACCCCGGCGCGTTGAAAGCTCAGCTCAAGCAAGTGCGGGAGGCGTTCCAGGTGGTCGCGGGCGGCGAGCTCGGGCACCACGCCGCCGAACTCCGCATGGAGGTCGACCTGTGAGTGGATGACGTTGGAGAGAACTTGCCGGCCATCCGCGACCAACGCGACAGATGTCTCGTCGCAGCTGGTCTCGATCCCCAGGGTAAGCCCGCTGGTTACTGCTGGCCTTCCCGAGTAATGAGGTCGCGGCGCAGGCCGCGGACGTCGGAATCGATCCGTTCGAGGTTGGACTCGTACGCGCGGCGGAAGCGCGGCGAGTGGATCGAGTCCGACCACATCACAATCGCGTCCTCGCCGTTGTCGGTGTAGTAACCCTTGCGGCGCCCGATGACCTTGAAGCCGAACGCTTCGTACATCTTCATCGCGTTCTCGTTGGACGTCCGCACTTCGAGCGTGACCCACTTCGCGCCCATGTCATACGCCGCCTGCACCAGGCCAGCGAACAGAACGCGTCCTAAGCCTCGGTGCTGAAGGTCGTGGCGGACACCGATCGTAGTGACGTGCGCCTCGTCATACATGCGCCACATCCCGCCGTAGCCGACGATGGTCGGGTCGAAATCGGCACCCTCGAAACCTGCCGGCTTCTCGACCGCACCCTCCTGGCGAAGGACCAGGTAATGAGCGCTGGAACGCGAGGCGAGCTCGCGGTAGTAGGCATTCCGCGGCCACGGGGTGGAAAAGATCTCGCGCTCGATCTCCTGCACCGTGGCGATATCCGCCTCTCGCATGAGCTCGAGAGCCAGCTGCTGTCTTATCTGTACCATCACGTCCGCGTCCAACGGTTGCGCGCGAATGCGCTCCCCAAGGCCTGCATGTAATCGAGTCTGAGACTACCATAGGCGACTTCGGAAGCTGACTCGAGCAAGCGCGACGCCGCCTCGCCGAACGATCGCAGCTCGGCATCCGGCAGCAATACGGCCCCGGCGGAAATGAGCAAAGCCTCCGTCGCGGGGCGCAACCAACCCACCGCCGGCCGATCCCGCGGGAGCTCTGCCGCTTCAAGGAGCGAGGGCTCGGAGCCGGGCGACAGGCTGTACACGCGCCCGCGCCCGGCCTCGGCCACGGCCACGGCTGGACGATCGCTCCGCGCCGCCTGGATCTCGAGCGTTTTGAGCGTGACGATCGGGATCGACAAACCGATGGCGACGCCGAGACCGAACGAGACGCCGACCCTCAAGCCGGTGAAGGAGCCGGGCCCGGTCGCCACGGCAATCTTGGTGAGGGTCTGACCCGCTGTCATCGCGCGAAAGCGCGTTGGCAGATCGAAGGTGCGGCCAGATTCGTGCGTCTCTTCGGCGACGACTGTCCCATCCCGACGCACCAGCGCCAGCGCTGAGCGGGCCGATGACGTATCGATGACGAAAATCAACGCCGGAGGTCTCTGATCAGCCGCAGGTGTCGGCGATCACCCCCGAGATGCTCGATCGAGAGCAAGGCCGCCTCCGGTGCGTCCAGACGATCACCCCACTCGACCAAAACCGCCCCCTCGTCGAGAAGCTCATCCAGTCCCAGGTCGCTCAGGCCGGCCGCGTCCTCTAACCGGTACAGGTCGACGTGGGCAATCTGCACGCGCCCCGAATAAACGCGCACCAGCTGAAACGTTGGGCTGGCGACATGAGCAGAGGAGCCCATGCCACGTGTGAGTCCACGGACGAAGGTCGTTTTGCCCGCCCCGAGGTCGCCCTTGAGAAGAACCAGGTCGCCTTGCACCAGCCTCTCTCCAAATCGCTCGCCCGCCGCTTCGGTCTGTGCGGGAGAGGTCGTGACCAGGTCAAGCAAAGTGATCGAAGCCGCTCGCGTGCAACTGGAGCGGCCGCCCGTCGGCGCCGACGACTTTCACGGCAGGGTCCTCAGTCAACATTCCCAGTGGCACCAGACCTGCTCGCCGGATGAGATCTTCGGGTCCGACGCACACCAGCTCCGCCTCCTCCCCACTGGTAAGGCCGTCCTCCCAGCTCGCGCCGTCCACCAATGGGATCTCGCTCGCCCTCAGGACGCAGCCGGCATGCGACGCGGCGGCAAACTTCTCCATCTCTCTGAGCAGCCCATCAGAGATATCGCCACAACACAGGCCGGACTGGTTGAGCCGGCGACCCTCATCGATTCGCGGCACCAGGCGAAATGACTGGCGCGCCTTGAGTGCCAGTGCCGAGGCCCCCAATTTGCCGGTCACTGCCACGGCCCATCCCGGTTTGGCCTGGGACCGGGCGAGCGGCCTCGACACGGTGCGGCCGACCACTGTGATGGACAGCACCGCCGGTCCATCGATCGAGCTCATATCGCCGCCGACTATGAGCAAGCCCACGTCGTGGGCGAGCGCGCTCATCCCTTCGTACAGGCCGACGAAGTTCTCGACCTGCCAGGACTTTGGGACAGCGACTGACGTCAGGGCCCAGGCCGGGGTTGCGCCCTTGGCGGCGAGGTCGCCGAGCGCCAGCGCGAGGGCGCGCCAACCGGCATCCTCTGCGCTCATCCAGCCGAGGTCGAAATGCACTCCCTCCACGGCTATATCGCAGCTGGCGACCGTGTACGAGCCGTGATCGCTCCAGACCGCCGTGTCGTCCTCGCCGGCCGGGATCTCGAATCCCTGGGTGGCGAGGAAAGGCATGATCCGCTTGAGGAGCTCGAGCTCTCCAGTGCCGTCGACCTTCACGCTTCCAGCATGGCACGCAGCCGGCGAGTGGCTCCCTCCGGGTCAGGAGCCTCCCCCACCGCCCTCACGACGCAGGCCCGGCGCACGCCGGCGGCCGTGAGCTGCGCGAGGTTCGAAGCGTCGATGCCGCCGATCGCAAAGACCGGGACCGATGGCCCCACGGCGCGCAGGACGGCGGCGACACCGCTCGGGCCGATCACCGCCTTTTGGGGTTTGAGCGGTGTGGCGAAGGCGGGCCCGCAGCCGATGTAGTCGGCGCCTGACTCGATGGCAGCGAGCGCGACGTCAGGCGTGGAAGCCGAGGCACCGATCAGCAGGCGGTCGCCGGCGATGTTGCGAGCCGCCCCAACGCTGAGGTCCTCAGCCCCCAGGTGCACGCCGTCGGCTTCGCTGAGGAGTGCGAGGTCGACGTGGTCGTTGACCACGAACAGGGCGCCGGCCTCGCGGGTCAGCTCGCGCAGGCGGCGCGCCAGCGTCAGGAGGTCGCCCCGGCCCAGTTGCTTGTGGCGGAGTTGAAGGACGTCCACGCCACCTCGGATCGCGGCGGCCGCCGCTGCCACCAGGCGATCGGGGCCCTGGTCGGGGGTGATGACGTAAAGGCGGGAGGCGAGCAGGCGGTCCAGAAGCTGGTGTCGCGTGGCCCGGTAAATCTACCGAACAGCCCAGGTTGACCTGGCTAAGCGCTCTCCTGCACGTCTTCCGGGTCAGCGATCCTGATCGGGTTTCTGAGGCGCAGGACACGGTCCTGGACTTCGAACAGGACGTCCATCATCGGGACCACCCGGTAGCGGATCCTGAACGGGTCGGTCCGGACCTCCGCCGGCGCCGGCCTGGCCAGCACCAGCTCGATGAGCGCTCCAGCCCGCTCCCGAAGACGAGCCGGGACCCTGTCGATCCCTTGCAGGTTGAGCTCCTCCAGGGAAAACATGAGCTCGTCGATCGCCCTGATGATGGCGGTGAGCCGCTCGGTCTCGCTGCGCCGACTGCGGCGCTGTAGGTCGCTTTGCTCGATCTCGTGGTTGACGTCGGCGATTTGAGCCATGTGAGATCAGATGTTGGGAACATCCGCTTGCAAAACGCTTTCAGCCGACCCCGAGCTGGTTGAAACAAGTGGACAACCCTGTGGAAAAGGCTCTCCGGGGAGCCTAGAGCAAGATCTGGCGGAGCTTTTCCCGGAATGCTTCGGGGGCGGTGTCCTGGTCGCAGCAGACCTTGACCAGCCGCTTCAAGCTGGCTTGAAACTCATACTGGTCGGCGCAGGGAGGGCACCCCTCGAGGTGCAGCTTCAACTCCAAAACTTCGGTGTTGTTCAGCTCACGGTCGACGTAGCGGTCGAGCTTCTCCACACAGTCGTTGCAGTTCATTGCTGGGGCACCGGTCCGGCGCCGTTGCCGTGGACAATACCGGATTCGACGGCATAGTCGTAGAGGGATCTTTGAAGTTGCTGCCGGGCCCGGTGCAGGCGCGACATCACAGTGCCGATCGGCACGCCCAGGGTTTGCGCCGCGTCCTTGTAGGAGAAGCCTTCGACGTCGACCAGAAGCACCACCTCGCGGTGAAGCGGTGGGAGCTTCTCGACCGCTTCGACCACCTCGGAAGCGGCCAGCTTGTCGAGCACATCGGCCTCGGGCTTGGCGCCCTCATCCCGCAGCTTGTCGTAGAGCACGAACTCACCGACATCGTCGAGGCTCACGTCTTCTTTGCGGGATCCCTTGAAGCGATCCCAGAACAGGTTTCGCATGATCGCGAAAAGCCACGCCTTCATGTTCGTGCCGGGCTGGTAGCTGTGCTGGTAACGCAGCGCGCGTAGATACGCCTCCTGCACCAGGTCCTGTGCCTGGTCGGGGTCACGGGTCAGGCGCAGCGCGCCGCGGTACAACGTGTCCAAATGAGTCAGTGCCTCTTCCGCGAAGGCAGTGCGCGCCGGGCTTTCCGCCATTAGAAGTGCCAGTTTACGTACACCTGCCTTGCGCCATCTGGAATCGCAAGGCGGCGCTCGCTTATTCCGAGTATCGCCTCTCCACCCTCGGGCCGAGCGAGGTGAGCACCTCCCACGAGATCGATCCGGACCACTCCGCGACCTGCTCCGCCTTGATGTGATCGGCCTGGTCCTCTCCGATCACCGTCGCCGTGTCCCCCACCTGGACGCCGGGCACGTTGGAGGCATCGACGGTGATCGCATCCATGCTCACGACTCCGATCAGCGGCGCGCGGTGGCCGCGGATCAGCACATGGCCGCGATTGGATCGAGCACGGTGCACCCCGTCTGCATACCCGATCGCGATGGTGGCGACTGGGGTCCGGGCGGTGGCGCGCCACGTCGCGCCGTAGCCGACCGTGTCGCCCGGCACGACAGTCTTCAGATGGGTCACCACCGAGCGCAGGGCAAGGGCGGGCTTGGTCCCTGGCCACTCGCACCCGTAGAGCGCGATGCCAGTGCGAACCGCGTCCAACGCAAACGCAGGAAATCTGTGGGCGCCGGCCGAGTTGCAGGCGTGACGCAAACCTGGCTCGACCTCGAAGGTCTCGAGCGCGGCCGTGAATCGATCGAACTGCTTGCGCGTCATCGCCTCGTCCGAGTCCGCGGACGCAAAGTGCGTCCACGTGCCGGCCAGGCGAAGTGACGGCGCGTTATCGATGAACTTTGCAATCGCGGCCGCTTCGGCCGGGCGGCAGCCGTACCGCCCCATCCCGGTGTCGATCTTCAGATGAACGGGCACGACCTCATCCCGATCGCCCAGAGCTCTCGCCAAGTCGAGGCTGGAGACTCCGATGCTGAAGCCGCCGGCCGCGGCCGCGCCGGCCTGCCGCGGGGAGACGCCGCCCATCACCAGGATGCGCTCGGGTTTGACCAGGCCCGTGAGCTCGTCGGCTTCCTCCAGGGTGGCCACCGCAAGGCCCCAGCCGCCTCCGTTCAACGCGGCGTGGGCCACCCGCCAAGAGCCGTGGCCGTACCCATTCGCCTTGACGACCGCGAACAGCTTGGTGCCCTTGGGCAGGTGGGCCAATATCGTCGCCGCGTTCGTGCGCACCGCGTCGAGGTCGATCTCAGCCCAACGCAGGGCGGTGGTCAGAGTCCCCCCTGCCGCAGCACGTTCATCACGAGCGGGATTTCCAGGAGCAGGTCGCTGGCAAGAAGGCCGGAGTCTCCCAGGCGTTGCGACAGACGCCGGCCCGCGGCGGCGTGGATGTACACCCCGGTGACGGCGGCCTCGTAAGGGTTCGACCCCTGGGCGAGAAGGCCGCCGATGATTCCCGAGAGCACGTCGCCAGTGCCGCCGGTGGCCAGCGCGGGGACCTCATGAGGGTCCTCGCTGGTGCGCCCGTCGGGATGCGCGACGACAGTCCTCGCTCCTTTCAGGACCACAACGGCGCCCCACTCCTTGGCCGCCTTGCGAGCGGTGCCGACCCGATCCGCGGCTATCGCCTCGATGGTCTTGCCGGTGAGGCGCGCCATCTCACCGGGGTGGGGGGTCAGGACGCGATTCTTGCCGAGCTTCGCCTTGGAGCGAGGGGCATCCGCCAGCGCGTTCAGCGCGTCAGCGTCGACGACCAGCGGGCAGGCGACGTGCTGCACGAGGTCGAGCACCAGGCGCCAGGTGGAGCGGTCGCGGCCCAGCCCTGGTCCGACCACTCCAGCCCGGGCCGTGGTCAGCTGGCGCAGCACCGAGTCGTAAGCGGCGTGGCCGACTGCGCCCGGCGCGACCTCTGGCGTCGGGGTCGCCATGACCTCTGTGCACTTTGCCGCCAGGATCGGATAGATGGTCTCGGCCACCAAGAGCCTGACCAGGCCGGCGCCAGTGCGTGCTGCCGCGGTGGCCGACAGGTAGGCGGCGCCGGTGAAACCGAGGCTGCCGGCGAGCACGACCACGGTGCCGAACGTGCCCTTGTGGGCGTCACGAGGCCGGTTGGGAATGACTGTTGCTTCCGGGGCGGGCAGCAGGTTGTCCACGACGTCGGGCATCTCGAGGTGGGCAGTCGCCACCGCCAGGGCGCTGTGGTGGGTGATGCTCACCTCGACGTGGGCGCCGCGGTCATTACCCAGCAGGCGGACGCGGGGGGCGCCGCTCGCCCCGGGGAGGACCTCGATGCGGCGGCGTGGGAAGCAGATGCCGGTCCCGTCGAAGCACTTGATCACTGCTTCCTTGGCCGCCCAGCGGCCGGCGAAGCGCTCGGAGTTGCCGGCGCAGTAGGCGACCTCGGCGGGCGTGTAGACCTTCTTGAGGAAGCCGGGGCCGGAGCGCCTAATCGCCAGCGCGACTCGATCGACCGAGACGGCATCGACTCCGATGCGTTGCATGGCCCTATTGTCGCCTGACGTTCTGGCGTGCACGGGGGTCGGTCCGCCTCTGACTGATCTTTCCGCGTTGAAGGCGGACGCGCCCACCACCCCTCCCCCACCCCCTCGGAGCGGGGAGGGGAGTCCGCGACTCCCGTCCGGCCTTACTCGACGGTTACAGACTTCGCCAGGTTGCGAGGTTGGTCAACGTCTTGGCCCAGTTCCACCGCCACGTGGTAGGCGAACAGTTGCAGCATCACCGTATTCAGGATGGCTCCCGCTGCTTCCTCCACCGCCGGCAGCACGAACACGTCCGTCGCGACGCCATCCAGCGAGTGGTCGCCTTCCGTCACGAGCGCCAGGACCGGGGCGCCGCGCGCCACGATCTCATGAACGTTGCTGACCATTTTGTCTTTGGTCGCGCTGGTCGTGCATATGGCGATCACCGGGAAGTTCTCATCGAGCATCGCGATCGGGCCGTGCTTGAGCTCTCCGCCGGTGACGCCCTCCGCGTGGATGTAAGAGATCTCCTTCAGCTTGATGGCGCCCTCGAGCGCTATCGCATACCCAAGGCCCCGGCCCGTGTACATGAAGTTGCGGTATCGGCTGTACTTCTTGGCGATTAGCGCGATCTCCTTCTCGCGGGCGACGATCCCTTCCACATGGTCCGGGAGCGCGCGCAATGAGTCGACCAGCTCGAGCCGTCGCTCCAGTGACACGCGTCCGTGGACTGTCGCGATGCGCAAGGCAAGCAAGTAGAGGCTGACGAGGTGCGCGAGCAATGTCTTCGTCGACGCGACCCCGATCTCCGGGCCGGAATGGAGATAGATGGCGCCATCGGCGTCTCGTGCCGCCGAGCTGGCGACGACGTTGGTGACGGCGACAGTTTGTGCGCCGCGCTGCTTCGCCTGGTGCAGCCCGACCAACGTGTCGGCGGTCTCGCCCGATTGCGTGATCACCACCGCGAGCGAGCCGCCCTCGGAGAATGTTGGGCGGCGGTAGCGGAACTCTGAGGCGTCCATCGCCTTGGCGGGAATGCCGGCCCAATCTTCGATCACGTATTCGCCGGCCATGGCGGCGTGAAGCGACGTGCCCATGCCGAGCAGAAGAACCTCGCGATAGCGCTTCATCTCGTCGTCGGGGATGTCGAACTCGCGAAACGAGACGATGCCATCGTCGGTGAGCCTGCCTCGCATTGCATTTGCGACAGCCTCCGACGATTCGTGGATCTCTTTGAGCATGAAGTGCCGGTAGCCGCCCTTCTGCGCCTGGCTGATGTCCCAATCGACGTGGATCAGCTTGGGCTCAACGCTGACGCCATCGAGCGTCGAGACCTGGGCCCCTAGCGGTGTCACTGCAGCGACCTCGCCCTCGCCGAGGACCAGCACGCGCTTCGTGTAAGGGATGATCGCCGTGATGTCCGACGCGATGTAGTACTCGTTGTCCCCAAGTCCAACCACCAGGGGCGCGTTAAGCCTTGCACCGATCAGGAGCTCCGGGTCGTCGGTCGAGAACATCGCCAGCGCATAGGCGCCACGAATGCGCTTCAGGGCGGCACGCACTGCGCTCAGGAAGTCGCCCTTGTAGTTGGCCTCGATGAGGTGCGGCACGACCTCGGTGTCGGTGTCTGACGTGAACTCGTGGCCTGCCGCCTGCAGCTCGGCCTTCAGCTCGGCGAAGTTCTCGATGATCCCGTTGTGGACGACGAAGATGCGGTGGTGGCAATCGGTGTGCGGGTGGGCGTTGATGTAGGTCGGCTTGCCGTGGGTCGCCCAGCGGGTGTGGCCGATGCCCAGCTTGCCCGTCGGCATGTTGGCCCTGAGCTTGTCGATGAGCAGGTCCACCTTGGCCTCGGACTTCGTGATGCTCGTGTGGTTGGGCTTGCCGGCAGTCGGTTTCTCCAGCACGGCGACCCCCGCTGAGTCATAGCCGCGGTACTCGAGGCGCTTCAGGCTCTCCATCAGGATCGGAGTCGCCTCCTGGTCGCCGAGGTAGCCGATGATTCCACACATATCTACAGGACTCCTACCCGGGGTTGTTTCGACGCATTCCTTGAACGGGGCCGGCTGGGTTCAGGTTACAGAAGCGGCCTAAGGCGAAGGCGTCGGCGAGGGTGTGGGCGAGGGCGAGGGCTGGGTGGTCGGAATATGCGAGATCGTGTAGGTCACGCGGACCGGCTGCTGGGGCCCGGTGACGCCTGACGGATAAGGAATCGCCACACTGGCCGTGAAAGTCGAGGTGTGGCCGCTCAGGTCGGCGGCGGGCAGGGTCAGATACGTGACGTTGGCGAGGATGTCGATCCGACCGCTGACCACGACAAAAGTCGGGTTGAAGGAGACACCGCTCCAGAAGTAGCCGGCGGGCGGCTGGTGCGTCGGTGGCGCCACCGCGAACACCAGCTGCTTGGTAGTCGTGGAGGTCTTGGCCAGGACCACGACTCCTACCGAAGGCTGGTCCAACCCCGACTCTGGAACTGTTTTCGCAAAGGTCGTGGTGTCCAAAGGCGTGCCGCCCTGGACCAGGGTAACCGGCAGGTTGATGAAGTCGATTCTTTCGCTCCCTATCGATGCGTTGACATCCACATACGCCTTCAGGTTGGGCAGGCCGCGGCTGTCGGTCTCCCAGCTGACGGGGCCGTCGAAGTTCACGACACATGGCGTCGACGGGCACTCCGCCTGCGCCTTCGTCACCGTCCACCCGAAGGCCGCACTCGTGGGCCCAACTTGAACTGGGAGAGCGGCCGTGGCGCGACGATCGATGTCAAGAACAAACGGGATCGACGGCGTCTGAACTGTGATGTCCGAGGATACCGGCGCGACGATGAGGTTCGCTTTCACTGCCGGACCTGGGCTGACCTTCGACAGGTCGAAGCTGGCGGTCAGGCTGCTCGCGGTCACCGACTGGAGGGTGTCGGCCAGGCCGTTGACCCTGACCGCCATCTCCGTCGGTGCGTTGATGACGACCAGGTTGCTAGCCAGGTTTTTGTACTGGATCGGGCTGACCGTCAAGGTCTTGAAGGTGGGCGGGTTCTGCGCGAAAGCGACAGCTCCCAACATCAAAACGGAAAGCCCGATCGCGAGCAGCTTGAGACGCCAGCTCTCTGTGACCCAGCTCACTTTCGCCGCCCTAGGAAGCCGTTCCCGTTCGACATCGGCCCCGGAACCTTGACGCTGACGACGCGACGCAGGCTGTCGCCATCCAGATTCCGCAGGATCTTGCCTTCTTCTATCACCGATATGGCACCAGTCTCCTCAGAGACTACGAGCACGAGCGCGTCCGATGCCATCGACAGGCCGAGCGCGGCGCGATGTCGAGTGCCCAACCGCTCTCTCACCAGGCCCTCTTCGGGCAAGGGCAAGAGGCATCCGGCGGCGATGATCCGGTTGCCGCGCACGATGACGGCGCCGTCATGCAGCGGCGAGTTGGGATAGAAGATCGACTGGAGAAACTCGGCCGAGATCTCGCCGTTGATCTTCACACCGGTGGCCGCATAGTCCTCGAGGCCAACGTCCCGTTCGAAGGCGATGAGGGCCCCGATTTTGCGGGCGCTCAAGCGCTCGACCGCGCGGATCGACTCTGAGATGGCCTGGCTGTAGAGGCTCGTGCTGTAGGCGGAAAGCGGCCGGCCCAGCGTGCCGAGACGTCCGATCTGGTCCAGCGCCCGCCGGAGCTCGGGTTGGAACATGACGATGACACCGATCAGGATGAAGAAGCCGGCATTCTTGAAGAGCCAGCTGAGCAGGATCAGGTTCAGCTGGGTGGCCAGCACGCCCACCACTGCGAGACCCACGATGCCGACCAGGATCTGGGTGCCTTGCGTGCCCCGCAGCAGGCGCAGCAGCTGATACACGACAAACGCGACTACCGCGACGTCGATCACCTCGACCCAGCCGAGGTGGTGGACCACCTCGTTGAGCTGCCCCAGGAAATCCGAAATCGCCGTCACTGTGTGGCTCCGAAAAGCTGGGCCATCAGCGCCATCTGCGCGTACAGGCGGTTGGCCGCTTGCTGGAAGACGACCGACCGGGGGCCGTCGATGACATCGTCGGTCACCTCCTCACCCCGGTGGGCGGGAAGGCAGTGCATGAACACAGCGTCTGCTGCCTTGGCCATCAATGCGTCGTTGACCTGGTAGCGGGCGAATGTCTTGCGCCTCACCTCTCGCTCGCTTTCCTGTCCCATCGACGCCCACACGTCGGTGTAGATCGCCGTCGCGCCGGCCACGTCCGCGGCATCGCTGCTCAGGGTAATCCCGGATGCCGTCGTACCGGCCGAAAGGTGATCATCCATGACTTCGGACGGCGGCGCGTATCCAGGTGGGGTGATCAGCGTCAGGGAGAAGCCCATCAGCTCGGCGGCCTCGATTAGAGAAACCGCGATGTTGTTGCCATCGCCGATGTAGACGACTTTTTGCTGGGCTAGAGGGCCACAAACCTCTTCGATCGTCATGAGGTCGGCCAGAATCTGGCAGGGGTGAGAACGATTGGTCAATGCGTTGATCACGGGCTTCTCCGAAGCGGCGGCAAGCTCGAGCAGGTCGGCATGTAACCGCAAACGCGCCACCACCCCATCCACGTAACTGTCGAGCACCCGGGCGGCGTCGCCGACCGTCTCCCTGACGCCCAGCTGGACGTCCTGTTCGGTCAGGTTCGTCACCCTGCCGCCAAGGCGCCCTATCCCCACCTCGAACGAGACCCGGGTCCGGTGCGAGGGCTTTTGGAAAAGCAGCGCGATATGGCGCCCTTCGAGAGGCTTCCCGGTCCAGCGTCCGGCCTTGATCGCGTGCGCCAGCTCGAGCACTTCGCGGAGCTCCGCCGACTGGAGATCGGCGATGTCGAGGAAGTCGCGGCCGGCGAGGGCGCCCACAGAGCTGATCATGATGCCGCGCGCTAGAGGCGGGGTTCGATAAGCTCGCCGGCCATTACTTCTGAACCCGCAAGGTCGCGGATTGAGTCGAACTCGGGAAGGCGCTCCCGCAGCTTCGAGTGGTCGCGCAAGCGAAGCACGAGGTCGCGACAGGCGACTGGATGCAGGCCGAACTGCGCTGGCTTGAACCCGACCGAGGCCTCGTTGCGGAACTGGATCGTCAGCCGGTCTGTCAGTCGGAGGTTGGGCCAGGACCCGGGGTCGGCCAGGGTGATCGTCTCCATGCGGTTCCAGGCTGCGGTGATCTCATGACGTCCCTGGATGATCACGATCCTGTCCCTGAACAGGCCGAGCCTGCCGAGGGGCCAGGATCGAAGCTTCAGCGCCGCTGAGGCGGCCACCGCCAGCGCGGCGATCGATCCCGCAGCCAGAGCCACCGAGGCCACCCAACCGTCGGGCAGGCGCGTAGCGCCCGCGGCCAGAAGAGCGAAGAGCAGCGCGAAACTGAGTCCGGAGGCGCCCAGCGTCACTATCGGCCGGCGCGATCGCACGTAGATCATCGACGCCCCACCCTCGGTAGTTTAGGCGCCCCAGTGACACGCGACGCCCAGGGGCCGCATGATGTTTTGGACGCGTTTTCAATAATGGGTGGCAAGAGGGACTTGATATGGATGTAGTGACCCAGCGGGCGGACATCGACGCCGCTGTTTCGGGCAAAACGGTGTGCACCATCTTCGCGGAGGCGGCCAGGAAGTGGGCCGATCGCCCCGCCCTCCACTGGAAGCGAGACGGCGAATGGCACAGCCTCGATTGGAAGGGATACCGCGACGAAGTCGCGGCAATCACGATGGCGCTCAAGGGCCTGGGCTTTGGGCCGGGACAGTTCGGGCTGATCATGGCGCGCAACATTCCCGAGCACGTGATTGCCGACCTGGGGCTAGTTCATGCAGGCGGCGCGGCCATCAGCGTGTACAACACCTTGGCGCCCGAACAGGTCGAGTATGTCGCCAACCACTCCGAGGCGAGCGTAGCTTTCGTCGAGGACGCAGCGTTTCTCGAGAAGTTCCGTCAAATCCGACAGTCCACGCCCAAGCTGCGGCACCTCGTGCTCATCCGAGGCGAGGCGCCCGAAGGCGTGCTGTCGTGGGACTCGCTTATCGCCGAGGGGCGCGCGGCTTACGAACGCGACCCGTCTGCCTTCGAGGCGTCGGCCCGTGCAGTCGGCCCTGAGGATCCAGTCAGCCTGATCTACACGTCGGGGACGACGGGCCCCCCGAAAGGCGTGATGTACTCGCACAACAACGTGGTGTGGACGCTCGAGTCGGCGCGCCAGGGCATGCAGCTGCGCAGCGAGACCTCCGTCAGCTACTTGCCTCTCGCCCACGTCGCCGAGCGGTTCAACTCGCAATGGGGCGGCATCTACAACGGCCATGAGGTCTACATGTGCCCAGACGTCGCCGAGCTTCTGCCCTATCTGCTTGAAGCCAGGCCGACCGCGTTGGTTGGCGTGCCTCGTGTCTGGGAAAAGCTCATGGCCGGCATCAACGCGGGACTTGCGGCGGAGCCCGACCAAGCGAAGCGGCAGATGGCGCAAGGCGCACTCGCGGCTGCAATCCAGGCTTACCGACTGAAGCGGGACGGGCAACCGGTGCCGGAAGAGCTGTCTGCCGTAGTCGAACGCGCGCAGCCACTGTTCATGCTGCTCCGCTCCAAGATCGGCCTCGAGCGCTGCCAGATCGCGGTGACGAGCACGGCGCCATGTCGCCCGGAGGTGCATGAGTTCTATGCGGCGCTCGGCATGCCTCTGTTCGAGGTGTGGGGCATGAGCGAGCTCACGGGGCCGGCGACCGCGGTGCCCCGGAACGATCACCGCGCCCCATCAGTTGGGGTTCTGCTTCCCGGGGTCGAAGGGCGCCTTAGCGAGGACGGCGAGCTGCTGATCCGAGGCGGCAACGTGATGGTCGGGTATTACCGCGATCCGGTCAAGACAGCGGAGACGATCGACGCCGACGGTTGGGTGCACAGCGGCGACATCGCCGAGCTGGGCGCCGACGGCCATTACCGGATCGTCGACAGAAAGAAGGAGCTGATCATCACCTCGTCCGGCAAGAACATCTCACCGGCAAACCTCGAGGCGGTCGCCAAATCGAGCCCGATCATCGGGCAGGCCGTCGCCATCGGGGACGGCCACAGCTACATCACCGTGCTTGTCGTGCTGGACCCCCAGGTCGCCCCGATGTGGGCCAAGGCCCACGGAGTCACGTCTCCATCGTTGGCCGACATCGCCGAACACCCATCAACGATTGCTGAAGTCAGGCGCGCGCTCACCGTCGCCAACACGCACCTGTCGCGGATCGAACAGTTCAAGCGGTTCACGATCCTCCCCGACGAATGGTCGCCCGAGTCGGAGGAGTTGACGCCGACGCTGAAGCTGAAGCGGCGGGTGATCCACTCGAAGTACAAGGACCAGGTCGAGGCCATGTACGCCAATCCGCCCGGCGGCCATTCGGTCGACGCCGAGCCCAACGAGAGCGTGGCCCCGGCCTAGGCCCGCGACTTCTTCGCGGTTCGCGCTAACGCCGGCTTCGCAGTGAGCACGGCTTCGGTGAACAGCCTGGTCGCGAGCCGGCTCCTGGGCTTCCCGGTGCGAATGGCCAGCATGGCGAGGCGCTCCACGACGCGTGGCTCCACGCTGAGCCTGTACAGCTGCTTGACGACTGGCGTCGTGGCCTTCATCCGGACCTCCTGAATGTGTCGGGCGAGTCGCCTAGGATTCTCGAGGCCGCTCGGCGCACCGCCAACCCAGCCTGTTAACGCGAACTGGAGAGATCGCCAACCCGAATGGAAGTCACGGCAATGATCAATCGCAGCCGCCTATCTGAACTGCTCCAGCGCGAGCGAGCGGTTTACAAAGAACGCAATCCACGCTCTTTCGCCGCCTACACGGGAGCGCGCCACCTCTTCGGGCGCGTTCCGATGACGTGGATGAACAAAGCCGCCGGCGGCTTTCCTCTCTACGCCGCCAGAGCGTCGGGGGCTCGGGTCGAAGACATTGACGGCCATACGCTTATCGACTTCTGTCTTGGCGACACCGGCGCCATGGCGGGCCACTCGCCCAAGCCCATGGTCGATGCGGTGGTGGAGCAGATCGCGGGCAGGGGCGGCGTCACCACGATGATGCCGACCGCCGACGCGGATTGGGTCGGCAGCGAACTCACCCGACGTTTTGGCTTGCCCGTCTGGAGCTTCTCGCTGACGGCGACCGACGCCAACCGGTGGGCGATTAGGCTGGCTCGCGCTGTCACGGGGCGCCCAAAGATCCTGTTCAACAGCTACTGCTACCACGGCACAGTCGACGAATCGCTGATCGTCGTCGGGCCCGATGGCCACGCGGCGAGCCGCGAGGGCAACGTCGGCGCGCCGTGCGACGTCACCACGACGAGCAGGGTCGCCGAGTACAACGACCTCGAAGGGCTCGAACGCGAGCTGGCCCACGGCGACGTGGCGGCCGTGCTGATGGAGCCGGCGCTGACCAACATGGGGATCGTGCTGCCGCACGCCGGCTATCTCGCCGGCGTCAGGGCGCTGACGAAGAAGTACGGAACGCTGCTCATCAACGACGAGACCCACACGTTTTCGGCAGGACCAGGCGGCGCTACACGCGCCTGGACCCTGTCGCCTGACATATTGACCATCGGCAAGGCGATCGCGGGTGGAATTCCGGTTGGGGCCTACGGGATGTCCGACGAGCTGGCGCACCATCTCGCGAATCGAAACGACCTGGACATGGTCGACGTGGGAGGTGTCGGCGGCACCCTCGCCGGCAACCCGGTTTCCATTGCTGCGGCGCGTGCCACCCTGGAGCACGTTCTCACCGACAAAGCGTTCGAGACGATGATCTCGCTGAGCACGCGATTCGCCGCCGGTGTGCAGCAGGTGATCGACACCCACGAGCTCCGCTGGTCGGTGACCCAGCTCGGCGCGCGCACGGAGTACCGCTTCACCTCGCCGCCGCCCTCGAACGGAACCGAGTCACATGAGGCGACCGATGGCGAGCTCGAGGACTACCTACATGTTTACCTGGCGAACCGCGGAATCCTGATGACCCCGTTCCACAACATGGCGCTGATGTCGCCGGCGACAACCGCTGATGACGTCGACAGGCACCATGCGGTTTTCAGCCAGGCGGTCGGCGAGCTCGCGACTGATTCAATTGGCGAGCTTGGACCTTAGGGTGGTGATGTCCGCGGCCGCCACACCCGAAGCCTCGAGGTAACCCTCGACGCCTCCCCATCGCGTGTCAAGGTGTTTTAGCACCGCGACCATCCGCGCGGGCGGGCACCGCAGGTCTTCGCGCATCTCCTCCAGCTGCTGAGGCGGGGCGGCCGCCAACCATTCCTGGTATCGGGTCGCCATCTGGGCATCGGTCTCGGCATAGTCCGCTGCAATCGATTCGACCTCGACGCCCGCAAGCGCAAGGCTCATCGCCGCCACCATACCCGTCCTATCCTTGCCGGCGAAGCAATGAAACACCGCGCCGCCTTCGGTCCTTGCCAGGGTGGTGAAGATGCCGCGAAAAGCATCTGCGCGAAAGGCGAGCATCATCAAGTACCTATCAAACATGTCCGGCGCCTCGGCCAGCTTCCGCATGGTCACGTCATCAACCAGAGCAAGGTGCGAGTACGTTGGCGCGGGGCCGGCAAAGGGTTCCGGCGCTGCGAAGGGACTCGGCGAGGCTGCGACCTCAGACTCGCTTCTCAGGTCGATCACGTCGGTCACCCCGTACGCGACCATCGCCTCCTGGCCCGCGGCCGTGAGACTGAGCAGGTTGTCGGAGCGGATGAGCATGCCGATGCGCGTCCTACCGCCCGCCACTGGAAGCCCGCCGAGGTCGCGTGTGTTGCGGCAGTCGGGCCAATCCAGCCGCCGCGAGGGCACGACTAGCGCTTGGTGTACTGCGGAGCCTTGCGGGCCCTCTTCAAGCCGTACTTCTTGCGCTCTTTCATCCTCGGGTCACGGGTCAGCAGGCCTGCCTTCTTCAAGGCGGGACGGAAGTCCGGGTCGTACTTGATGAGCGCACGGGCGATGCCGTGCGAGATAGCGCCGGCCTGGCCGCTGGTGCCACCGCCGATCACCTTGACGCTGATGTCGAACTTGCGCTGTGTGCTCGTGACGCGAAGCGGCGCGAGCGCAGCCATCTCCAACACGCGGCGGCCGAGGTAGGCGAGCGTTTCCTTGTCGTTGATCAAGACGCGCCCCTCGCCAGGCTGGATGCGCACGCGGGCGACTGCGTTCTTGCGGCGGCCGGTTCCCCTGTGAAAGGCGTCAGCCAAGTTTGATGTCTCCCCTTGAGTCGAAGGTGATCGCCTTCGGCCTCTGGGCCTGGTGCCCATGCTCGGCCCCGGCGTAGATGCGTAGTCGGGTGAGCATGTCCGCGCCGAGCGTGTTGTGCTGAAGCATTCCCTTCACGGCGTTCATCAGCGGGAAGGTCGGGTCGATGTCCTGTGCCACCTGCATGCTGCGGGTGCGCAGGCCACCCGGGTAGCCGGTGTAGCGGGTGTAGTGCTTGCCGGTGAGCTTGGCGCCGCTGACCTTGGCCTTGGCCGCGTTGATGACGATAACGTGGTCCCCGGTGTTGAGGTGCGGCGTGAAGGTGGGCTTGTGTTTGCCCCGAAGGATCTTGGCCACGGACGACGCCAGGCGGCCGAGTACCTGGTCTGTGGCATCGACCACAAACCAATCACTTTTCAGATCCGCCGTTTTTGCCGTCCAGGTCTTCTGTTTGCTCATACGAGTCCTTCAGTAAATCACTTCCATCAATGTCAGGCCGCCTGCCGGCGCCGTTCGTGGCGCCAGTCGCCGATCTTTCGCCGCCAGCACCTCCCCCACCCATTCCGGCGGCTTGCGGCCTCGCCCCACCTCGGCCAGCGCTCCCGCGATGCTGCGCGCCAGGCTGCGGAGGAAGCCTTCCGCCACCAGCTCCAACTCGACGAATTCTCCCTTTCGCACCACTTTGGCGGAGCGCATCTCGCGCACCCTCCCATCAGGCGGCTCGGAGGCCGAGCAGTAGCTGCTCCAGTCGTGCTTGCCCACCAGTGCCTTTGCGGCCGCCGACATCGCGTCGACGTCAAGAGGGCCCGCGAGATGCCAGCAGCGGCCCCGCTGCAGAGCTGGCCTGGCCCTTCGGTCCAGATAGCGATACCGATAGCGCCGCCAGCGAGCGGAGTAGCGAGCGTGGAACCCGTCAGGCACGACCTCGGCGGTCACCACCGAAACGTCCTCCGGGAGCCTCGCATTCAGGGCTGCCACCAGCCGGATTGGCGCTATGCGCCCGTCCGTCTCGAAGCTGACCACCTGGCCCTCAGCGTGCGCTCCAGCGTCGGTCCGCCCCGCCGCGAAGACCTTGTGCTCGGCGCCCGTGAGCTCCCGCAGCGCCCGCTTCAGCTCGGCCTCGACGGTGCGGCCGTGAGCCTGCTGCTGCCAACCGGCAAAACCGCTTCCGTCGTACTCCAGCACGACTTTGATATTCACTTGTTAACTCTTCCCTCTCCCGTTTCGGGAAGAGGGGCGTTGGCTGGCACGCCCGTCAATCGACGAGTTCGATCACCACCATTGGGGCTGAGTCGCCCAGGCGCGGACCCTTTCTGATGATTCGTGTGTAGCCTCCTGGCCTTGCGGACATGCGGGGTAGGAGGTTTGAGAAAAGTCTTTCGACAACTTCGGGCTTGGAGACCTCTTCGCTCACCTTGCGGCGGGAGCTCAGATCGTCGCCCTTGGCCGTGGTGATAAGACGCTCCACCCAGCGGCGTAGCTCCTTGGCCTTGGCCTCAGTCGTCGTGATCCGGCCGCTTTCGAGCAGCGACGTGCACAGGTTGCGCATCAGCGCCTTGCGCGCATCAGTGTCTCGGTTGAAGCGACGACCGCTCTTTTGGTGTCGCATGGTTAGCCGCG
Source organism: Candidatus Micrarchaeaceae archaeon (assembly GCA_035534555.1). Taxonomy (GTDB): domain Bacteria; phylum Chloroflexota; class Dormibacteria; order Dormibacterales; family Dormibacteraceae; genus Palsa-872. The sequence goes on from DATLRQ010000021.1 coordinate 25,528, forward strand.
GAGGACCGTGCCCATCTCCTCAGGCTTGATGAAACCCTTCTCGACGAGCTTTTCCTTAATCTCATCCAGAGACTTCCGGCCGAAGTTTCGGAGCGACAGCAGCTCTTCCTCTCTCTTCTGAAGAAGCTGGCCGACCGTCTGGATCTCGTTGGCCTTGAGGCAGTTGAATGCCCGCACCGACAGGTCGAGCTCTTCGATGGGCGTGTCCATCAGACGGTTCTGGCCGCCGGCGGCGCCCCTGTCCTTGGCCTCTTTCTCGGCGATCGAAGCCCCGAAGCGGACAAACAGCGCGAGATGCTGCGTGAACAGCGATGCGGCGTGGCTGACGGCCTCCTCGGGAGACATCGTGCCGTCGGTCCAGACCTCGATCAGGAGCCTGTCGTAGTCGGTTGACTGACCCACACGGGTCTTCTCAACAGTGAAGTTGGCCTTCTCGACCGGCGAGAAGATCGCGTCGATGGGGATGACGCCGATCGGCTGACCCTCGCGCTTATTGCGGTCCGCCGGTACGTAGCCCTTGCCGCGCTCGACATTGAGCTCCATGCGGAGGTGGCCCTTCGAAGCCAGCGTGCAGATGTAGAGGTCGGGGTTGACGATGTCCACATCGGAGTTCGCCTGGATGTTCGAGGCGTGAACCTCAGCCGGACCCTTGACGTCAAGCAGGAGGGTCACGGGGTCCTCGGTGTGGCTCTTGAGACAGAGCTTCTTGAGGTTGAGGATGACCTCGGTCACGTCTTCCTTCACGTGCGGGATGGCCGTGAACTCGTGAGCCACGCCATCGATCTGGATCGAGGTCACCGCGGCGCCCCACAGCGACGACAGCAGCACGCGTCGAAGCGTGTTGCCAAGCGTCGTCCCAAAACCAGGGTCGAGCGGCTCGATATCGAACTTCCCGTAGTTCGCGCTCGTCTCGAGCTTGCGAACCTGCGGGGTAACTGTCATCTGAGTGTCAATAGCCAATTAGGAAACTCCCTTTACCGTGAATAGAACTCAACGATCAACTGCTCTTCTACGCCCGACTCCATCTCATGGCGCTCCGGTCGGGCGAGAATCTTTCCGGACTTCTCCTCTGTGCTGAAGGACAGCCATCCGGGGACGGGGCGCACCTTGGAAGCTTCGAGCGCCACGTCGGTGACGCCGTTGGCCGGTTTGACCTTGAGCACATCGCCAGGCTTGAGCTGGTAGGACGGCACGTTCACCGTCTTGCCGTTCACCTCGAAATGGCGGTGCGAGACCAGCTGCCGCGCCTGCTTACGCGAAGCGCCAAGGCCGAGTCGATATATGACGTTGTCAAGGCGAAGCTCGAGGTGACGGAGCAGGTTGATGCCGGTCACGCCGGGTTCGCGCTCCGCGAGCTCGAAGTAATTGCGAAACTGCTTTTCCAGCAGCCCGTACGTGCGGCGAGCCTTCTGCTTGGCGCGGAGCTGGAGGCCGTAATCAGACGTCTTGCGCTTGCGTGCCTGACCGTGCATGCCAGGCGCGAAAGCGCGGCGCTCGATGGCGCACTTCGGCGTGTAGCAGCGCTCGCCCTTGAGGTAGAGCTTGGCGCCCTCGCGCCGGCAAAAGCGGCAAACGGGGCCGCTGTAGTTCGCCATCAGACACGCCTCCGCTTGGGCGGGCGGCAGCCGTTGTGCGGGATCGGTGTCACGTCGGTGATGGCGCTGACCTCCAAACCTGTTGCCTGCAATGAGCGGATCGCCGCCTCGCGACCCGCGCCGGGTCCGCGCACAAACACCTCGATCGATCGCATACCGTGCTCCAGCGCCTTCTTGGCGGTGGCCTCGGCTGTGACCTGGGCTGCGTATGGCGTTGACTTACGGCTGCCCTTGAAGCCCTGGGCTCCAGCCGAACCCCAGGAGATCACGTTCCCGTCAATGTCGGTGATCGAGATGATCGTGTTGTTGAACGTGCTCTGGACATGGGCCTGGCCGGCGACCACGTTCTTCCGCTCGCGGCGCCGTGTGCGAACGACTTTCTTTGTCTTAGCCACTATTTGCCTGCTTTCACCTTCTTCTTACCGGCGACTGCGCGCTTCGGACCGCGGCGGCCACGTGCGTTCGTGCGGGTACGCTGGCCGCGAACCGGCAGGCCCCGGCGATGGCGGCCCCCACGATAAGAGCCGATCTCGGTCATGCGCTTGATGTTCATGGCCACCTCGCGCCGTAGGTCGCCCTCGATGAGGACCTCTTTTGCGGTGGCCATGCGGTCGATGATCTGGCGAAGCCGGCCAACCTCCTCCTCGCTGAGGTCCTTGACCCGCGTCTCGGGGCTGATGTTGGCCATCTTCACGAGCTTGTCGGCGGTGGTACGTCCGATCCCGTGGATGTACATGAGAGAGATCACCACCCGCTTCTGCGGGGGTATGTCGATGCCGGCAATACGCGCCATTAGCTCAACTCCTCCATTAGCCCTGTCTTTGCTTGTGCTTGGGCGTCTTGGAGCAGATCACGCGGACCACCCCGTTGCGCCGGATCACCTTGCAGCTCGAGCACATCTTCTTGACGGACGGACGTACCTTCATCTCCAAATCTCTCGAATTCGCCCGCGTGATCGATCGCTTTCAGCAAGCTCGACTCCCACCTTGTCTCCAACCAGCAGCCGGGTGAAGTGGGTGCCTGCACGATCGGCGACGTGAGCCAGGACCTTGGCCCCGTTCTCGAGCTCAACCCGGTAAACGCCGTTGGGAAGAGGCTCGACCACGACCCCCTTCACGAGCGGGGGGCGCTGGGGCACGAACGATGATTGTACGTCAAGTTCGTATTCGAGGTCAGGCTGGGCTGAGGCGCCGGGATAGCGCTGGCAGGGCTGTGAGAATCAAAGGCCCCTTGTCGGTGATCGCCACCGTGTGCTCGAAATAGGCCGAGAGACCCCCGTCGACGGTGCAGATGGTCCAGCCGTCAGGCTTCATGTAGACCTCGTGGGAGCCCGCGTTGACCATGGGCTCGATCGCCAGGGTCATCCCGGCCTTGAGCCTCGGTGGCGTCCCTGGGGTGCCGAAGTTGGGCACCTGGGGGTCCTCGTGCATCTGCCGCCCGATCCCGTGCCCCACGAACTGGCGGATTACTGAAAAGCCGCTGGCCTCCACGTGCTTTTGGATCGCCGACGAGATATCGCCCAGCCAGCCGCCCGGACGGGCCTTCTGGATGCCGACGTACAGAGCCTCCTCGGTGACCTTCAGCAGTTTCTTGGCCTCCGGGGTGATGCTGCCAACCCCAACCGTGATCCCGACATCAGCCCAGAAGCCTTCGAGCACCAGCCCGAGATCCAGGCTCACGAGATCGCCAGCGGCCACCTTGCGGTTGCCCGGAATGCCGTGAACGGCTTCGTCGTTGATCGAAACGCAGATCGAACGCGGATAGCCGTGGTAACCGAGGAAGCCTGGGGTCGCCCCGCCGTCGCGGATCAGCCGCTCGGCGATGCGGTCGAGCTCGATGGTCTTCACGCCCGGGACGCAGGCCGCACGAAGCGGGGGCAGCACGGAGGCGAGCAGGGTGCCTGCTCGAGCCATGAGGTCGATCTCGTGGGCGGTCTTGAGGTTGATCATGTCCTTGATACCTGGCCATTCTGTCCAATCGCGGTCAGAACCTGGCTGCTTATCTCATCAATGCTGCCCCGGCCGTCGATCTCCGAAACCAGGTCCTCGGACCGGTAGTGGTCCAGGACCGGGATCGTCTTGCGGAGATAGATCTCGATTCTCGGCTGCACCGCTTCCTTCTTGTCGTCCTCGCGCTGGACCAAGGTTGTGCCGTCGGCCGAGCACTGCTCGGTGCCTGGCGGGTAGGTGCGCTGGCACTCCGGGCACACCAGGCGGCCGGACAGCCGGCGCAGCAGCTCTTCGAGGTCGACCTTCAGGTAAAGCACCCTGTCGAATCGCCTGCCCAGCTCGTTCATCAGGATGTCGAGCGCCTCGGCCTGTGGGATCGTGCGGGGGAAGCCGTCCAGGATGAATCCCTTGGCGCAGTCCGGATGTCGCAGTCGATCGCGGATCATATCGATCATGATGCCGTCGGGCACGTAGCCGCCCGCCGCCAGCAACGGCTGGGCCTGGCGCCCCAGCTCGGAGCCTCGTGCGATCTCGGCCCTGAGCATGTCGCCGGTGGCGATGTGCGGGATGCCGAACTTCGATCGCAGCATGTTCGCCTGCGTTCCTTTCCCGCTACCCGGGGCTCCATAGAGGAGCAGGTTCATGTGATGAAGCCGCGATACTGGCGCATCACCAGTTGCGTCTGCAGCTGTTTCATCGTGTCCAACGCGACACCGACCACGATCAGGATGGCCGTCCCTCCGAGGTACATCTGCTGATGGGGAATGCCGGATATCCCGGCGGTGATGATCGGAAGGATGACGGTGATGAAACCAAGGAAGCACGCGCCTGCGAACGTCACGCGGTTCATCACCGACGCCAGGTATTCCGCGGTCGGACGTCCCGGGCGGATTCCCGGGATGAAGCTTGAATAACGTTTAAGGTTGTCCGCCACGTCGTTCACCTCGAACGTGATCGCCGTGTAGAAATAGGTGAACCCGAACGTCAGCGCGAAATAGAGCACGTTATACGTGATGGCCATCGGAATATTGGCGGTGTCAGGCGTGAAGTTGCCTTGGATCCAGACCGCCGCCTGGTTGTACCAGGTGCCGGTCGGGGCACCGGTGAAGTAGTTGGCGACGATGGTCGGCAGGAACATCACGGAGATCGCAAAGATGATCGGAATGACGCCGGCGTGGTTGACGCGAAGGGGCAGGAAGCTCGCTCTGCTCTGCACCTGCTTCAAGCCGACGGTGCGCTGCGCGGATTGAATGGGAATCTTCCTCACCGCCTGCTGCACCTCGATGATCACCGCGGTCATAACGAGTGCGATCAGGCCGAAGATGATGAAAGGGACGTAGTCGGCAAGTCCGCCGCCCGTCCCGCGCGCGCTGAACACCGCGGCGATACCCTGCGGGCCGCGCCCGATGATGCCGGCGAAGATGATCAGCGATACACCGTTGCCGATGCCGTACTCGGTGATGAGTTCGCCGAACCACATCAGCATCACGGTGCCGGCGGTGAGGACCAGCACGATCTGCAAGCGCTGGAACCAGTCGAGGGTGCCAAGGATTGCAGGGCTGGTGTTCTGGAACAGCACGGTGAACCCATAGGCCTGGCCGGCTCCGAGCGCGACGGTGAGGTAGCGGCTCCAGCGTGTGATGCGTCGCCGCCCGGCTTCGCCTTCCTTGGAGATCTCCTTGATGCGTTCGGAGATCACCGTCATCAGCTGCATGATGATCGTGGCGTTGATGTATGGGTTCATGCCCATGGCGACCACGCTGAAGCGCGAAAGGCCGCCGCCTGAGAACAGGTCCAGCAGGCCCAGCAGGGCCTGGCCTGAGAACAGCTGCTGCAGCGCGGTCTGGCTCGCGCCCGGGACGGCAATGTTGGCGAAGAGCCTGAATACGACGAGGATGCCGCCGGTGAACAGGAGCTTGTTGCGAAGCTCAGGTAGGCGGATCGCGTTGACCAGGGCCTCTAGGAGATTCATCTAGGCAGCCGAACTTTACTCGTCTGGGGGAGCGGCCTCCCCGGGCTCGTCCTTAACGGCGGCAGGCTTCCCGGCTGCGCGCGGCGCGGGCGCGGGTTTCTCGGCTGCGGGCTCCGCCTCTTCCGGCGGCGGGACTCTCTTGGCGGTTTTGGCCGCGGTGCGCCGCGGTCCGATCTTCCGCGGCTCGCCCAGGACCTTGACGCTTCCGCCACGCGCCTCGATCGCCTCGCGCGCGCTGAGGCTGAACGAGTGGGCTTCGACGACGAGCTTGCGCTTCAAATCGCCGGTCCCCAGGATCTTGATCTCCTCGCCAGGACGAGCCAGGCCGGCCTCGGCAAGCGTTGCGGCATCGACCGTCGTCCCGTCCGGGAATCGGCTCAACTTGGAGAGGTTGACCACCGCATAGATCTTGTGGAACGGATTCTTGAAACCGGGCAGCTTGGGGAGGCGCTGCGAGAGTGGCATCTGCCCACCCTCGAAGCCAAGGCGGAAGCCTTCGCTGCGCGCGTTCTGGCCTTTCTGGCCTCGACCCGAAGTCTTGCCGCGGCCAGATCCGGTGCCGCGGCCGATCCGCCGCGACTTGCGGTGCGCGCCGGCGGCGGGCCGAAGGTCGTGCAGCTCCATCAGTTCCCCCTCTGATGCTTCTTGTTCGAGCGCGACCGCCAAATCTTGTAGCGGCTCCGGTCGGGCCGCAGGTACGGCTCGCCTTCGACCGCGACCAGGAAGTCGACAGCCTTCAGCATGCCCCTCACCGCTGGGTTGTCGGGCAGGTCACGCGTTTGGTTCATGCGCCGAAAGCCCAGCGACACGATGGTGGCCTTGACTGACGGGATCGCCCCAATCGAGCTCTTGCGAAGAGTGGCCCTCAGCATCTTGCCGTCAGCCTTCTCAGTCTTCCCCGCCTTGGTGGCCGGCTTGGTCGTTTTCGTGGCGGCCACTATTTGGTTGCCCCGTTGGTGGTCTCGGCCGCGCCGTTGGGGGCACCGAGCTCAGCCTTGCCTTCCGCCTTGCGGTAGACGTTGGCGAGGCGGCGGCCGACGATTTGCTCCACCTCTTTGCCGCGCAGCTCGGCGACCTGTTGCACGGTTCGCAGCTGCTGGAGCGCAGCCAGCGTGGCGCGCACCGTGTTGATCGGGTTGTTCGTGCCGTGCGACTTGGTGAGGATGTCCTTGATCCCTGCGGTCTCGATGACTGCGCGCATCGCACCGCCGGAGATGACTCCGGTGCCCGGCGCAGCGGGCTTGAGCATGATCCTTGCCGATCCGAGCTTGAGCCGAACCTCGTGCGGGATGGTCGTGCCGACCATCGGGACGGTGATCATGTTGCGCTTGGCAACCTCCATCCCCTTGCGGATGGCCTCGGTAACCTCTCGTGCCTTGCCGATGCCTGCGCCGACCCGCCCATTCATGTCGCCGACCACGATCAGCGCGCTGAACGAGAACTTGCGGCCGCCCTTGACGACCTTGGCGACGCGGTTGACGCGGACGACGCGATCGGCAAGCTCTGAACGCTCACCGCTCGAATGTGGATAACGAGAGCCCATTGACTAAAACTCCAGTCCGGCTTCGCGCGCGGCGTCTGCCAGAGCCTTGATTCTGCCGTGGTAGAGAAAGCCGCCCCGATCGAAGACGACGTTGCTGACACCGGCCGCCTTGGCCTTGGCCGCGATGGCCTTCCCCACTGCGGTCGCCTCGGCCATGCCATTGCCCTTGGACTTCAGGCCGACGGTCGAGGCGGCGGCCAGAGTGCGGCTGCCGTCGTCGTCGATGAGCTGCGCGTAGACGTGATTCAGGCTGCGGAAGACCGCTAATCGTGGGCGCTCCTTCGTGCCGCTCACGTGAATACGCACGCGCTTGTGGCGCTTCAACCGGTTGACCTTGCGGTCCGTTTGCTTGATCATCCGGCCGCCTTGGCCCCCTTGCCGGCCTTGCCGGCCTTGCGCCGGATCTTCTCGCCGCGGTACATCACGCCTTTTCCCTTGTACGGTTCGGGCGGCCGCATCCCGCGAATATTGGCGGCCACCTGGCCCACGTCCTCGATCGAGATCCCGTTCACCGAGAACTTGGTCGGGTCTTGGACTTCGATCGACACGCCGGGGGGTGGCTTGTACTTGATCGGGTGCGAGTAGCCGAGGCTGAGGACCACCTCATCGCCCTGCTTGGCGACGCGGTACCCGACGCCGACCAGCTCGAGGTGCTTGGTGAAACCTGTGTTCACGCCCGTGACCATGTTGGCGACGAGGCTGCGGACCAGCCCATGCAGGGCGCGATGCTTGTAGCCGTCGGAAGGCCGCTCGAAGACGAGCTGGCCGTCGGTCTGCTTGACCGTGATGTCGGCCGGCAGGGTGCGCTCGAGCTTGCCCTTCGGCCCTTCGACCACGACGTGGCCTGGCTGCAAGGTGACCTTCACCGTGCCCGGCACATCGATCGGCAGCTTTCCAATCCGCGACAAGTTCTCTCTTTATCTCCTACCAGATGTACGCGAGCACTTCGCCGCCCAATCCCTGGCGCAACGCCTGGCGTCCACTCATGACGCCTTCGGCTGTGCTGAGGATGGCGATTCCGAGCCCTCCGAGGACCCTGGGGATCTCCGTCTTGCGCGCGTAAACGCGGAGGCCTGGACGGCTGATCCTCTTCACCCCGGAGATCACGCGCTCGCGATCGGGTCGGGACTTGAAGATGATACGCATCGTCTGGGATGCCCCGTCAGCCTCGACCTCGAAGCCTGCGATGTAGCCCTCGTCCTTGAGCACGCGGGCGATCTCGAGCTTGAGCTTGGAGGCCGGCACCTTGACCTCGGCGTGCTTCGCGCTGTTGGCGTTGCGGACGCGCGTCAGCATGTCGGCGATGGGGTCGCTGATGACCCCGATCGGGGCTCTCTTGACGGGCTTCGCGACTGCGGTAGCCATCACCAGCTCGACTTCGTGATGCCTGGGATGCGACCCTCGGCGGCTAGGTTACGAAAGCAGATTCGGCACATGCCGAACTTGCGAAGGAAAGCGCGCGGGCGCCCGCACAGGCGACACCGGTTATGGAACCTGACCTTGTACTTGGGGTGCACGAGGTCTCTCTTCCAGCGCTCGAGCGAAGATTTCTTAGCCAAACCCTTACCTCTTCCTAAATGGCATTCCGAGCCGCGTCAACAGGCTGCGGGCCTCGTCATCGGTGCGGGCTGTGGTCACGATCGACACTTCCAGCCCGCGGAGTTTGTCGATCTTGTCGTAGTCGATCTCGGGAAAGACGACCTGCTCGCGCAGGCCCAGCGAGTAGTTGCCGCGGCCGTCGAAGCCTTCCGGGTTCACACCGCGGAAGTCGCGAATGCGCGGCAGCGCGACATTGAGGAGCTTGTCGAGGAAGTACCACATGCGGCGCCCGCGCAGGGTGGCCTTGATCCCGACCGTCTGGCCTGCGCGAAGCTTGAACGCAGCCACCGATTTGCGCGCCTTGATGAGCGCGGGCTTCTGCCCGGTGATCGTGACGACGTCGCCGACCGCTGCATCGAGGGCTTTGTCGTTGTCTTTCGCCTCGCCGATGCCGATGTTGACCACGACCTTGGCGACGCGCGGCACCTCCATCGTGTTCGCGTAGTCGAACTCCTTGGTCATCTGAGGGACTACCGAGTCGCGGTACGCCTTCAGCAATCGCGGCGGCCCTTCGGCACGAGTCGAGGGACCTTGCGAAACCGCAGGCCTCGCGTCGGCCTTCTTCTGTTGTGGCTTCTGGGTGCGAACCTTGGTCTTGCTCACTGCGCCTCCGTCTTGCGAACGCGCTCGTACGCCTCGCCGCAATGACGGCAAACCAGCGCGCGAGCGCCTGACTCGAGCACGATGTGCTTGGTCCGGGTTGGCCTCGAGCACGAGGGGCACAAGAGCATTACGTTGGAATAGTCGAGCGGCGCCTCGAAGTCGACGACGCCACCCTGTGCAACGTTGACGCCGCCCCGAGACTGGCCGGCCTTGGTGTGGCGCTTCAGGATGTTGACGCCCTTGACCACGATCTTGTGCTTGTCCGGCAGGGTGCGAAGAACCTCGCCGTGCTTGCCCCTGTCCTTGCCGGCGACGACGATCACGGGATCGCCAGGGGCGAGATCGAGCCAGCGACGCTTGGGTTGAACCTTGTTACGCAGCATGATTGGCTAGAGAACCTCCGGTGCGAGGCTGATGATCTTCATGAAGTTGCGCTCGCGAAGTTCGCGGGCAACTGGTCCGAAGATGCGAGTGCCTCGTGGGTTGTTGGCTTGTGCGAGCAGCACCGCGGCGTTCTCGTCAAAGCGGATGAGCGAGCCGTCGGGGCGGCGGTATTCCTTGGTGACGCGCACGACCACGGCCTTCACGACCTCGCCCTTTTTCACCTGGCCGCCCGGCTGTGCCGACTTGACGGTGGCGGTGATGATGTCGCCCACCGAGGCGTACTTGCGATAGTGGCCTCCAGCGACGCGGATGCACAGGAGCTCCTTGGCTCCCGAGTTGTCCGCGACCTTGAGACGTGTCTCTTGCTGGATCACTCTGTTACTTAGCCTTCTCGACGATCTCAAGTACGCGCCAGCGTTTCTCCTTGGAGATGGCGCGGGTTTCGGTGATGCGAACCAGGTCGCCGATGCCACACTCGTTCTTCTCGTCGTGGACCTTGAACTTGGTGCGCTGCCGAACTGTCTTCTTGTAGAGCCGGTGCGCTTTGGACGTGCCGATCTGGACGATGACCGTCTTGTCCATCTTGTCCGAGATCACGGTGCCCAGCCGGACTTTCCGCTGGCCGCGCTCGGGGGCCTCGACGTTGGTCGGAGCCTGGGTCGGGGTCAAGGTGCTCATGAGCCCTTCTCCGCTTTGGCCTTCCTGGCCTTGGCCGCGCGCTTCGGCTTGGCGTCCTCGGCGGGTTCTGCAGCCACCTTCGCGGCAACCTTCTTCGCCTTGGGCTCGGGCGCGCCGACTGCAATCGCCTCGGGCGCGACCTGGGCGACGATGCCGAAGGCGCGCTCCTGGAGCACGGTCATGATGCGTGCCATATCGTGACGGACCTTGGAGATCTGGCTCGAGTTCTCGAGCTGGCCAACCGCGTGCTTGAACCGAAGCTCGTAAAGCTCCCTGCGCGCTGCCTTGAGCTTGCCGCCAAGCTCGTCGACCTCCAGGACTCTCAACTCGTCGACCTTCATCGGCCGGCTCCCGCTGCGGCCGAGTCCACGCTCACAAAGCGGGTCTTGATCGGCAGCTTCGAGGCGGCCAGCTTCATCGCCTCCTTGGCGATCTCCGGCGTCACGCCGCCCATCTCAAACAGGACACGGCCCGGCTTGACCACGGCCACCCAGCCTTCAGGGTTGCCCTTGCCCGAGCCCATTCGGGTCTCGGCCGGCTTCTTCGTGATCGACTTGTCAGGAAAGACGCGGATCCAGATCTGACCGCCGCGCTTGACGTGGCGGGTCATGGCCCGGCGGGCCGCTTCGATCTGGCGGTTGCTCATCCAGCACGCTTCCATCGCCTGCAGGCCGAAGTCGCCGAACGCGACGGTGGCGCCGCGGGTGGCGATGCCCTTGCGGCGGCCGCGGTGCATCTTGCGGTACTTGACGCGCTTGGGCATCAACATCAGCTCTTGTCCTTTGTCGTCTTCTTGGCTGGGGCTTTGGCCTTGGGTGCGGCCTTCGTCTCGGCTTTGCCCTTCGCAGCCGTTGCCGTCTTCGCAGGAGCCTTGGCGGCGGTCGTGGCTTTGGCCGCGGGCTGGGTGGCGCCTTCCGCCTTCGCCCTGGGCGCCCGCGCCTTCGGCGGGGCGGCAGCTGCTTCGACGGCAGGCTTTGCAGTTGCCGGCCTGGTCGCTCGCTTCGGCGCGGCCGTCGTCTCGATCGCCGGCGTCTTCGCCGTTTCGAGCAGCGTCGTGTCGATCTTCTCGGGGACCAGCTGGTCGGCGATCGCCTCCAGGATCTCCGGCTGCGGCGCAATCTGGTCGGCGATCGGAGCACCGTCGGCGGTGACCGGCAGCTTCTTCAACGGCACGGCCAGGTCCTTGTAGATCCAGCATTTGACGCCGATCGCGCCGAATGTGGTGCTCGCGGTGGCGCGGCCGAAGTCGATGTTCGCGCGCAGCGTGTGCAGGGGCACGCGGCCCTCGCGGTCCCATTCGCGGCGAGCCATCTCGGCGCCACGGAGGCGGCCACCGCAGTAGATGCGCACGCCTTTGGCGCCCGCACGCATCGTCCTGAGGATTGCCTGCTTCATGGCGCGCTTGTAGCTGATGCGGCGCTCGATCTGGGAGGCGATGTTCTCCGCGACAAGCTGAGCGTCGAGCTCAGGTTGCTTGATCTCCTGGATCGAGATACGCACCCGGTTGCCGAAGCGCTTCTCGAGATCCTCGCGGAGCTGGTCGACCGACGCGCCGCCCTTGCCGATCACGATGCCGGGTTTGGCGGTGTGGATGGTCACGGTCAGCTGGGCGTTGGAGGAGCGCTCGGTCTCGATCTTGGCGATGCCCGCGTTGCGCAGGCGCGCCAGGATCACCCGGCGCATCTCCAGGTCCTCGTGCAGCATCTTGGTGTAGTCCTTGGGGTTGGCGAACCAGTTCGCCTCCCACGGCCTGAAGACTCCCAGCCGAAACGCGTTTGGATGGACTTTATGACCCAACTACTTATTTCCTTCGGCGCGGTCTTCGACGACCGCGGTGATGTGGCAGGTGCGGTGGAAGAACTCGTGCGCCATGCTCCGGCTGACCGGCCGGCGGCGCTTGAACGTGGGGCCCTCGTCGATGAAGACCTGCTTGAGCACCAGGTCGTCGCGGTTCAGGTTGAAGTTGTGCTCCGCGTTGGCCGCCGCCGACTTGATCGCCTTGGCGACGTCGCGCGCGGCGTGCTTGGGCGAGAACTCGAGCTGCGCGAGGGCGTCCGACACCTTCATGCCCTTCACGGAGTCGGCCACGAGCCTCGCCTTGCGTGGCGCGCGCCGGACAAACCTCTGCACTGCTGAAACTTCCATCGTTGCCACTTATCTCTATTTGAGCGCCGTGGATTTTTCGGTGTGGGTGCCGTGGCCGCGGAAGTGACGCGTGGGCGCGAACTCGCCCAGCCGGTGGCCGACCATGTTCTCGCTGATGAACACGGGCACATGCTTGCGCCCGTCGTGCACTGCGATCGTGTGCCCGACCATGTCCGGATAGATCACCGACGCGCGCGCCCAGGTGCGGATCACCTTCTTGTCTTTGGACGCGTTCATACGATCAACCTTCTCCTTAAGCGGAGCGCTGATGAACGGTCCCTTCTTCAGTGAGCGCGACATCTATTTCTTTCGACCCTTCTTTTCCCGGCGACGGATGATGAGCTTGTCGGAGGCCTTCTTCGGCTTGCGCGTGCGATAGCCGAGGGCAGGCTTGCCCCAAGGAGTCTTCGGGTTGCCACCCGGCCCGGTCTTGCCCTCGCCACCACCATGAGGATGGTCGCGGGGGTTCATCGTCGAACCGCGGACTGTCGGCCTGACCCCCAGCCACCGGCTGCGGCCGGCCTTGCCGCCTGACTCGTTCTCGTGCTCGATGTTACCGACTTGTCCGATCGTGGCCTGGCACCGCACGTGGATGCGCCGCAGCTCTCCTGACGGCATGCGCACCACTGCGTAGTCGCCCTCCTTGGCCAGGAGCTGCGCGGAGGCGCCGGCGGAGCGGACGAGCTGGCCTCCACGACCGAGCGTGAGCTCGATATTGTGGATGGTCGAACCAACAGGGATGCCGGCGAGCGGGATCGCGTTGCCGATACGAACCGGCGCGTCCGGCCCACTCTCGATCGGGTCGCCAACCTTGAGACCAAGCGGCGCGAGGATGTAGCGCTTCTCGCCGTCCTTGTAGTGAATGAGGGCGATACGGGCGCTGCGATTGGGGTCGTACTCGATGGTCGCGACGCGACCTTCGACGCCGTGCTTGTCGCGCTTGAAGTCGATCTTCCGGTAGAGCTTGCGGTAGCCGCCGCCCTGGTGACGTGTCGTGATACGGCCCTGGTTGTTGCGGCCCGCGTGCGACGGAATCGACTCGATGAGCGTCTTCTCCGGCTCGTCGGTGGTGATCTCGTCGAAGCCGGAGATCGTCATGAAGCGACGGCCTGGGCTGGTCGGCTTGAACTTGCGAAGTGGCATCTCTATACGCTCCCGAAGAGGCCTTCGATCTTTTGGCCTGGGCCCAGCGTCACGATCGCCTTTTTCCAATCGGCCGTGTGACCGATGGATCCGATGCGGCGCATGCTGCGGCGCTTCTTGCCTCGCATAGCCACCGTGTTGACATCCCTGACCTTGATGCCCTGGGTCTGGTACTGCTCCTCCAGCGCTTTCTTGATCTCGGTCTTGGAGGCCTGCGCGGAGACGCGGAAGGTGTATCGGCCCTGCGTGTAGAGCTGATAGGTACGCTCGGTGATGACCGGGCCGATCACGATCTCTGAGGCTGCCCTCGTCGTCACTTCGCCACCTCATCTTCGTCGTGGTCGCCGGCCGAATGCCCGTGCGCCTTGGACCGCGAGCGGGACTCTGGGCGCCCGAAGTTATCCTCGAGCAGCTCCAGGCAATCCTTCGCCAGCAGGAGGTACGTGTGGGTGAAGAGGTCGCGGATGTTCAAGTTACGGGCGAGGATGATCTTGGAGCCCTTGAGGTTCTCGAACGAGCGGCTGACCACATAGCTCGGCGCCGGAAGAACTATCAACGTCGTGTCGTCAAAGCCGATCGCCTCGATGAGGTCCGCGGCTTGCTTGGTACGGGGCTCCTCGAAACCGAAACTGTCGATCACTCTCACGCGGCCCTCGATCGCCTTCTGCGAGAGGGCGGAGCGAAGCGCAAGGCGCCGCATCTGCTTCGGCATTCTCTGTGTGTAGTCCCTTGGATGAGGTCCGAACACCACGCCGCCGCCCTTCATCGACGGTTCGCGGATGGAGCCATGGCGGGCTCGTCCTGTGCCTTTCTGACGATAGGGCTTCGCGCCGCCACCGGAGACCGCGCCGCGGTTCTTGGTGGAAGCGGTACCCTGGCGGGCGTTCGCCATCTGCCGCACGTACGCCTGGTGCATCACCGGCGCGTTCGGCTCCTCGCCGAAGATGTGCTCGGGCAACTCGATGTGGCCTTGCGATGCCCCGGCCGAATCAAAGAGCGCGGCCTGGAGCGGATTCTCGTTTTCCTTCGCAGCGCGCTTGGTCGATGCGGCCTTGGCTTTGGCGCTGCTGCGCTTGGGGGCGGCCTTCGTGGTTCGCGGGGCCACCGTCTTCCTGGCGCCGGCCTTCGCGGTGCTGGTCTTGGCGGCGGGCTTTGCCGCTGTGCGAGTAGTGGTTTTCTTGACTGGCTTCTTGGCGGCCATCAGACCTTCCTCAGGTTCGGCTTGCCAGCCGGGCCCTTGACCTTCTGCGGCTTGGTCGACTGGCGGACGAGAACGAGCGCTCCCTTTCCGCCAGGGACGCCGCCCTCGACCAGGAGCAGGTTCCGCTCCGCGTCAACCCGCACGATCTTGTACGCGCGCGCGGTGGTCCGGACATTGCCCATCTGTCCCGCCATACGCACGCCTTTGAAGACACGCGCGGCATCGGTGGCGCCGATGGCACCGGGCTGCCTCACGTTCATGGACCCGTGCGACTCGGGCCCGCGACTGAACTTGTGCCTCTTGATCAGCCCCTGGAATCCTTTGCCCTTGGAGTGCGCGGTGACGTCGACGATCTCGCCGGCGGCGAAGATCTCGACCTTGAGCTCTTGCCCCGCCTCGAGACCCTCGTAACCACGAATCTCGACGACCTGCCGGTGGGGCTCGAAGCCCGCTTTCTTGAACTCGCCAAGGCGGGGTTGGTTGAACTTCTTCTCAGGCGCGGTCTCGAAAGCGATGCGCGCCGCCGAATAGCCGTCCTTCTCCGTGGTGCGCAGCCCGAGCACCTTGCAGGGCCCCGCCTCCAGGACGGTTACCGCCGAGGTCGTGCCATCCGGGTTGAACAGCTGGGTCATGCCCAGCTTCCGTGCCAATAGACCTTTCACGACTTGATCTCGATGCTGACGCCGGCGGGGAGGCTGAGTCGCATCAGAGCGTCGACCACACGTGGGTTGGGGTCGAGGATGTCGATGATGCGCTTGTGAGTGCGCATCTCGAATTGTTCACGCGAGTCCTTGTCGATGAATGGTGAGCGGATGACTGTGAGCTTCGAGATCTCGGTGGGAAGAGGGATGGGACCGGCCGTGCGCGCGTTCGTACGGCGTGCGGTATCGACGATCTTATCCGCAGCCTGATCCAGCACTCGATGGTCGTAGGCCTTGAGCCGGATCCGAATCTTTTGCGCCACTTACTCGAGTCCCTCTCCCTTCGTCTTCTTTACTTGATGACTTCCGTGGCGACGCCGGCGCCCACGGTCTTGCCGCCTTCGCGGATCGCGAAGCGGAGTCCCTGCTCGATGGCGATCGGCTCACCGAGAGTGATCTCCATCACAACGTTGTCGCCCGGCATGCACATCTCGACGCCCTCGGGGAGCTTGACCTCGCCCGTGACGTCGGTGGTCCGCATGTAGAACTGCGGGCGGTAGCCGGTGAGGAACGGCGTGTGACGGCCCCCCTCTTCCTTGGTGAGGACGTAAACCTGCGCCAAGAACTGGGTGTGAGGCTTGATCGAGCCGGGCTTGCACAAGACCTGGCCACGCACGACGTCTTCGCGCTTGACACCGCGCAGCAGCGCACCGACGTTGTCGCCGGCCTGGCACTCGTCCATGTCCTTGTGGAACATCTCGATGGCGGTCACGACCGTCTTCGTGCTGTTCGGGTGGATCCCGACGATCTCGATCTCCTCGTTCCTCTTCAGCTTGCCGCGCTCGACCCGACCGGTGGTGACGGTGCCACGACCTTCGATCGTGAACACGTCCTCGATCGGCATCAGGAACGGCCTGTCAACAGGGCGCTCCGGCTCGGGGATGTAGGTGTCGACGGCGTCCATGAGCTCCATGATCTTTGGGCTCCACTCGGGGTCGCCCTCGAGCGCCTTCAGCGCGGAGATACGGACGATAGGGATGTCGTCACCCGGGTACTCGTACTTGGTGAGAAGCTCGCGGAGGTCCAGCTCGACCAGCTCGATGAACTCCTTGTCGTCGACCATGTCGCACTTGTTGAGCGCGACCACCAGGAACGGAACGCCGACCTGGCGCGCGAGGATGATGTGCTCGCGGGTCTGCGGCATGGCGCCGTCGTTGGCGGCCACGACGAGGATCGCGCCATCCATCTGGGCAGCGCCGGTGATCATGTTCTTGATGTAGTCCTGGTGTCCGGGGCAGTCCACGTGCGCGTAGTGGCGCTTCTCGGTCTCGTACTCGACGTGAGTGATCGAGATTGTGATGCCACGAGCCTTCTCTTCAGGCGCCTTGTCGATCTGGTCAAAAGCCTGGAACTGAGCCAAACCTTTCTCTGAAAGCACCCGTGTGATGGCAGCCGTCAGCGTCGTCTTGCCATGGTCGATGTGACCGATGGTCCCGACGTTCAGGTGAGGCTTGGTCCGCTCGAACTTCTTCTTCGCCACTGTTTCCTCCTAACTAACTTCGCGACGTGGTACGGCGGCCGACAGCTTCGGCCAGGTTTCCGGGCATCTCTGCGTAGTGACTGAACTCCATCGAATAGGTGGCGCGCCCCGAGGTCATAGACCGAAGTTCGGTAGCGTAACCGAACATCTCAGCCAGGGGCACGCTCGCCTTGACGTTCTGCGAGGTTCCTCGCCCCTCCATGCCGAGGATGTGCCCCCGGCGCGAGGAGAGGTCGCCCATCACATCGCCAAGGTGTTCCTCCGGCATGACGACGTCGACTTTCATTATCGGCTCGAGCAAATAGGGCTGAGCCTTGTGCATCGCGTCTTTGACCGCCATCGAACCCGCGATGTGGAACGACATCTCGCTGGAGTCAACTGCGTGATAGGAGCCATCGACCAGGGTGACGATGATGTCAACCACCGGGTAGCCGCCGACCACGCCCGACTGCAGAGCCTCCCTGATTCCCTTCTCGACGGCGGGGATGTACTCGCGTGGGATGCGTCCCTGCGTGACCTTGTCTTCGAAGACAAAGCCACTTCCGGTCTCGCCAGGACGAACGTCCACCTCGGCGTGGCCGAACTGGCCCTTGCCGCCCGATTGGCGAATGAACCGCCCAACACCGTGCGCGGGCCGCTTGATCGCCTCTTTGTAGGAGACCTGCGGCTTGCCCTGGTTGGCGTCCACCTTGAACTCGCGCATCAGGCGGTCGATGATGATCTCGAGGTGCAGCTCGCCCATGCCGGCGATGATGGTCTGGCCCGTCTCGTCGTCGGTATGGACCTTGAACGTCGGGTCTTCTTCGGTGAGGCGCTGCAGCCCGATGCCGAGCTTGTCCTGGTCGGCCTTCGTCTTGGGCTCGATCGCCACCGAGATGACAGGCTCGGGGAATGTGATCGACTCCAACAGGATCGGGTGGCTCTCATCGGACAGCGTGTCTCCGGTGGTCGTGTACTTGAGACCGACCGCGGCGGCGATATCGCCCGTAAACACCTCGTCAACGTCCTCGCGGCGGATGGCGTGCATCCGCAGGATGCGACCGATCCGCTCCTTGCGTCCGTTGGAGGCATTCAGCACGCCAGACCCGGCCTTGAGCCGGCCTGAGTAGACGCGGAAGAACGTGAGCTTGCCCACGCCCTGGGGGTCCATCTGGATCTTGAAGGCCAGCGCCGAGAATGGCTCGTTGTCATCGTGCTCGCGCACCACCAGCGTCCCGGTCTTGGGGTCGGTGCCCTCAACCGCCGGCACGTCCGCGGGCGACGGCAGGTAGTCAATGACCGCATCCAGGATCGGCTGCACGCCGCGATTCCGCAGCGCCGCGCCGCAAAGAACGGGTACGAGGTGGCCGGCCACCGTGCCCTTCCGGAGCGCCGCCATGATCTGCTCCTCGGAGGGCTCCTTTTCGTCCAGGTACAGGTGCATGATCGCGTCGTCGAAGTCGGCCACCGCCTCAATCAGGTCGTGGCGGTGCTGCTTGATCAGCTCCTCCATGCCGGCTGGGATGTCGAGCGACTCCGTGTTGGTGGTGCCGAGGTCGTCCGTGTAGACGATCGCCTGCTTGGACAGGAGGTCGACGTACCCGATGAACTCATCCTCGGCGCCGATCGGCAGCTGGATCGGCACAGCGCGAGCACCCAGCCGCTTCCGGATGGAGTCGAGGGAGCCGTAGAAGTCGGCACCGATGCGGTCCATCTTGTTGATGAAGGCGATGCGGGGAACGCCGTAGCGGTCGGCCTGGCGCCAGACCGTCTCGGACTGCGGCTCCACACCGGCGACAGCGTCGAAAACGGCGACCGCGCCATCGAGCACACGCAAGCTGCGCTCGACCTCAACCGTGAAGTCCACGTGCCCGGGTGTGTCTATGATGTTGATCGTGTGCTCGCGCCACATCGCGGTGGTCGCGGCTGACGTGATCGTGATCCCCCGCTCCTTCTCCTGGACCATCCAGTCCATGGTCGACGCACCCTCGTGCACCTCTCCCATCTTGTGGATACGGCCGGCATAGAAGAGGATGCGTTCGGTCGTGGTCGTTTTGCCCGCATCGATGTGGGCCATGATCCCGATGTTCCGGGTCCTCTCGATGGACACCGGGCGCTCCGTCATCTTCAGTGCCAAGCTCATCTCTCTTAACTAGTACCGGAAATGGGAGAAAGCCTTGTTGCTTTCGGCCATCCGGTGGGTTTCTTCCTTGCGCTTGACGGCCCCACCCGTGTTCTGGGAGGCGTCAAGGATCTCGAAGGCAAGCTTCTCAGACATACTTTTCCCGCCCCGCAGACGCGCGAAACGCACGATCCAGCGGCGGGCCAGCGCCAGGCGGCGCTCAGGCCTGATCTCGACCGGCACCTGATAGGTGGCGCCGCCGACTCGCCGGGGCTTGACCTCGAGGAGCGGGGTGGCGTTTCGAAGCGCCGACTCGAACACCTCGAGGGGCTCCTTCTTGGCCTGCCGGCTGGCGCGCGAGAGCGCGTCGTAGACGACCTTCTCGGCAGTCGAGCGCTTGCCCTTGTTCATGACCACGTTCACGAACTTGGCGATCGCCTCCGACTGGTAGACAGGATCGGGCGCGATGACACGCTTGACAGGACTGCTTCGGCGCGGCATCAGGCTGCCTTGCTCTTTTCCCGCTTGGCGCCGTACTTAGAGCGTGCCTTCTTGCGGTTCTTGGTGCCGGCTGTGTCGAGGGTGCCGCGGATGATGTGGTAGCGCACGCCAGGCAGGTCCTTGACCTTGCCGCCGCGGATCAGCACCACCGAGTGCTCCTGGAGGTTGTGTCCGATGCCGGGAATGTATGCCGTCACCTCGATGCCGGTCGTGAGCCTCACGCGGGCGACCTTGCGGAGGGCGGAGTTCGGCTTCTTGGGCGTCTGGGTGTAGACGCGTACGCAGACTCCCCGCCGCTGCGGCGAGCCCCTCAGCGCCGGCGCCTTAGACTTCGTTCTGGCCGCCCGACGTCCGGTGCGGACCAGCTGCTGGGTGGTGGGCAAATGCGTCTCCGAATAACGGCTCAAATCCCACGCGGCAGTAGCCGATTGGGCGACAAACCATGAGTATACCCAAAACCCGACCCCCCCTAGACGGCCCCAAGCGCGCTCACTACTTCGATCCCGTGCCGGAGGTCGAGTCGAAGCGGCGCACTCTCCACCTGCGTGCCGGCGACGTCGCGGTCGAGCTCCAGGCCGACAGG
>DATLRQ010000022.1:0-28342 GCA_035534555.1 Candidatus Micrarchaeaceae archaeon
TAATGACCTGATGTCACGCAGCTTGCCAATCCGTTGAGCCCGTTCTCTGCTTGGGGGTCGATCCCAGCGATCGTCATCGGGACGGAAAAGAAGATGTCTGCTCCCGGCTGGCCTGGAGGCAAGCCTACGACTAGCCCCTGATCACCAACGACTTGGGCCTGGCACTGGCCTTGGACGGGACAGATCGCCTTGCCGCCAAAGCAAAGGACTTTCGTACAGGGAATGACTTGGTTACCGACAGTTAACGTGTTCTTGCCTAGGTCATAGGTGCCGGAAGGCGCGACAGCGATTACGATCGGTTGCATCGGGTAATGCGAATAGCCGGCGTCAGCATTGATAGTCGGGTTGATTCGAAACACAGCTACAGCCGCACCGGCCATCAAACCCGACAAGTCGATGGGAACCGCAGCCGGCATCGCCAGTGAATAGAGCTGAGTGACGCCAACGACCGCCAGAGGTGCTGCGACGGAAACACCCGGGATCGCGCGAACGGCCGCCAACTGCTGCAGCGTGATTCCGGCTGGTGAAGCACTTAGGAAGTTCGGCCGCACGAGTGAGTCCGAGGTCTCGATAGACGAAGCGGCACCAACAGGGCGAACGAGGATGTCATAGGGCGATGCCCATGCAGAGCTAAGGTCGCCGGAAAGTACCGCCTCGGTAGTCATGGAAGTGCTGGCGAGAACGATGAAACCAAGCGTTGCAGTCAGCAAACCAAGCGCGGCGAGTCCCGTTGCCGTTCGCCGTGAGAGCAGCTCACGAAAGGCGGTGACGATCATTGCTTAATCGAGGGTGTTCACCTCGATTGGCCTCAGTACCGGCAGCGTTCGGTCCGAGTCGAGTCGCCCTCCGATGAGTCGCACCACCCTCTGGCCAATTGCCGCGACGGCAGGGTCGTGGGTGGCGATGACCATCGTGATCTCCATTTCTTCGCGAAGTTTGCTGAGCAAGGCGATTAGTCCTTCGGTGGTCCGAGAGTCCAGGTTTCCAGTGGGCTCGTCGCCGAGGAGGATCTCTGGTCGGCCCAACAATGCTCGAGCCAGACCGACACGCTGCTTTTCTCCCGTTGAAAGCCGGGAAGGTGGATGGTGCAGTCGATGCCCCATCCCGAGAACCTCAAGCAGCTTCCGAGCCTCCGTCATGAGCTGAGTTCGCCGGCCCCAGGGCAGACGCGCCACGGCGACGTTTTCGACCGCCGACAGACCAGGCAGCAGGTGAGGGTCCTGGAAGACGAGTCCGATGTGCTTAGCGCGGAACGCCGTGAGCTTTGTCTCGCTGAGCACGTCGAGCGCCTGACCAAGCACCGTAATTCGTCCACTCGAAGGGCGGTCGAGGCCGGCGATGAGGTTCAGCAGCGTCGTCTTGCCGGAACCTGATGGGCCGGAGACTGCGACCGCCTCGCCATGAAAGATCGTCAGATCGATGTTGCTGAGAGCGACTACTCTTTCTCCACCGCTGGGATAAATACGCTCGACATCTACCAGTTCGATCGCTGGCTCACGCAAAGCGTTCGGACCTCAGGTCTTCTTGCCGACTGCGTCTCTGCCCAGGCGGCTGAGCCAGGATTTCCCGAGCATCGTCACGAAGGGAGGAGAGCCACCTGATCTCTGCCTGCCGGCGAGCGATTTCCAACGTCAGCGCTTGCGGTTGAAAACCCGCCTTCGGCATGCTCTGAAGCTGCCTCAGAGTCTTAAGCCTTCCTGTTACTTCATCAGAGATGGCGGCAGCTAACTCAACAAACAGATCGGGTCGGGCGATACGCGCGATCCCGAGTTTGACCACCATCTCCCCAAGCGGCTCTGCAGTTGTCAGCCACTGCTCTGCAAGTCTCCGGCCTCTGAGGGTCAGCTCATACACCTGCCGATCGGGAAGAGTTCGTTGTCTGACTCGGCGCCCTGACACCAGCCCGTCCCGCTCCATTCGTGCCAGCGTGAGATAGAGGTGACTCTGCCTCGTGTCCCACAGGGGACCTAGTTCGGACTCCAGAGTCGAAAAGAGTTGATATCCATGCGCCGCCCCGGCCAAGAGAACGCCGGCCAGTGCCTCCTGTAGCCCCATACTCTCTAAGAGAGTATCCTTTGACAGGGAAGCGGTCAACCACGTCGAGATCCTCTGGATCTGGAGGACGCGACCTCTCCGAGACCTCAAGAACTCGCGTAGCGAAGGTCCTTGTAGAAGGGGAGCGCCGCACCGAGAAGCTCAATCGGTACTTCAGCCGGCATCTAGAGACATGGGCGGCCGGGCTTCCGGTCTCGCAAGCGCATCAGAGAAGCCTTCGTGATTCTAGGGAGCTCTCCATGTGCGATGGCCAGCCTCAATGTGAAACGGACCAGCGCGTCATCCAGCAAGTTCCTTGCCACGCCGAGCCCTCGGCGCAGTGGTACCGAGCTCATCCATAAAGCGGGATGCAATCGTGGTCACGGTGTAAAACCCAACAGCCGCCGGGCGGGCACCCACCTTGAATGCGACCTCCTTCCTCAAGCGCGCCACGCTCGAGAGGACCAGCACCTGCTTGGTGCGGGTCATTGCGACATAGAAGAGTCTGCGCTGTTCGCGGAGCTGCCGGTCTTGATCAGCTTCGGGTAGGTCCTTGTCGACCCTCGGAATCAGTCCCTCGATCAGGTCGGCAACCACCACCAAGACCGCTGTGAGGCCTTTGGACTTGTGCAGGCTCATCACCCGCACGTACTCCACGTCGGTTGGCAGTTCTGGTTGGGTAATCACGACGCGAAGTTGGTCGCGCAGTTGGGTGGCCCCGGTCCAGTTCTTGTTGAAGCTGGCTATCAGGCTGCGGATGGCAAACGACCAGGCTTCGTCCTCGGGGAACACCGAATTGACGAGCTCATCGCCGGCCAGGTCACCGAACAGCTCCACGACTCGACGCGCCTCCCGAAAGGGAGGCAGGAGGTTTTGCGTGCCTAGTACGGCTAATTCGCCATCGTCGATCCGCTCCATCGCATCCCACGGCTGCAGTCCTGTCTTCTCGCAATGGGCCCGGAGCTTGGACCAGGGGCCAGAACGGCGGGTCCCAGTCCCAAAACCGCACCAGCAGCGCAAAGCGACGCGGTCGTATTTATCCGCCAATAGATTGAGCAGGGTGTACGCCTGCTGCGCTTGGCACTCATCGAGCTTCGCCGCGTTGCCCTCCAGGATCTCTTCCTGGAAGAAGCTGTGCGCACGAACGCCGGCGGTGTTGAGGGCGTCCCGGATGAGGTAGCCAATCAGGCGAACCGGGCAGAGTACGAGCACCTTGCCAGCCTCGACCTTGCCAGCGTCAATCCGGGCCTTAATGAACTGCGCTAGGCCCTCGGCCTCCTCCTTAAGCGAAGGCCATTGCACGATGTGCACCTCGCCTGGTGGCTGCCCGTCAGCCGGGTGGAGTTGGCGATCCGCGCGGTCGGGGTTGTGCCCGATTAGCGAGTTGGCCATATCGATCACCTGAACCGGGCAGCGACGGCATACGTCGAGGCCAATCTCCTCCTCGCAAACGAACTCCTGGATGCCCTGTGGATGAGCATGCTTGAAGCTGTATATCGATTGGTCCTCGTCACCGACGATCGTGTGGGTGCCATTCTTAGCCAGCAGGTCGACCAGCACCTGCTCGGCTTTGTTCAAGTCCTGGTATTCGTCGGTGAAGACGTGGTCGTAGGCAGTCAGGAAGGTTGACTCCGGATTGTTCCGCAGGTATCTGAGCGCAACTGGCACAAGCTCGCCAACCAGGATCGCTCGATGGAAGCGCAACCACGCCAAGAGCGCCTCATGGAAGACGCCATCGATCGCGCCGGCAGGCCAACCTGGCTCCTCGGACTGCAGCCTTGCCCAGGCGGCGTTGAATGCCTGGAGTCGACGCTGTCGATCGCGGATGCCACTTAAGCCGTCGCCGTTTAGATCTTCGACCATGAACCGCTCCTCGAAGGCGAGCAGCGGTCGTGGGTGCCTGCCAGTGGACTCGAGGACGACCGTCCTCGCCAACATTCGGAAGCAAAGGGAGTGCAGGGTAACGGCGTCGACTTCGTCGCAGCCTTCGATCCCAAGCCCCGCCAGTTCGTTCTTGAGGTCGGTGGCCGCCATGCGCGTGAAGGTGACGGCCAAGATGCGCTTGGGCTGGCACCCCTCTTGGAGACGGCGCGCAACCCGGCGCTTCAATGCGAAGGTCTTGCCCGTGCCTGGCCCGGCAACTACCTTGAGCGGCGAAGCCTCCGCAGCAGCGACGTCGTGGGCGGCGCCCGTTAGCTTGTCGTCCCAGCGCTTCTCCTCGGCCACGGTCAACCGAGCGTACGCGGGGAGCCAAGGATCCAACCAGCCGACATCCGGATTTGGCCATAATGCCTCACGGTCCCGAACCGTGTCGATGCCGTGTCCTCCGGTGTCCGACAGACTCCCGCATGGTCCTCGCGAATACGAAGTCGACCAGGCTGGTGTCCTTTGGTGACCCCCTAGAGCCGTCCGGTGCCGGGAATGCGTGATACGGCTGTGATACGGAGGGAACGCTCGCCGGCCCTTTCAGCTTCACAGGGATTGGACAGATGAGCGAGGCTAGGTGGTGAGCGGGGACTGTAAGCCGGGTTCGTTTTTCGCCAATTCAAACTGGCCGTTTCGAATACAGGACGACATCTAGCGACACACCGCGACACAATGCGGTTGGGTACTAAAAGGGTACTGGTACCCCAAAATTCATAGTCGCCGTCGGTGGGACGGTTTCCTGGAAGAAGCAGGAAAACGGCTCACGTCAGCTCCTTCATCCTCTCCTCTACTTCCGCGACGCGGCTTCCACTCACTTGCAAGATGAGATTGTGGCGGAGCCCTCGTGTCTGCTTCTCAAGTGCACCCTAAGAGACCCCGAGGCCTGCGCCCTCGATGTACTCCTGGATCGCGTGGTCGATCGCACTCTTCGCTTGGTCGATCAACCTGAGGTCTCCAGCTCCGAAGTGCTTGCGGAAGCCAAGGACCGCGCCGTGCATAACCTCAACACTCACTCGAACCGCTGCGAGAGGCTCGCGATACCGTGGCCCAACGGCAGCTACGCCGTTGACCAGCGCGAGGATGTCCGGGCCAATGGTTGATGCGTCCGCGTGCACGCCACTCGACAAATGCCGGTAGTAGCTCGCGTACCACCGATCCGCGCCGACCTCTTTCATCAACTGCTCGTCACTGAGTCCTGTCCACGTGTCTTTTTTCGATCCAGGCTTTGGAGGGATCGACATACCTGCCGCCTCAGCCGCCGCACGGTGAGGTGCGGCAGCTTGCCGAATCTCATCTTTCATTCGGTCGGCCCTCGCGGCGTCGACCATGCCTGCCTCTTCGAGGCGAGTTGTCCTGAACAGCGCGAGATCCTCAATATGGAGGTAGTACATCAATGCAAACCCGTCCGGGTCTGGTCGGCCGACAATGAAAAGGAAATTTGCGGTCGCATTGATCATCGACCGTACGATTGGGTCAGCCTCTTGGACGTATCCGCTGGCGAAGAGCGCAGAAACCGCGCGGGCCCTATTGACGAGGCTGACGAAGATCGCATAAGGGATTCGATACCCGATCGACCCGCCAAATGACACCGTGCTTGCGATTTGATGCACGAACCGGAGGTACAGGTCGAACTGGATCAAGAGGCGGCGCTGCTCGGTGGGCATCTCAACCATCGGGCTAATTGTTGTCGGTGCGCTGACTGGTGCCCGAGGCCAACAATCCGATGGGCTGGCCTCTAAGCCTTGTCCGAAGTGGTTTGGCGGAGGAGATGGAGCCCGTAGCCGGCCGTTAGAACGCCCATCAGGGCAAGCATTGCGATGCCCCGTTGGTCTTGGTTAGGTTCGAGCAACCCGTGGGCCGTTGTGTTGCGGACGTTTAGACCACGAGGCATCGTGAACACCGCTATCAGGGACTGAGCGACATCGGAGCCGAGGAAGCGAATCACTGCTTCGTCGGCGAGGATCGGGCCGAGCGTGGCCACTTCGAGCCCTTGATCGGCAACGAGGCGCCGAACATTGGCGCTCAGCATCACAGCGATCTTGCGGAGCCCACGCTCGAACTGCGGTACGAGGACGTGACACGCGGTCCAGAATTCACCAGCTTCGAACGCGCGAATCCCTGACTCGCTAGCCGCCGCGAGCTCGTCGTCAGCCAGGCGAAGGTTCGCCAGGATTGCGTCCGCCGACCAGTCGCCGCTCTCTCGTAACTGCTCGATGAGGTGGAAGTTGAGGCCGAGCATCAACTGCACCTCTCGCGTGAAGTAATCGAGAAGCAAAGCGTCCTCGCGATCCTCCGCGTCGTCTGGCGACGCGCTCACGAGGCCGTCAGGCGTGAGATTGAAGCGTGAAACAAGCCATTGCAGCGGGTGATCCTGGCGGGCCGTTTGGAACCGGGCGCGCACATCCTCCCACCGCGGCCAAATGTGAAGAGCGATTGGGAGACGGAGGTAGCCGACATCGCTGGCCCGAATGCTCTCGGCGGCGCGCTCGACGGCCTCCCGAATCTCTTCGTTGGGAACCTGGACCTCGAATCGGACGGCCTTCAGGTCGCTGGCAGAGCGCGACGCAGCCTCCGCATACCGCACCTTCAACCGCTGGACGCCCGGCCCGTCTCCAAAGCCCTGGTAAGCGCGCAAGGCGTCGCGAAGAAGTGCCAACTCGACCAGCGGGCTCTCGGCGGCGCGCGCGGTAGCCTCGCGTTCCAAAGATTCCGCACCCAATCGCCGAATTCGCTCAACGACATCGTGCTTCGCCAGCGCCCTTGCGACAGCTTCAGCGGCCTCGAGTATCGACCGGGCGCGATGGGGTTCCGAGATATCGACGGCTTCTGCCTCGGCCAGTAGCTCATTCAGCAGAGCAGTCGACCCTTCCGGCTGCTCCGCTGCCAACGCTCCCAAGTCGTGAGCGAGCGACCATACAAACCCTCCCCCCTCCTCGCCGACGCCTTCGCGCATCACGCGAATCAGGACCTCGGCTGTACCGGCCTTTTCGAAGTTGAGGCTGCGTGCAATCTGCGCCGCGCGGGCGAGGTACGACGCGGCGGTCATGTGTTCGAGTGCATCGGCGGGATTTGAACCGACTCCTGCGCGAAGGTAGGCGTCAAGTGCGGCGCGAGCATCCAAATGGCTTCGCCGATGGTTCCAAAGGAAGTCGTGGTACCGAGCCTGGGCGTCGGCCCGTCCTGTCGTTGCGGATCGTCTCTCGACGTACGGAAGGACACTGGCCGGGAAACTGGCAACAGGAGGAGGAAACATTCCACCGCCTATCTCCATCATCGGCCCGAGGGAAGCGCCGCCCCAGCGAGCGACTGACTTTTCGTCGCCCAGCCACAACTGGCAGACAAGGCCGTCAACGATGACTAAGAGGCCGGCCTGGTCGTCCTGCTTGCGGATATCCTCCCCGAACTTGATGAGGGACTCCCCGAACGCGTGGAGCGTGCCAACCCAAGCCGCTTCGATTTCAGCGACGCGGCTGCAGGCGCGGTCGATGGCATCTGACTCGAACTCCCCTGGGAGCTCATCGAAAATCACCTTGACTCTATTGTCTGGCGAGTTCGCAGGTCGGCTCAAATACGAACCAAGTCGACGAGCCCAGACCGCCTGTGCCCAGAAGGAGCCTACAGTGGTACTGTAGTCGCCGTGATCGTTGGGGAGAAGGAAATTGCAGGTCGACTGGAGGTGCAGGAAAACACTGTCCACCAGTGGCTAGTTCGACGGATGCTGCCGCCAACGGACGGTTCAGTGAGTGGGAATCCCGCGTGGCATTGGAAAACGATCGAACTCTGGGCCTGGAAGACGGGCCGTATGCCCGACTTGCGCATCCGAATCCTGTCGATCCTGTCTCAGACGACCGGTGCATTGGCGACCCCCCTCACGATCGACTTGATCGACCGAGGTTGGGTTGGCCGCGGAACGAGTCCCACGAAAATCGCCAGTGTCCTGACCGACCTTTTCGAGGAGAACTACGTTTCGATCCATCTCCGCAACGAATGGCGCATAACGGATAAGGGCCGCGAGGTCCTCGGAAATAGAGCAATCGACAAGGAGGGTAAACCCATGACCTACCAACCGACCCCTGAGGAGATCGTCAGGATCTTCAAGCAGTGGGAGAACGCCGCGTGGCGAAGTCCCAATCAGAAAGTCTCAGCGACCGCTCCCCTCGAACCACCCGCTTTGGAAGTGGCCCAAGCACTGGTGCCTCGTCTTGAGCAGATTCGGCGCGACCTAGAAACAGCAGAGGTCGACTGGCACGGTCGACCGATTGGCAACCGCGATCAAGCCGCGATGGGGCAGCTGTGGGAGGAGTGGAGAGACGACAAACTCGGCGTGCTCAATGGGTACCGGGATGTTTGGCGCTCCCCTGACCCTTTCTACGACTCAAGACCCGTAACGAAATAGAGTCCTCTTCGTCAAAGTGGTACGCGCGGCCTTCCTCGAGCCACCGCACTGGAGGCAGGCGGTCCTCGAGTGATAGCTCGTTACCCATCGGCGGAACCTAGACGCGACCTGTTCTCGATCCATCGGTCCTACCAGTCAACCGCAATTTCGATCGGGACCCCCACTTGTACGGCAACCGGAGTCCAAAGATCGACATCTTGAACTGGCGTCTCGATAGAAACGACGAGGCCGTAGGCGGCCCCGAGCCCGCTTCGATCCCGCGACGGTTGTTCTTTCCACCAGCCGTGGACCGGATAAATGGCCAGAGTTCCGCGCTCAGCTAATTCGATAGCGGAACCTTCCCAGAAGTCCGAGTGAAGAGAGCCCCGACTACGCGCCTGGGCACCGAAATACCAACCTTGAGGGTCGCCAGCGGCAGGCCTGCCTTCATCCTCCTCTAGGGCGAGCTTGTTAACACGCTTCCGAAATGCGTCAACGGATTCTAGCGGCTTCTTGATATCGAACCGCAAGCCGTGAGACGGATAGCGGAAGCGCTTTCTCCAACCCCGTCGCGTGGCCACAGGCTCGATGAAGTACGACAGGGTTACGCGGAGCCTTACGTTCGCATCGCCGAGATCATGCAGCGCATCAGTTGGCCATGGCAACGAGTGAAGGTGCATTTCTCGGAGATGTCCATTCGCAAACGGATGAATCACATCTTGAACGACCAAGGTGACTGCGTCGGCCGCGCTTCTCAAGGCCCGCTCTGCCGAAGGCACCCCAAAGCCATAACGCCGAAGAAGACTTTCGCGGGCGGCCTTGCCGGGTCCCGCCGCGGCGAAGCGTCCTCGCATCGCTGTCGTCCACTCAGATGAATGGACGAGTAGCGCACGGACCGTCTCTGGCCACAAGTCTGGATATTCAGCATTGACCAATGACGCGAGACGGCCGGCCTGAGCAGTTGCAGCACTGGTCATGCCTGTAGTGGTGAACATTCGGACAACCGGGTGGACATAGGTGGTGAGCATTTGAATCGAGTCCGGCAAGCCGGTGTCCACTCCATTGGTCGCGCAGTTGCCTCCCTCGCAAACGAAGTCAGGTTTGACAGGCCAAGCACGCGAAAAGGTGAGAGATGTGCGACTGAACGGTGAGAGGTCTCCCTCAGAAGCGATCGGGGAGTAACCCGCCCAGTCGGGGCCCGAGGCGGCGACGTCGGTCAACTCCGTGAAAGCACCCACTGTGACTGCATTCCAGGCTTGAGCTGGATCCTGTACAGGCTCGATATCGCAACGATCTAGGTAGTCGCCAACCGCATCTATTGGACTAACGTTCCCCGCGCTTACAAAAAACAAGCGGTGGGTCTGGGGGTCGGGGTCGTCCAGATAATGGATCTCACCGTCCGCTTGATCAAATGTACGGCCAGCTGCGAGCGCATCTACCGCTGATGACCACAGCGTTGGAATGCCGGGCCTTGGATCGGCGATCGCAGTTACCGCCATGCAGAAAGCACGTTTACGCATGGGCGCCGCAACCTCGACACGACTCACCGCCTCAGCAGTGACTGCCCCGAACAGCTCGCGCTCGTTGTCGTTCGCTGGCCCAAGGATTTTGACTGACTCCAAACCGTGTCTCAAATCAATCTGGTCATTTGACGCAACGGCCGCGGCGAGGTCCCCATATAGAGCTACGCCCGCCATCTCGGTCCCGTGTCCGTCGTGGTCATGCGTTCCCCATTGGGGATTGCAAGTGTGGACATCCGCCTGCGCAATCGCTTGCTCCAGCAATTGATGACCGCGATTGACACCGGTGTCCAGTAGGCAAACGGAAGGACTCTGATCACCTGGGTACGTAGTCCGATTTAAGAGATCTTCGGCCCAGGCAGCTTGTTCGCCGGCAGGAAGCGAGGCGAAGAATTCTGTGGGTGCCTTCGCTCTCCGCAATTCTGCCAAGTCACTAATCAAGTCAACCGATCTGGCCAATTGAGTTGGTGACGCACGGACCACCACGATTACACGCTGATCGAAGACGAGCTGCCGGGGCACAACTTCAGCACCAACAGCCGCCGCGTATGCGACAAGCCGTTCGACTTCAGCCCCATCGGTACGACGAAGCCAGATTTCCCACCAGGCCGCTTGATTGTTTGGGGGAAAAAGATCGGGGTCATCCGTCCATAGCACTTGCAACGTCGCCAAGCGGAGATTCGCTATTCGCTCAACAAGGTCTTGGTGTCGTGGCCGTCCCTTCTTCGTGTCCTCTATCGAATACGCTTCGAACCGCTCGAGGAAGTAGCCCATCGCCCCGTCCGGCACGAAGACAGTGGCCTGCTCGACGTTTAGCTCTCCGGCCTGGCGTACGGAGACGGCGACCAGTTCCGGATGCAGGTGGCCGCGCTGAGGGTCGAGCGAGGTGAGGGCAAGTTCGAAGCCCGGAAAACTCTCGAACGTCACGTAGATGCCGTTGGCGGCCGGCTGCAGATTTACTTCATCTACCGAGACTGCCCGGCGTTCAATGCCCTGTGCGACTACCCCCTCAAAGGAATTGCGCAAAGCTTGCCCGTATTCGTACCTGTCTGCCGGGCCTGGCGGACGGGCAGGGCTTCGGCCTTCGCCATGGGATGTGTAGGGTTCCGCTACCGCCCCTTGGTTGACGAGGATGTGCTTTCGGTTTCTTGGTGCCACGGAAAGTTGCCTTGTTTGTTCAGAGGGACGCTACTGAGCGGCGTTCTGCAAGGGCATGCAGTAGCGCATCGGTCGTTATGTGCCGGGCCCCCGACAACAGGGCGCCCTTAGCTGCCTGATCGGTCGCGAGCGTTAACTCCGAGTGACTCAGGCTCACCGCGGCCTTTGCAAGTCTCCGCCAGTCCATATCTCCGGTTTCGAGGCTTGCTAAGCGGCGTCGCATCAACTGTTCCGCCAGCTTGGGGGTAGGCAAGGGGAATTCGAGCACGCTGTCGAAGCGCCGAAACATCGCGCGATCAAGGAGTTGTGGATGGTTCGTGGTTGCGACGACCATGCTCATCGACGCGTCCAACTCAAGGAATTGAAGGAATGAGTTCAGGACTCTACGAATCTCACCGACATCGTTAGCTACGCCTCTATCGCCTGCGAGGGCATCGACCTCGTCGAATAGGTAGACGCCTCGCGTTTGTTCCATGGCGTCGAACACGAGTCGCAGCTTGGCCGCTGTCTCGCCCATGAACTTCGTCAGGACGGACTCTAGCCGGATGAGAAAGAGTGGCAATTTAAGTTCACCAGCTAAAAGCCCAGCCGTCATCGTCTTACCCGTACCAGGAGGGCCAACAAGCAGCAACTTGCGGACTGGCTCAAATCCCTTCTGAACCAACCTCTCGCGCTGCCGCTGCTCCGCCAGGACCCGCTTGATTTTCATGATGAGATCAGAGGGTAGAGAGAGGTCGTTCAGACGTGTCTGCGGGTAACTGACCGTGAGAAGTGATGCCAGTTCACCTCGAGGCCTCGCTACTGGTACTGGCCGCGCTACGAGTCCGGCGCCGGATGGCTGTGATGCTTTCGCCGCGTCAATCATTTCCTTGAGTTCCTGAGCGAACCTCGTTTGGCCGCTGCGGGCAGCGCGCGCAGCCATCTGCATTGCCACCGAATAGAACTGTGCGTCATCACCTTGCCCGTGGCTGCGGATCAATGCCTTGACCTGATCAGCAGTCGCCACAGGCATCCCAATTGATTTGTTGGTGATGATCGATAGGTAGGCCGCTCACCCTACGCATGTCGCAAGCGGTCTCCAGCTCCCCGGCGGCTCGCTACCTTGTTTCGTTGGAGATCGTCAATCAGGTCGCTGAGTTTCGCTAAGTCCGCAAGACCAAGGTTGGTTTCGGACAGCCGACGAATCAGAGCGCCCGCCGCAGGGACCTCCCGGATGTACCGCTCGGTGTTCCCGCCCAGTCGGCCAGCCAACGCCATCAAGGCATCAAAGTCCAACTGAAGGAGTATCGCCAAGCGCCTAATCACAGTCTCGGCGGGTACCCGCCGATCATTTTCGATGTCGCTGAGGTACGAGGCAGTAATGCCTGCGTCTCGAGCGACCTGCCGAAGGCTCTGGCCCCGGTCGAGCCGGCCCCTTCGCAGTCGATTCCCGAACGACAATCGCACGATGTTCGCCATGTACGCCGACAAGCTAACACGCGAAGGCTAGGTCCGCCTAAAACATAGAGCGCCGAAGGACCGGCCTGAAATGCGGAGATGGTCTGCTGACGAACTTGCTACCTTCTTGGCGTTCACGGCGCAAGACCGGGAGCTTGGGACCTGCCGTGGTCTTACCGCTTGAAGAGGCCCTTCCGCAAGACGACAGAAAGGATGGGCGCTCTAGCCGCGGTCGCAGAGGTAAGAACTTCTGGAGCCGGGCCCAACGTACGACCCGTAGCTCGGCTTGCCCCGCATCCTCGGGACCTAGAAGGGGACATTGGCTCCGTCGCTGATTGGTTCTGACGCCAACCGCTCAAGCACTTTCTGCCCGGTGACGCCTCGCATTAGGAACCGCTCGCGTACCAGGGCGACGAGCTGGTCGCCACCAAGTCCACGACCTCCGGCTCTAACTTCGCGCCACGCCCGCACCGTATCCCGAGCGAGCTGTCTGACATCTTCGAGACTGACCAGAAAGAGGAATGGACTCGCCAACGTAGTCGCCGTGCGATCAACGTTGCCACGGGGCGACGCGATGACACTCATCGAATTAGCAGGAGCGGGCTTGTCGAGCTTCGCGGCCATCCAATCCAGATGGGTGTTTGCTTGGCGAACCGTCGCGACGCTGACTTCTCCTTGCGGGCTTTCCTCACTCTTCGCCTCTAGGGCAACCCATGGTCCCAGGGGTGCTTCCCAACCGACATCTGGTGCGGCCGGCTCCGTGTACCGAGTGCTTCGGTAGCCCAACATTACCCCGAGTTGCTGCAATCCGAGCTCGAACGCAGTCGCGTCCGTTCCGTCGACGCGAGATCTCAATTGCTCGGACCACTTTTCGAACTTTCCAGGAGCACCTACGGAGACTGGAGCAAACGTTGCAACCGCCTCCTGGATGAGGGCTTCAGAGTAAGCGTCAGTCTCCGCGACCACGGGGAGTGCGTCTCGATGCATCCATGTGCGGTTGGACGCGGCTTCGTGCGCCTTCTCAAGCAGCTGCGCAGAGACAGTTGCAAGCTCCGGCTTGTTCTCTTCCTTGGCCGCGATTGCAGCCCACTGTGATCCGAGGTAGTTCCACAGAGCTTGGTAGGGTTTCCGACGCTTCTGGGCACCACCCACCTTGGTGACAACCTCATCGGCCTTGCCCATAGCCCTCGACCACTCTCCACGCCAGGCGGCCTGGATGGCGGCGACTTCGTCTTGAGCGGCGGCTCGGAGCGCTTCGGCACCCTCCGGAAGGACGCGGGCCAACCTCGCCCGTTGCTCGGATAGATGAGGCTCCACCGACTCTGCCCACCACGGGTCCAGATCCTGTGCCAGGAACTTCCTGATTATGCCGAGCACTTCGTCGACCGGCTGGTTGCTGTTGTCCCAGCCAAAGATGAACTCGCCTTGGACCTCCGGGTGAAGCGCCGCTTGGACTTCCGCCATGCCACAGAAACCCGTCAGCGTTTCGCCCATGATCACCACCACCGCATAGTCGCCGGGATTGCGCGTGCACCTGCCGGCGCCCTGGACTATCCGGGTCCGCACGCGCTCCTGGAGGACCCCGCTGGCCCCCAGCGAGAGCATCAAGAAGCGCTCCTGTAGGTGAACGCCACCCGGAAGCTCATACAGGTAAACAAGACGACATGACCGATCGGGGAGGTCGATTCCGTCGTACCTGCTTGTAAGCATCAGGAGACCTGTGTCTGCCTTCGCGAAGGGTTCCATGCTCGCCTCTATATCGGACTTACCGAACACTGGAAGCCCATCGCCCAAGACTTGCTGCGCTAGGGCGGAACCACGCTCGTCCGGTGAGATCACCACTGCCTTTCCGACCACCTTCAGTACGGCGGTCGCTACCTGCTCGGGGCTAACACCCTTGACGCGGTTGGCGAAGACAAAGAGGCGACGACCCGAGCCGTGCTGTTCCCAACCGACGGGCACCGGCAGCCGCTCTATCGCTCTCCGGCCAAAAGCCCGCTCTAGCTCGCCGCTCTCACCCAGCGTTGCTGACATGTACACGCGCTGCTGCGCTTCCTCGAAGGCCGGGTGCGCGAACGTTGGTGCGATGAATGGCCTAATGAGGATCTCGCGGTAGCCGACGTATCCAAGGCAGGCCCCAAGCCTTCCACCGACCATGCTGGTGGCCCAATGATGGTCACCATCCATGCTGCTCAGGATCTCGATGAGATCCTTGGCTCGCCGATGCAGATATTCGGGTGAGATAAGCGCGACCTCTTGTGCGGCGCGTGGGTCGGGCTCAGGGCTGCGCAGCAGCTGCGCGTAGACCGGATCGAGGGCCGGCGCGAGAGTTTCGATCATTACCTCGTACAGGGGGTTCTCGCGTGGGATCCGAATCGACCAGGCATCGGCGACGTAGGACTCGGCGGCATGTGCGTCGTCCAATACGAGAACTTGAGGTTGTTTCACTTTGGGCGACGTGTTGAAGATGGTGCTGTACGTCGCGACCGCGATAGTCTCGGCCGCCTGGAACTCGTACAACTGTCGCTTCTCCCAGCCCCCGTGCGGGCCGACCAACGTGGCGACGCGGATCCCGTACAAGTACGCGTGATGAGCGACTTGGTGCGCCAATTGCCGGGTCGGGCAAAGGTAGACAACACGGTCTCCCCTGGCACGTCGCCGCCACTCGGCGATCAGAAGGGCGGGCAGGGTCTTCCCTGCGCCCGTTGGCAGCTCAAGCGCGATATCTGGGGTGTCCAGGTGATTGCCGTGGTACTCCCGGAGCAGGTCGGCTTGGTGTGACCACAAAAACTTTGCCGGGCTCTCGGGGGGCCTAGCCAAGTCGGCAAAGAGCGCTTCCGGGGTCGACGGCGCCTGACCGCGTTCGCGCCGAATTATGACTTTTGGCGGAGGGGTGGAGCTCATCGCGGATCAGACAGCCAGGTGTGCGGAAACACGGGACGGGGCCGGGCGCCGCCTACAGATCGTCAACAATCCGCTTGATGGCTGCGACATCGCCTATGCCTTAGGCCCGTACTGCCTTGTCATGACAGTGACCTCGTAGGACCCCATCGCATCGGGCGCACCAAGGAACAGCTCGATGTCCACTTTCATGCACGTGACATCTTTTGTCAGCCTAAAGACGATCCACCAGCAGCGATCGGCGAGCCACAACAGACTGGCCAAGAAGACGTTCATGTTGACCTCCAATAATCTCCGCCCTTCTTCGGGGCCGAGCTCGTAAGGTCACCGGAAGAGTGTAGCCGCACGCTTGATGGGCGTCGTTACGCCTCCTCAGCGCTCGGGGTCAACTCCGTCCACTACCATTCGCCACCCACAGGACTGGCACTCCAAATACTCGCCACCGCCAACCTTCCCGTCCCAAAGAACGGACATCAGGAAGCGATTGCAGCGCGGACAACGGTCCACATTTGGGCCAGTAGAACTCGACCACTGATCCGTCGAGTCACTCGTACTCGGTTGCAAGGCGACGTCGCGTCCACTCTGCTCTTGGTAAATGCACAGCGCGTTTTCGAAGTCGCCTGAGTCATACGCGGCTCCGGCCTGCCAATCAACTCCGGCCCCTTCAGCTACCTCGTTCCAGTTTTCGGACCACCAGTGAAGCAGTCCCTCGCACCATTCGGAATCGGCTGTCGCGACCTCGATACCGGTCACTAACGCAAAACCCCGCGCGGGGCCTGTTTCCAGATACGCGCGGTCAGGTCCGTAAATGTGACCTCCGACTCCGAGACCACCTGCTCTAAGGACAAGGTCGAAGCAGGTGGTTCGGCCCCAGTTCGGCGCCCAAAGGGCGCGCAGGCCCAAGTAACGAGTCCGGAAGTCGAGTCCCCGCACCAAGATCCGCTCGAAATCGTCGCATCGTTCGCAAGCAGCGACCAGCGCCTGCTTCGCTCCCCGATGCCCAGTTTGTACGCGATGGTGTCCGATAGTTCCCGCCGGCAGCTGGAGTTGAGCCAGAACAGCTGTTGCATCGGGGCGAGGTCGGGGGAAAAGCGAAGCGACGAACTTAGCGCCTTCTAGTCGGCCAAAGCAAGAGAAAACAACGAGTCCCCACCATTGCTCTTCGAACCACTGAGACGCCGCGGCTGCATCTTGGATGTCTTGACGCTTCGACCACCGTAACGACGCGCCCGATTGTTCGTACGTGTTGGCCCAGCTCAAGAACCGCGCAACCTCGTGACTGCGCCCTTGAATTACGTGCCGCCACTCGTCTTGACTCATGACCTCGAGCCGGCCGACTTGGCTGCTTGACCAATTAGTTCGCCGAGCTGGACCTCTCCGTTCAAACCGAGTCCGGTTGGCCGCACTAACGGGATGTTCCAGCCGGCCACCTTAAGTCTGCGTGGCCCGACGAACGCCTCGGCCAGCCGCCAGGTAACCCGCTTTAGCTTTCCTGTTTCAATCACCCGTCCGTTCAAGAGCCGAACTACATTGTCGAACGCTGTTGCGCCGTTACAGATCAGAAGAGTCAAAGGGAAGGATTCGATCTCCCACTGAAGGAATGGGAGATCTGACTGCAGCAGAGCTCGAGCCTCGACAGGTTGCTCTTTCACGAGTTGTGACCAGGTGGGATTTGTGGCCTCCTGAACGAGATCGAGATGCGCTGCAGAGCCGGCGCCATACGAAGCTCCGAGCGGCGTCAAAACACGATCGAGATGGCTGAACCACGAATAGATGGGCATGCCGGGTTGGAAGTAGGAACGCATCGTACTGATTGCTCGATCAATCTGGTGATCCGATAGGGTTTCTCGGCTTGTGGCGTCAAGTGAGTCGAGCGTTTCGAAACGGCGGTTGGAGCCTTGTAGTTGGGCCCCGGACTGGTCCAGGTATTCCTGTTTCGAGGGATTGAGCCCAACGGTGGCGACGAGCGCTGAAGGCAGATCGCCGAAGAACAGGACCGGCAAAGATCCTGGCACTGACGAGCGACTCGCCGCCTTCCGTAGGCGAGCGGCAAGAACTGTAGCGATGTCGGCCGACACTTCAGAAGCATTCATCGAGATGCGCAACGCTTAGGCGGCTCTGTCGTAGACCGAGTGCCCATCGTCCCAGTAGCTATCGAAAACGTGCTGGTAGACCGCGTCGCACTTCTGGGCATACAGCTGCCGCGTGTACGCCTCGGGCAGCCTGTCCAGTGTCTCCTCAACCGCAACCCGCACGGCCGCGCGTGTGCCCTGTTGCTTTCGCCAGTCGAGGACGATCTTGTCGCGTTTGAGGATTGCCAGCAGCTCCTCTGCAACTCTCTTGACCAGAGCTTGTTCGGCCTCCGACAGTGGTGGCGCAGGTCTCATGAGCAAGTCGAATATGGCGAGTAGCTCCTCGCTGAGCCCTTCAGAAAGGGCGCGAGCCTCCTCCTCGGTAAGCGTCTTGCCAAATGCGAGCAGCTCCTGAAAGAACGTCTCGGTGTTCATACTGCCCGCGTTGTAGTCCGCGACTAGCTTCTCGAAACGCTCTACCAAGTCGACTCGAACCGGATTCAGGCGGACTAAAGCCGCGATCCGAGCCGATAGTAGTGATCGCAGACGCTGGGCCGCGGTTCGCGGACGTCCCTGCTTGAAGGCGTCTTCAAGCCCTTTCCAGTCCACAGCTCCGAGATCGAAGAGCGCCTCGGCTTCGCTCTCGGGTATCAGGTACTCGTGGGCGGCGACGGACTCGTCCAGGAGCTGCTCGACCCTACCGAGAACTCCGGAGACATCGGTCCGCTCGGTATAGGCGGCGATGCCATCAGCGAGGAACTTCGACACCGCTCTTAGGCGGCTGAACTCGTTGGCTCTTTTGTCGGGGAGGATGGCCTTGTAGATCCGGTCGACCAGTGACGCTCGAGAGAGGAAGGCAATCTTCTCGTCATCGTCCACCATGAGCATCTCGATCGTCCGCTTCCCAGCCCCGACCAGCTCGAAGCCCTTCAGCCGCCCGAGCGCGTCGAGGTCCACGTCGCGTTCTGAACAGAAAGCCCGGAGGTCATCGACCGCCTCGCGTACGGCCTCGATCAGTGCTCCCTTCTCTTCCACCGGTACCTCGCCAGCCTTGCTTCCGACGGCGTAAATCGCAAGCGCCTTCTGGAGATTGCGAAAGACATCGACGTAGGCGACGATCAGGCCGTTGTTCTTTTCGGGGAACACGCGGTTGGCGCGGGTGATGGTCTGCATCAAAGTGTGGTTGCGCAGCGGCTTGTCGAGATAGACGGTCGACAGTGATGGGACGTCAAACCCAGTAGTCCACATCGAACATACGAACGCGATCCTGAATGGATCCTCGGCGTCTTTGAACTTCTCCTCCAGTTGCTCCTCGACCATGCGCTTGCGGTGTGGCTTGATATCGAGCCCGCGTGCCGCCATTTCAGCGATCTCGTTTTGGGCCTGAGAGATAACGACCGCCATGTCGGTGTCGCGCATGAAACTGATCTCGCGCGTTAGAAGGTCCGCTTGCTCGGGTGAGAGGTCGCCCATCGCAAGGTTCTGCTCGTTCCTAGCGAGCCTCTCCGCCCAGAAACGTTGCACCTTGTCGAAGGTCCGGACAGCGGTCACCTTGTCAATGGACACAACGAGCGCTTTGCCAGGAAACCCCCGGCCAAGGAAGTGATCGACGAGGTCCTTGGCGACAGTATCCAGGCGGTCGTCGCGGGTAATCAGCTCGTATTGCTGGCCGAGGGCCCGCGCGAGCTGGCGTTCCTGGGACTCGTCCAGGTCGGCCTCCTCCACGATGGCCATGAGGTCGTCGCCGAAGGTGGGATTGGCGATCTGCAGCTGAGGTATCCGATTCTCGTAGAAGAGCGGAACCGTCGCGTGGTCCGCAGTTGACGCGGCGTAGTTGTAGATGGATACGTAGTCGCCAAACACCTCGCGGGTCCGCTCTTCGCCTGCGATCAGGGGTGTCCCGGTGAATCCGAGGAAGCTCGCATTCGGGAGGGCATTGCGCATGTTGAGGGCGAGCGTGTCGTACTGGGTGCGGTGAGCCTCGTCCGTAATCACGATCACGTCGCTTCGGTCGGAAACAACCGGATGGGTCTCGCCCTTCTCGGTGCGGAACTTGTGGATTAGGGTGAAGACGTAGCGGTGATCCTCAGCAAGAAGTTGGCGAAGATTCGCGGATCCGCTAGCCCTCATATGCTTCTCAGTGATCACGCCGGCATAGAGGAACTCCTTGTAGGCCTGCTCGTCGAGGTCGTCGCGGTCGGTGACGATGACAAACGACCAGTTTCCGGGGCGCTTGCGCAATACCTTCTGTGAGAAGAAGAGCATCGAGACGGTCTTTCCGGATCCCTGCGTATGCCAGAACACGCCAAGTCTGCCCCGTTCATTTGGAGGTGCGTGCTGTAGCTCGTCCATCCGAGCCATTGCGTTGTTGACCCCGAGGTACTGATGGTTGCGCGCAAGTAATTTGACAAAGCCGCCCGGTAGGTCTTGGAACACGACAAAGTTTTCGATGAGGTCAAGGAGACGTTCCTTGGTGCACATGCCTCGGATGACTGTCTCCAACGAGACGGATCCCTCTTCGCCCTCCGAGTTGATCTTCTTCCATTCGGAAAAGAACTCCCAGCCTGAGGTGATTGTCCCCACCTTGGTGTCAGCTCCGTTCGAAAGAACAACGAATCCATTCGGCGTGAACAAATGTGAAATCGAATCCCGATAGTCACGAAGGTTGTCGTCGTACGCGTTCTTCAAGTTGCGGTGTGAGGCCTTCAGCTCGATGAAGACGAGAGGAATGCCGTTGACGAAACCCACGAGATCGGTGCGTCGGTGGTACAGATCGGAGTGAACCCATAGCTGAGAGGTGAGGAGGAAGTCGTTGTTCTCGGGGTTCTCCCAGTCGATGACTGTGAGCTTCTCGGGCAAGGTGGTTCCGTCGGGCTGGCGAACCGATACCTCGACGCGGTCGCGCATCAGGGAGTGAATCTGTTGGTTCGCGCGCGCGTAGTGCATTACAGTGCGTGGCCTGGTGATCTCAGTCACCGCCTGATCGATTGCCTCTGCGGGCGTTCCGGGATTGAGGCGTTCGATAGCTGCCCTCAGCCGGCGGGTCAGGAAGACTTCCGACTTGTTATCGCGACCGAGCGTACCTTTCGGTCCGAGGGTTTCGTAGTACACGTTGACGGTCTCCCAGCCGATTTCTTCGAAGAGCTCGATCGCCGGCTGCTCGACCAGCTGGTCCTCGGTGTACTGACCAGGAGTCACGCGGCAGGTTCCGTTATCACGATATCGAGGTCGGTGACATCGATCACCCCAGAGACCAGGCACGGCAGAAGCAGGTCTCGTGTGGCTCGCAATCGCTCATTGGTGGCTTGAAGTCCATCAGACAGCATCTGCGTTGGGGCCACCTGCTTCGCGTAACGGCGGGCGATCTCAGGCCATGGGAAGACAGTGGCGTAATCGCCAATGCGGTCAGGATGGAGATGGAGCACGTTTGCTCCATTAGCGTGGGCCTTGACCTTGTTTGCAAAGTCTGAATACCGGAGTAGGCCGAGAACGTACTCGCCTGGCAGATCCTTAGGGTCGATCTTCACGAGGTCCATCGAGAACACCCCAAACCCCTCGCCCAACTCAGGTACGCGTGCGGCCCTCGCCACTATTCGACGCTCCTGAGTCATGTCAGTTACCGCCATCACGATGTTTCCAGCTGTTACTTTGTGGGCTTCTTTGAACTCACCGATGTAACGCTTGATCCCATCCGGGCGAAACCCACCCTCACGCGCAACACAACCAAGGTTGATGAACGGGACCCCTCCCGTGTCCACAACGTCGGTACCTCGGTAGGAGCGCCCACGAATCACATCGACGTGATCGCTGACCCGCCCAGTCGTCCAACCCTCTGGAATCGGGCCCAACTCCGAGGCCACCATCTCGAC
Organism: Candidatus Micrarchaeaceae archaeon; assembly: GCA_035534555.1. GTDB lineage: Bacteria > Chloroflexota > Dormibacteria > Dormibacterales > Dormibacteraceae > Palsa-872. The sequence goes on from DATLRQ010000022.1 coordinate 21,293, forward strand.
GTTCTCGTGGCCCGGATAGCGGAAGTCCACGAACCACTCGCGGTAAATCCGCTGTGCCATCTCCTCCAGCAGCAAGATCCGTCGAGTGTTGTTCTCGATGAGGTCGTCATAGGCAGAGAGAATGCCAGCGATCTTGCGCTGGGTGGCGAGTGGCGGTAGCGGTATCTCCACCATCCTCAGCTCCCTCTGCTTTATGCCGACCACTGTGGTTCCGGTGGCCCGTTGGCGAAGTCGACCCTGCACGAGAGGCGACCGCAGCGCTGCGAATAAGTAGAGTTGGTTGACGACGGCGGGGTTGCCGCGGAGCAGGATTACGCGCTGCGCAAGTGCAATCCGTTCCGGTGAACGGAGGAGTGCAATTTCGCCGAGGGGCGCTTCGGTGGTGAGCAGGATGTCCCACTGCCGCGGGAATCCCCGCCGCATCCACGATGCGTATGTATCCTCCGAAACGTACTCCAGCCGGGTCTCGTCGACGCCTCCGTCCTTGATGACCTTCGCGGTCAGCAGCTTGATTCCACTCGCGGACTTCGGGGGGGTCTTTCCACGATAGTCGATGATCGCCGCTGTAATTTCGCCGATGAGCCCTTGATTCAACCGAGCAACTCTGCCGCGTTGAGCGCAATCCGTTCTTGCAGCACAGCCGCTTCCGAGTTGAGCTTCTCCAGCTCCTCGTTCAGCTCTTCAAACCGGACGCGGAAGTCCACGCCATCGTTCTCTGCTGCAGCGACGCCCACGTACCTCCCGGGGTTGAGGCTCGAACCCTGCTTCTCGATCTGCCGCAGAGTCGCCACGGCGCACAGACCAGGCACATCGACGTACACGCCGCCAGGAAATGACGCCTTCATCAACTCCGGTGACCCCTCCGCCGCCTCGACATCCTCACCCCGATACAGCCTGGCGATGTTCGCCAAAAACTCGATTTGCTCCGGCCTCCAATCACGATGCGCGCGGTCAATCTGGCGGAAGATCTTGCGGGCGTCGATGAAGAGAATCTGGTCCTCACGCTTCGTCCCATGCTTACCTCGGTCGAGAAACCACAACGTCACCGGTAGTGTCACCGTGTAGAAGAAGTTCGAGCCCACCGCGACGATCACATCGACTGCTTTCTCCGCGATCAGTTTCTTGCGGATCTCCAGCTCGGAGCCGCTGGCGTCCGCCGCAGAGTTAGCCATGACGAAGCCGGCCCGGCCCTTGTCGTTCAGAGCCGAGTAGAAGGCTTGGATCCAGATGTAGTTGCCGTTATCGGCCTTAGGAAGGCCGAACGGAAAACGTGGGTCACCCTCCAGCTTCGCCTTGTCGACCTTGTTCACGTTGAACGGCGGATTGGCCATCACGTAGTCGAACTGCCCTACCGCCTTAAACGGGTTCTCGTAGTAGGTGTTCGATTGACTGACCTGGCCCTCGAGCCCATGCACCGCGAGGTTCATCTTGCAGAGGCGCACCGTCTCGTCGACACGCTCCTGGCCATAGATGGACAGCCTGGAAGTCTTGCCGTTCCGGTGCTCCTCAACGAACCGCACGCTTTGGACGAACATGCCGCCGGATCCACACGCTGGATCCAAGATCTTGCCGTTGAATGGCTCGATGATCTCGACGATCAGGCGCACGATCGACATGGGCGTGAAGTACTCACCACCCTTAGCACCCTCTGCAATTGCGAATTTGCCGAGAAAATACTCGTAGACCTTTCCGAAGGCGTCGCCTTCGATGTTGCCAAGGATCGCATTCACGGAACGTAAGAGGCTGACAAGCGTGTCGTTCGTAAGCGATTGGTACGTCCTCGGGAGGACGCCCTTCAGAGCTGGGTTCTCCTCTTCGATCGCGGCCATTGCGTCGTTAATGGCTTTGCCGAGGTTGTCCCCTTCCTTCAAGTGGAGGAGGTTGGCGAATCGCGATTGCTTTGGGAGATAGAGGACGCCTTTGGCTTGATAATTGGCCTTGCCTATTTCGCGCCGGCCGGTGGCCTTGCCCGCAAGGCGCGTTTCCATTTGGGTGAAGCGGCTGTCCGCGAACTTGAGGAAGATTAGCCCCAGGACCGGAATGGAGTACTCCGCGGCCTTGAGGTGGGAGTTGGCCCGAAGCTCGTCCGCGGTCTCCCACAGGCGGGCTGCGATGTCGTGGATGTCTAGCTTCGGTGCGAGTGGCATTGCCATGGGGAGATTATCGGGATCGTTGGCCGAGGCTGACCCTGCAGTTCTTGCAGTACGATTCCCGAACGCATGTTCGACCGCGCTGCTGCACTGGCTAGCGTCGCCGTGGGCCGATGTGCGTGCCCAGGCTGCTCCGGAGAACTGACCGACCCCGCCCGTAGTCGCGGCGGCTGGAGTTTCTGCCGCAGGTGTCGCTGCGCTTGGAAGACATCGACGATCGACGGTCAGGAGTACGCCACCGCAATCCATGCACCGGTCCATACTCTCGCTCCGAGCGATCCGCCAGAGGGCAAACGCTCATGAGCAAGAGCCGGCGGGCCGGCCTATTCGGTTGTAAATGTGCCGCGTCGACGGCCGACAACGTCAATGTGAGGTCAGGCGTCTAGGGCATGGTCCTTTTGAATTTCGATTGCTCTGAGATGCTGGCCGGTCTCGAGGTAGGCGGCGCGGAGCCGTCGGGCTAGATCTTCACGCTCTGGCTGCCGCTCCAATGCCTGCTCTAGGAGAGGAATCGCTTTGCGGGGTTCTTGGCGTGCCAAGTGGTTGGCGGCCAAGGCGCCCATGATGTCCACCCTTGCGGTGTCCGCCACCTGGCGGAGTGTGCGCACATACTCGGCCGCCCCGCCACGGCCACCATTGGTCTCGGTCTCGATCTCCTCCCATCCGGGGAGGAACTCGCCCTCGGTCTCGTCGAGGACGCGATTTGCTTCGGCCGCCAAGTCGCTGGATAGCATCCCTTGCTTTGCCCCGCAGTGCCTCGCAATCTCCTGAAGGCGGACGATGTCGATGCTGCACTTGGCCAAATCCAGGCGCAGCTGTGTGCGGTCAGTGATTAGCCGCGACGTCAGCGCAGTGGGCAGATCACGATTGAACATATCGTCGAGTCGGTCCCGAACACGCTTGCGCTGCCTTTCCGGCGATAGTCCCGGCGCGAACTCCTCACAGAACGCACCGCGATCAACCCGGCCCTCCGGCTCGAGTAAGCCGCGTACGAACAAGTACAGCCAGATGAACGCGAGCACCTTCTTGCGCAACAGTTCTGGGGCGTGGTCCAGGCCCGCTTGTAGGAGCTCGATTCGTCCGAACGTCCGGATCCTCAGATAGGTCGGGTCGGCGCGGGGAGCCGTAGCTGACTCCGCCTCCTCGGTGTCCTCAGCTTCGTTCTCATCCTTCGTCCCCTCGCCCGGGGGTCCAACTCGGGCCCGTTTTCCTAAGCCATCTCCATTCGGCTTCGCCATTGCGTGCGCCATGGCCTGCCGCTCCAGCCACCACTTGACGCTGATCAGTGGCCTGGCCTCGACCTTCGCGGCAACCGCTTTGGTGGCTGGCAGCGGCAGCTCGCGGCTCTTCAGTTGACCATGAAGCTCGGCCTCGTTGATCGCGCCCTTCAGGTGAGCAGCGAGCAGCGCCTTCGGACTGTCCCCCCAGCGGCCCTGCCGTTCGAGATACAGCTGGGCGGACCTCTGCTCGGCCAGCCGGCCCGCTACATACAGTGGAACCCCCTGCTCGAACACGTCGACTGCATCGAGGGCTACGTTCCAGGCACGCTTGTCCCCTCGCGGGAGTAGCGGATCGAAGAGCCACCGGCGCCGGCCTGAATGCAAATCCGAGAACCTTGCGCGCAGGTGATCTACGCCCAGCTTCGGCACCAATAGAAGGACGAGGAGAACCACCGCACTCGCCTCGAGGCCGGCGATCAGCTCATGCGGCATGGCTCGACTCCTTCGCGGCGACGTCCGGCACCAGCCTGGCCGCGAGCTCGGTGATGGCTCGGCCCGCTCGCGACTCGGGACGCAGAACCCAAGGCAGCTCCAATGCGTTGCCCGCGGCCGCGTCCTCCGGAATCAGCGCCAGGTTAGCGAACGCAGCCAGCAGTAGTTCGGGAATCGAGGTCCTTGCGCTGACCCGATTGACTATCAGTCCGAATCGGGCGTCGAGACCGTATCGCCAGGACGAATCGGACCATGGGAGTACCGCTTTAGCGGACTCATCACTCGGCAGTCCGACCAGGAGCGAGACCTCGCTCGCGTCGAATGCGGAGTCAATCAGCCAGCGGTCCCCAGGCGGGCAGTCGAGGATGACCACGTCGTAAAACCGTCTGAGCACCGAAGACAGCAGGCGCAAACGGTGACCGTCCAGCACACCATCCGCAACGCAGAGGACCTCGCAGCCCGAGGGGTGTCGCTCCGCTAGCTCGATCACCTCGTCGCCGACCGCCGCCATATGGCTGCGGCAGTAGTCGGTGAAGGGCTTCGGATCAAGTCCGACCGTGCTGCTCAATGGACCCGCACGAACCACGCAGATCGGGCGAGGTCGGCGGCCATCGACGAGCCCCGCCGCGGCCAGTTCCACAGCCAGGTTGAACGCCAACGAGGTGCAGCCCGCCTGTGCTTCGAGACCGTGGATCGAAATGATTGCGGGCTTCCGTCGAACCTCGGGGATCGTCGGCCTGGCAATCACTGGCTCTGGCCCCGTCGACTCTCCGGAAGTGGGCCTCGACCGTGGGAGCACAAGTGCAATTCCGACGGCCGCGCCAACGAGCAGCACCGAGAGGATCACAGCTGGAACCCAAGACGAAGCCAACAGATCGTCCAGCACCGGAATCCTGTCTGACGAAACCGCGGCAGCGATCGCAAGAGCGATGCCTATCGTCAGCGCAGCAGCGAGACGGATTGTCCTATTGCCCGTAAGCAAAGATCGCGCTCCTCGACTCGCTCAACGCCGCGTTGCCAAGAACCATCAGTTGAACGGATAAGGTCCCGGTCACGGTCACACGCGAACCACTGACTGACACGGTCCACGATTGGAGGCCCCGCACCGCAGCTGCCTTAATCGAACCATCGGCGACCGCCTTAGCCTGAATCGGATCGAGCCGAACAATCTGGCCATTGCTGCTCCGGTAGGCCGCCACGTCGATCGATGACGCGCCGTCCTCGGCCGACGCTTGCAGGGTCTCTCCGAGCTGGGCATAGCTCGAATCGACCAGTGCCGTGTCGATAACGAAGACCGAGAGCGGCAGGAAGAGAAACGCCATGACCAGCGCGGACATGACAAGCACCTGGCCGTTCTGCGTGTCCAGCCGTGTCACGGGTAGGGTCGAGCCGGGGCGCGGTACCAGCCTTTCGGCGTGGTCCGTTTCCCCGACCCGCCCTCCGAACCGGACGTGCGCGTTACCACGCATCCGGCTCTCCACAAGTCCATGCCGAAATGTCATGCCGTGGCCCCCGCGGCCTGGCTCGCCCATGGCGTTGGAATCTTGCTGCCCCGATACCGGTACCGGATGACCCCGATCTTTCGCGGGTCGAACAGCGTGATCGCACCATCGGTGGGCCGCCACCCTGGCAGGTAGCGACGCCTGAGCCACTTCCAGTTGCGCCCCTTGTGCTTGGCACGCAGCCAACGGACGACCCGTTGCCATGCGAAGTACTCCAAGTACCCGAACGATCGGGATGAGAAGCCGTATCGGAAGTAATACGCCCAGCCTCGCAGCATCGGGTTCAGCCGATACAGGAGATCGCTGAGCTGTAGGTTCGTGAACGTCCTGCCGGTCAGCGCCTTCACCTTGCGCGTGATCGCCAACATGGCGTCACGGCTCGGATACGTGTAGACGTAGCGCTTCCCGTTGCCCCGATTCAGGCTCCGCTGGATGCGGTAGCCAAGAAAGTCGAAGCCCTCGTCAATGTGGGCGATCTTCGTCTTTGTCTCCGATAGGCGTAGGCCCATCGGTCGCAACGCCTCACCCGCTTGGTCACGCACTGCCTCTGCCTGCTCCCGGGTACCGTGCACCATGACCACGAAGTCATCCGCATAACGCACGATGCGGTAAGTAGCAAGGCCCCTGCGGCGCAGTAGTTCTCGTGCTCTGAAGTCATCCACCCACCGCTCCATGAAGAACTCATCGAGAACGGAAAGGGCGATGTTGGCCAGCACTGGTGAGAGAATCCCGCCCTGGGGAGTGCCAGTGATCGTGTCCCCCTTGCGGCCATCCTCATGGAGGATGCCCGACTTGAGGAACGCCTTCACCAGGCCCAGCACACGCTTATCTCCGATCCGCTTCCTGACCCGGTCCATCAGGGCCGAGTGCGAAATCTCGTCGAAGCACGCCGTGATATCTCCCTCCACCACCCATTCGTATCGGTTGGTGGCGAAGTTGTGAATCTCGGCTATCGCGTCGTGAGTCCGGCGCCCTCGGCGGAAGCCGTAACTGCACGGCTTGAAGTCCGCCTCGAAGATCGGCTCGAGCACCAGCTTAAGCGCGGCTTGCACCACCCGGTCGCGCACGGTGGGAATACCCAATCGGCGTTGTTTGCCGTTGGGCTTCGGAATCATCCGTTCTCGTACCGGCATTGGGCGGAAGGTCCGCGCCTTGAGATCGTCTCGCAACCCGGAGAGGAACTCTCCCTCACCAAGCTTGGCCCGGATGTAGCGGACGGTGTATCCGTCTACGCCTGCCGTGCGAGATCCTCGGTTCCCCGCGACGCGACGCCACGCCACCACAAGGAAGGCGGGGTCGCTGACGAGGTTGGCGAGGTCGTTGAACCGACGTTGGGGATCGTCGGCACTCCATCGGTGCAGCCTGGTCTGGATCTCCAGTACTCGCGCTTCCGCCACATCCGGCGTCGGCCACGATGCACCCGTGTTCACGGGCGCCCTCCTGGCATTCCAACTCCAACACTGCGAACTTGCTGCCCCCCTTCGCCATGTGGCTGGCTTTCCCAACCTCGGACTACTACGAGGGCTCCGCCCCGCCATGGAGCCATCAGAGGACGACGCTCCTTCCCTGCCTGCCTTGGCGAGGGAGCTTCATGGCGGTTCCCAGGTACGTCACGTCCCATTCGACGGGGGTGGTGTCCAGCTCTTCCCCTACAGCTTGTCCCAGGTACGCCGCAGTCATTCCCCG
>DATLRQ010000023.1:0-3262 GCA_035534555.1 Candidatus Micrarchaeaceae archaeon
CGCGAAGGGGGACACGGTTTTCGTGGCCGGACTCTCCAACGGCGCGTTCCTCGCCGAACGTCTGGCGCGCGAGGCCATCGTGCGGGCGACTGGCGTCATTCTCGTTTCAGGCACGGCGCGCGAGGCCAGTCGTAGAGCGACTCCACGTCCTGCGCGGGCGGCGGCGATGCTGTGCATCGAGGGCACTCGGGACCGTTTGGTGCCGTATTCGGGAGGGCGCTCGTCAGGTCCTACGGCCTGGATCGCGCGCCGTCGCGTGCGCCGGTCGCTGGTCGCCACGGACCGCGACGTAGTCTCGGCGGAGATGCTCGTCCGCGACTGGGCGGCCGCCAATGGCTGCTCTGCACCACCAACGAGCGAGGGGGTGCAGCGGGGACCGGGTGCGTTGCCGGTGAGCCGGCAGACCTGGACCGCAGGAGGTCTAGCGCGCGTGGTCCTATATGCCATCGAGGGGGGAGGTCACGGTTGGCCTGGCGGACCGCAGTACATGCCCGCCCTGTTCATCGGACGGATCGACCAGACCCTCGGTGCCACCGGTATATTGCTCGACTTTGCGCGCGACCTCTTGCGCAGGTGAATGGCCGATCGTACGTTGACGCTCTCGACGAAGGTTTGTTAGGGTGACCTAGGTCTTCAGCGCCTGCCGGCGGGAATTGCGGATCGTGGGGGTAGTCAGTGCGGATCCATCGATACTTGACACATGCCGTCGTGCTCGCAGTGGCGGCGGCGATGTGCGGGTACACGGCGTTCGACCGGAACATCAATCCAAACCTGCATGCGCCGGCGTTCACCGCCGCCGCTGCTGCCGGAACACTTGCAGGCGGCCAGATCGCAGTGGGCCGCGACAGCGTGATCATCAAACCGCTTTCCATCCCGACCTCGCCACTGATAAGCCGCGCGCCGGTGGTTCACATCGTCGAGCCGGGAGACACTCTGGAAAGCATCGGTCAGCAGTTCAACCTTCCGTGGAGGGACATCGTCTGGTCGAATCCCGGCCTGCGCATGCCGCTCACGGTTGGCCGTGCAATCGAGCTGCCACCGGTGCCAGGAGCCGTGGTCGTCGTCAAGAAAGGTGACACGCCGGCAAGCCTGGCCTCCAGGTACGGAGTGGATGCCAGCACGCTGCTCGGCTTCAACAAGATTCGCGGCCCGCAGCTGACGCCTGGCTCGGTCCTTGTGATTCCAGTCGCTCCGGTGCCGGGTCCAAACCTGAGCACGGGGGCGCCGGCCGACCCGGTCGATCCCGGACAGTTCCTCTGTCCCATCGCCGGGGCCTCGATCATCCAGCCGTTCGGGCCAACGTCATTCGCGCTGGAACCACCCTTCGATGGGTATCAGCATTTCCACACCGGCGTCGATCTGCTGGCCGGGTACGGCACACCGATCCTTGCAGCTGCCGGCGGCAAGGTGACCGCGGTCGGCTACGCATTCGACTTTGGGATCCGCGTCGAGGTCACCGACAGTTTTGGACTCGTCGAGATCTACGCCCACATGTCGCAGGTGGCCGTCGCTCTCGGACAGGAAGTTCAGCAGGGCGAGAAGATCGGCTACGTCGGGAGCACCGGCCTCTCCATTGGGGCCCATCTCCACTTTCAACTCGAAGTCGGCGGGATGCCGATCGCACCTGGCCCGTTGATCGGCTGCTGAGGCCAGCCTCGAGCTGGCGCGGGGCTGGGAGCCTGAGGCAAACCTCACCCCGCTGCTCCCAGCCAACCCCGCTCGACCGCTCAGCGAGCGCCGGCAGAATTCACGCTCAATCGGCGCTCAACGGCGGACCCAGCAGCTTCATGCCGTATTTCTCGAACACCGCCGCGATGGCTGCTCGATCCGGCTGCGCGCTCCGCGAAATCGGGCCTAACTCCTCGTAGAACTTGTGTCCACCCCCGGGCGTGTAGACAACAACGATCTCGCCAGGTTCGTTCGTGAGGTTCAGGAAGGCGTGTGGAATCCCGGACGGGAGATATGCGAAACCACCTTCCTCGCAGACGAAAAGCTCGTCGCCGATCCTGATCTTGTATCGCCCTTTCAAAGCGTGAATTGTCTCTTCTTGGTTGTGGTGAACGTGCAGGGGAGGTCCTCCATGCGGTGCGACCTCGACGATGAAGTAATCGAAGGCCCCACCGGTGTCCTCACCCGTGACCTTGAAGATGAGGTCGCGTCCTGGGCCTGACTGAAGGCGCAATCCACCTCCAGGCGCCAGAACCCTATGTCGGCTCGCTGTCAATGTCATGTGTTGACTTACCTCCTAATCCTGACTAGTTAGGCGCCATACTATATGGCGCCTAGCAACATGTCAAGGCCCTTATAATCAGGCTCCAAACCGATGGAGACGCCAATTCGCGTTGGGCGCGACTTCGCCCAGGCGTACCCGAACGCCAGCGCTTCAGCGACCGAGTGTGCAATGAATATTGCGCGCACGGGGGAGCTTGTTCTCGGTCGAGTCGCCGCGGCGCTCCAGCCGCTCGAGGTGAGCCCCGCCGGTGGTCTGGTGTTGGGCATCCTCAAGGATGCGGGGCGACCGTGCCCGCCCAACTACATCAGCGACCGGTTGATCGTGAGTCGAGCGACTGTGACAGGTGTTCTAGACACCCTCGTCAAGCGCGGCTTGGTACGACGCGAACCACATCCAACGGACCGGCGAATGGTTCTGGTGCACCTTACGAAGGCCGGTGCTCGAATGGCAGACAATGTCCGTCACACGGTTCACCGCGGCGAGGCGGAATGGATGCGTTCGTTGAGTGAAAAGGAGCGCGCTCAGCTAACCGATCTCCTCGGGAAGATTCAGAAGCACCTGGCCATGTAGCTTCGAGGCCGGCGCCCCGGTGAAGCTATTCAGCCACTGAAGGGTGGTAGGACTACCGTGAAGACCGCACCGCGACGATTGCCTTCATAAAGCAGATCACCTTGATGCTCGCGGACCACGCCATAAGACATGAAGAGCCCAAGGCCGGTGCCACCTTCCTTGGTCGTGAAATGGGGCTCGAACAGGCGATGCCGATGTTCGTCTGACACGCCAGGGCCATTGTCGGCCACGCTGAAATACAGCCACCCGTTGCTTCGCCTGCCGGTGGTCAGCTCCACGCGCCCGCTAGCGGGAGCAGCGTCGATAGCGTTGTTGACCAGGTTGGTGATCACCTCGCGCATTAGGAGGGGATCGGCCCTGACCTTGAGATCGTCGGGAGACACGCGCACGGCCAGCTGGACCTCCTTGGATCTAGCCCTCGGTCGCGCCATGGCGAGAGCTCGCGTTACGAGCTCGCCG
>DATLRQ010000024.1:0-14973 GCA_035534555.1 Candidatus Micrarchaeaceae archaeon
CTGAGACCATCTCGCCGGAACTGCGTCAGGTGCTCCGCCGTCTCCATCTCTCGCCCATCCTGGAAACCCTGCCGGAGCGGCTGCAGCTGGCCCGCCAGCAGAAGATGCCCTACCAGGACTTCATCGAGCTCGTCATGGCCGACGAGGCCGCCCGCCGTGACCGCGTCGGCAGCGATCTTCGCGCTCGCACTGCTCGCCTCGACATGTCGATGCGACTGGAGGCCTGGGACGAATCGACCAACGTCGTCTTCGACCGTCAGCTCTGGAACGAGCTGTGCAGCTTGCGCTTCATGGAACAGAGCGCCGGCGTCCTCATCCTCGGCCCGGTCGGGGTGGGCAAGACCATGCTCGCCAACAGCCTCGGACACATCGCCACGCGTCGCCGCCACTCCGTCTTCTGCGGACGCGCTGACCAGATCTTCAAGCGACTCAAAGCTTCTCGCCTCGATGGCACCTACGAGCAGGAGCTGCGCCGATTGCTCCGCGTCGACCTGCTCATCCTCGACGACGTTTGCCTTCAAGCCATGGACGCCATCGAGACCCACGACCTCTACGAAATCGTGGTCGAGCGCTATCGCCGCGCCTCGATGGTCTTCACATCCAACCGCGAGCCCAAGGAGTGGCTGAGCGTGATGGCCGACCCCATGCTCGCTCAGAGCGCGGTCGACCGCATCGTCAACTCCGCCTTCGAGCTCGTCCTCGAGGGCGAGTCCTACCGACCCCGACAGAAGCCGCAGAGGGCGCAGTCATGACCAAGACCGCTCTCGACCCCATGCGTGACGTTTCGCGTGACGACCCATTTGCCCCACAAGACCGCCACTGCCCCATCTGCGATGTTCTGTTCACGTCGCAGCGCGCTCGCTACTGCTCGGGCGCATGTCGCATGAAAGCACTGCGCCGCCGTCGATACTTCGAAGCCCAGCCGCCGGTCAACCCGGCGCCGGTCGGTCAGCCCGAATGGCAGCCCGTCTACGAATGCCCCGACTGCGGCCGCCGCATGCTCGGCGACCATCGCTGCCCCGACTGCAACCACTTCGGACGCCGGCTCGGACTCGGTGGCCTCTGCCCGCATTGCGACCAACCGGTCGTCCTCACCGACCTCGTCGCCCGGGCCGCCGACGCATGAAACGAGACCGACCTCTTGACCACGGACCGCCCTTACGCGACCATCCTTGATGTTCCGCTCCGGGTCGAGGGGTGGTCCTTAGTTATTGGCAAGGGGTGGTCCCATCCTCTTGGCAAGCGACATCGGGTCCACCAAATTGAACTGCCCTGGGTTTGATGGAGACTGAGGGGTGACCTGGCTCAGCACGGTCGGGGTCGGATCGATGCGGTATAACGCCATTACAACCAAGGATCGTTAGAGGGTTCGTCAAGTACGCTGCGCGAATCGGAGGACAGCAAGATGAAAAGGGAGGTTGGCGAGATGGAGCGGAGCAACCTGATGCAGCCCGGGGCCGGGCATCCGATCGGCGGCGGCATTGTGCTCAAGGTGGGCGCGGACGACTCCAACCGCATGTCCGTTTTCGAGATAACGGTGGCGCCGGGATTCGATGTCGGCGCCCATATCCACACCGCGATCGAGGAAACTTTCTACGTCCTCGAGGGCTCCCTCAACCTGCAGGTCGGTGACGAGACCGGCCATGGGATAGGGCCAGGCAGCTTCATGTTCGTGCCGAAGGGGGCGGCCCATCGCTTCTGGAATGACACCGATAAGCCAGCCAGGATTTTGTTCATCAGTTCTCCACCGGGCCACGAACGCTACTTCGAAGAGCTGGCCGAGATCTTGCGACGTCCCGGCCCGCCCGATGCGGACGCGATCGGTTCACTACGAGCCAGATACGACACTCAGCAGGTCTCCGCCCTGGCTCGGTAGGGGAACCCTGCGCGGCGCGGCGGACGGAGCGTCTCCTCGGCCTCGCCGTGGCGCCTCGTTTTCGGCTGGACTCCACCCGCTGGCGGCCTGCTTGCGAACGATGTGCACGAACTGGCGGCAGCTACGGGTACGGCCATGATGTCGAGGTATCAGTGATCAAGAGCCTGGCGTCGGTGCTTGGGGTGGGACTTCTGTTGGTGATCGGAGCGGGTCTTGCGGCGACTGTCCCCCAGGGCTTGTCCGGACCTCCAAACTGGGACAGTCCTCGCAGTCGGTGTGGCGGCGCTGCTCTATCTGGTGACGGAGGAGCTGCTCGTCGAGGCCCATGAGGTCAGAGAGAACACAGTGACGACGGCGATGTTCATCGTGGGGTTCCTCGTTTTGCTGATGGTCGATGTCCTGACATAAACCAGCCGTCTTCTGCCGCCTGCGGTGACCCAAGTCTCGTCAGTTCGCGCGTCGCCTTAGGGGCTGATCAGGACCCCCGCTCGATCACAGATGGATCACGCATTCCCGGCACCGGACGGCTCTAGGGGGTCACCAAAGGACACCAGCCTGGTCGATTTCGTATTCGCGAGGACGACTCGGGAGTCTGTTGGACACCGGAGGACACGCCAGCGACACGGTTCTGGACCCTGAGGCCCCGGGTTCAAGTCCCGGGCCCCCGATTTCAACCAATTGAATCGGCCACAACATAGCCTCAACCGCGACCGCGTTAGGCCCACATATAGTGGTCGGTCCGCGATTACCATCGGTATTTGCCGATGGACCGTTCGGAGTCACGCTCGGCTGAAGTTCACCGCGCGGCCGCGATCCTTGCGGCGATGGGCGACCCGATACGCCTCACCATCGTCATGGCCCTGGCTTCTGAGGAGTTGCGCGTCAGGGATCTTTGCGACATCTTCGGCGGCTCGCAAGCGAACGTGTCGGGACATCTAAAAAGGTTGGTCGCAGTCGGTCTGGTCGCTGGCCGCAGAGCAGGTCGAGAGATCCACTACCGGGTCGCGGGTCCAAGAGTTCAGGTGGTCGTTGCGACCGTGGCCGCGATGGCGCGGGCTGCGTCCGACAAAGATCCAGAGGAGGCGCGGGCGAGCTCGCCGACTCCTATCCGCGATCTCCTCCGCGAGCACAGCCACACGATCACGTTATCCCGGAAGGCCCTAGACGTAATCCAGCTTCGAACGCAACGAAGATCAGTGCCAGCTCGACGACGGTCGCGGCCGCGGCGTCAGGGCTGAGATCGGCGTAACGCCGCGCTCCGGTGCGCGTTTCAGTCAGTAATGAGCGCCGTGCGTGCCTTGGTAACCGGCCTCGTGGTCCTCGTTTGCGCGTGTGGGTCGGTGAGCCATCCGGCCACGGCCGGAAGTTCTACCAAGTCAAACAAGGGACCGTCACCCGCCGCCATGGCCACTCCTTCGAGCCCGCCATGGGTCGCCCCCTTCGAAGCCATCGATTTCATTGACCGATCGAACGGCTGGGCGGTCATCGAGAGCGACGCAGACAAGGCGGTTGAGGTCACACGCACCCATGATGGAGGCGTGACTTGGGGCGCGCCGGTAAAGGTGACCTCGTTGAACGTGCCTGACGGCGATAACATCCCGCGCTTCGGCGTCCGCTTCGCAAGTCCGCAGGTAGGCTGGGTGTTCGGGACTGGCATCTTCGGCACGACCGACGGCGGTGTCAGCTGGAAGGCAAGCAACGTGCCAAACATCACGTTCGGCGTTGCGGCTGTGGGCCCGTCGGTGTGGGCGATCGCCGGGTGCGATGACCGGAACGGATCTCCCTGCCCCGGAACCGTGCTGCAGTGGGACGACACGCGCGGCGCCTGGAGCGCGCTTCTGCATCAGCCGCTCCTGGCATCGGGACCCTTTCAACTGATCCGAGTCTCGAGTTCGGTCGCCTACGTGGCGCAGCAGTCCGAGATGGATACGCGCCTCGTGCGGACCACAGACGGCGGTGCCACGTGGACGCCCCTCGACACTCCCTGTCGAGGGTTCGGAATGCCGGTGGCGACGCTCGACGGCGTGCATGTCTGGATGATCTGCCCGAGCGAGCCAGGCGCCGGTACACAAGCCAAGTGGACCTACACGTCGGATGATGGCGGCGTTCACTGGACGCTGCGCTCCTATTCGGACGGCACCTCCACCCTCGGCTCAGTCCCGATTGGCGGCTATGCCAAGTGGCTCGTGATCACCGGCAGCAACAGCGGCTTCCTGGCCAACGACCGCGGCGATCTCTACCGGAGCACGGACCACGGCAGAACGTGGGTCGCCCTCGGGATCAGCCGCGGGGAAGGCTTCTTCCCGGCGCTCGAGTTCGCCGATCCGACCACCGGTTGGGCCGTGGCGCAGGTTCCCGCCGTGACTCCGGATTACAACGTTGGCCTCTTCCGGACAACGGATGGCGGCGCGTCATGGCACATGGTCAGCTCGATGCCAGGGAGCGTTCTCTGAGGCGGTGAGGAATGCATTCCCTCGACCGCAGCATGTACCCGTCATCGTCGGCAATCTGCTTTTGACAATCGTCATGCACGGATGAGGGTTCGGTCCAAAGTTCGGGAACATGCTCACTTCGACGAATGGCCCAGCGGGTTGCACAAGCACCGGCTCCCAAACGGGTGCGTCCCAACAGAGGCGCCGCTGGCTTACTGTCAGCCTCGACAGGCCGGCAGCAGCGGCAAGCTTTGTAAACGAGAGGCGTCACCCGCGCTTGCGTGGCGGCCAGCGCTGCTAGCTCCTCACCAGCCGCCCGATGGCCGCGGAGACTTCCCTAACCTTCTCGGTGCCGTCGCCGGTCTTGATCGCGTCCGCCACGCAGTGCTGCATGTGGTCCTCGAGCAGCGTAACGGAGACGCTCTCCAGCGCCGCTTTGGCGGCCGCAACCTGGGTCAGCACGTCGATGCAGTAGCGCTCCTCGTCGACCATCTTCGTGAGGCCGCGGACCTGGCCTTCGATCCGGCGCAACCGTGCCAGCACCTTGTTCTTGTTCGCCGCGTAGCCCGGGCGTGCTTTCATCGCGGTCCCATCGACGGCCTGTATGCCGGGTCCAAGAACTTGGCCGGGTCGGCCTCGAATTCCTTCCGGCAGCCGGGCCCGCAGAAGTAATAGGTCTTGTCCTGGTACTCCGCCTTTTGCTGCGTCCTGCCCGGGTCGACGTCCATGCCGCAAATGGGGTCCTTCTCCATCACCATCCTCCTCAGCTGACCGTCGCCACCGGGTACTCCTCTGCGAGGAGAATCTCTTTGATCCGGTCCAGGCCAACGCGCCTCTCGTCGAACTCGACCGAGACGACGTGGGCGGGTATGTCGACGCGCACCGATTCGACGCCTTCCAACGGTTCGAGCGCTCTCTTAATGGCGCGCTCGCAGTGCTCGCAGGAGATGTCGGGGACAGTCAGCAGCTTCTTCGTCATCGCATACCTCCGAATGTATTGGTCAGGTAAAGGGCGACTGCACCGATGGCGATCGCCATCACCGCGATGCCGCCCAAGTAGGAGTACTCGCGCAGCCGCTCCGTCAGGGCCGGATGCAGGATCTCCTGCGGGTTGGCAGGGCGCCGGAATCCGCGCAGCCGGAGCGCGTTGGTGACCACGCTGACGCTGGACATCGCCATCGCCGCCGCCGCCAGGACCGGGTTTAGCAGCACATGGAGGAGCGGGTAGAGCGCACCCATCGCCATCGGGATCAGCAGGATGTTGTAGCCGAAGGCCCAGAAGAGCCCCTGCTTGATAACCCCGACGGTCTTGCGAGAGAGGGCGATCGCGGTCACGATCGTCCGTAGGTCTCCCCCGATCAGCGTGATGTCGGAGGCGGCCAGCGCCACATCGGTGCCAGTCCCGATCGCGATACCCAGATCGGCCTGGGCCAGGGCGGGGGCATCGTTGACACCGTCGCCGACCATGGCGACCTGCCGGCCCTGGGCTTGGAGCTCCTTGACCTTGGCGACCTTCTGGTCGGGCAGCACGTCAGCCAGCACGTCGGTGATCCCGGCCCGGCCGGCGACTGCCTGCGCGGTGGGAAGGTTGTCGCCGGTGAGCATCCAGACCTGGAGCCCAAGGGCCTTCAGCTCCGCCACCGCCTCTGGGGATTCAGGCTTGAGCGTGTCGGCCACGGCGATCAGGCCGACTGCCCGGCCGTCGATCGCGACGTAGAGCGGCGTGGCGCCGGATGCGGCGGCTGCCGAGGCTGCCTCTCCGAGCCTGCTCAGCCCAACGCCGAGCGCTGCCATAAAGAGCGGGTTGCCAATCGCAATCCGCTGCCCGTCGACGGTCGCCTCCGCGCCCTGTCCGGGCACCGAATAGAAGTCGGTTACCGGAGGGAGCTTGATCTCAGCCTCCTTGGACCGGGCAACGATCGCCTGACCGAGCGGGTGCTCGGAGCTGTTCTCGACCGCCGCGGTCAGCCGCAGCAATTGCTCCTCGCCGATCCCGTCCAGAGTTGTGATGCTGGTCACGGCGGGCTTACCCCTGGTCAGGGTGCCGGTCTTGTCGAGGACAACGGTGTCGATCCGCCGGACCTCTTCGAGGACCTCGCCGCCGCGAACCAGGATGCCGAGCTCGGCGGCCTTGCCGGTACCGACCATGATCGCAACCGGGGTGGCCAGGCCCAGGGCGCAGGGGCAGGCGATGATCACGACAGCAACCGCGGCCTCGATCGCCATGGTCAGCCTGGGCTCGGGCCCGAATAGCAACCAGCCGGCGAAGGTGAGGGCGGCGATGACGAGGACAGCCGGAACGAAGTAGGAGGAGACGGTGTCGGCCAGGCGCTGGATCGGCGCCTTCGAGCCCTGGGCCTCCTCGACCAGCCGGACGATCTGGGCCAGTGCCGTGTCCCGACCGACCTTGGTGGTCTCGAAGACGAAGCTGCCGGTCTTGTTGAGAGTGGCTCCGATCACCATATCGCCGGGCGCTTTGTCAACCGGCAGGCTCTCACCGGTGAGCATCGACTCATCCAGCGTCGAGCTGCCTTCCAGGATGCGGCCGTCCACCGGTACCTTCTCGCCCGGGCGAACGCGAACCTTGTCGCCGGGCTGCACCGCTTCGACCGGGATGTCCTGCTCGACACCCCCGCGGATGACTCTGGCGGTTCGGGCCTGGAGGCCCATCAGGGCTTTGATGGCGGCGCTGGTCTGGCCTTTGGCCCGGGCCTCGAGCCAGCGGCCCATGAGGATCAGCGAGATGATGATGACCGCCGTCTCGTAGTAGAGGTGGTGCTGGAAGCCGACGCTCGCGGCGAGGCTCGGCCACAGGGTGAGGAAGGCGCTGTAGCCGAAGGCGACACTGGTCCCGACGACGACCAACGTGTCCATGGTGGTTGCGCCATGCCTGGCGGCGGCCCAGGCCGCCCGGTAGAAGCGGCCGCCGGCCCAGACCTGGACGAAGGTGGCCAGGATCAGCAGCACCGGCTCGACCAGGCGTGAGTCGAGGTGGAGCGGCAGATACATGAGCGCCATCAGGCCGACACCGATGACCAGGCTGACCAGCGAGCGGACCTTGAGGTCGCGGATCTCGCGCTCGCGCGCGAGCGCCTGCTCGTCCTTCTCATATGTGCCGGGCGGGGCGGCCGCCTGAGTTGCGCTCTTGCCGACGTGGTAGCCGGCCTTCTCGACCGCCTGGGAGAGCGTCTGGAGGTCTACCTGCTCAGGGTCGAAGGTGACCCTTGCCGTCTCCGTGGCGAGGTTCACACTGGCCTCGCTCACGCCCGGCACCTTGGCCAGCGAGCGTTCGACCCGGGCGACGCAGGAGGCGCAGGTCATTCCCTCGATGGGCAGGCTCAGATAGCCGGCGCTGATCGGCGTGGGTGCGGGCGGGAGTGGGGAATGCGGAGCTGGCGTTTCGAGAACGCCGTAACCGGCTTTCACGATCGCTGACTTGAGCTGATCCAGATTCGCCTGGACCGGATCGAAGATGACCGTGGCCTTCTCGGTCGCCAGGTTCACACTTGCCTCCTGGACGCCGGGCACCCCGACGAGAGCTTTCTCCACACGCCGGACGCAGGAGGTGCAAGTCATCCCGGTGACGCCGAGGGTCACGGGAACGATCTTGGGCCCGGCGAATGGCGTGCTCACACCTCCAGATTAGCGGAGTATCGATTACCCCACCCGGGTATTCCAGCCCTCCGGATTAGGGTCCTCTGGCTCTGACGCGCATTTCGCGGCCGACCTAGGGTGAAGGCACGAACCAAAAGGAGGTCGAAGCGAAATGATGTGGGGTTGGAACTACTACGACGGGTGGGGGTGGATCGGGATGACGGCGGTGATCCTCCTTCTGGTCGTCTTGGCCATCGGGATGATCGGGGCTTTCAGGCGGCCTCGCCAGGAGTCCGACTCGGCAATCGCCGAGCTGCGCCGGCGGCTGGCGGCTGGCGAGATCAATCACGAGGATTTCGAGAAGACAAAGAAGCTCCTTCAAGGGTGATGGACAAGTGAATCAGTCAGGGATGAGTGCCTTCCACCGTCACCTGATTGAAATGACGCTCTCGATGGCCATCCCCTGGAGCGCCTTCTTCCTGGTCGTGCGAATCGTCCTTCCCGCCGCGGGGCTGACGCCGGCCTGGTTGTTCCTGATTCCGATCGCGATCGGGGTGATGGTCATCCCCATGACGGCCCTGATGCTCTACCGTCGCCATCCTGGCCGCGACATCGTGGAGATGAACGCGGCGATGTTCGCGGGGATGCTCGTGGTCATGCCGGTCGCGCGGATGGTGCTGCCGGCCATGGGAGTGCAGCTGGGCCTCGAATGGATCTTTCCGATTGCACTTGTTGCCATGACAGCCCCGATGGTCGCGCTGATGTATTTCCGTCGTGAGCATTACACGCACCACGCGCACGGGGGGATGTCAAGAGTCGAACAAGAATGAGCGCGCACCCCGCGAGTAGCGTTAGCGACGCCGAAGGATGCTGACTGAATCACGATGATGGTGGGCAACAGGAACGGCGCGGGGAAAGTTGCCAAGTGGGTAATCGGACTGGCTCCTGGTGATGGGCATACGCTTGTTCATCTTCGTACTGGCAGCGGCCGGGCTGATCAATAGGGCCGGTTTCTCCGGCACGAGCTGGCTGTGGGTCATGCCGGTTCTGATGGTCCTGATGATGGGTGTGATGTTCTTGGTGATGCCACGACAGGATCGGGATGCCTGCCCCGAGGCAGCAATACGAGCTGGGCGACTTCGGGATGGGAGGGATGCACTTCAGGCAGGGTGGCTATGTAACCCCGAGCACCATCTTTAACGCCTCCTTATTCGCCGAACGGGCATTGACTGGATCACCCGCGCGCACGTGCAGAAAGTCGAGGAGGGCCGGGTCCACTACGAGGCGCTGGACGGTGAACCAGGCTGAGCGCAAGTTTGATTTCGCGATGCTCCTGCCGCCCTTCTCGGGCGTTGGCCTGAAAGCTTGCGCTCAGGATGGTGCGGACACCACCGATCGGTTGTTCCTGCTCAACGGGTTCATGCGGGTGGACGCTGACTACTCCACCAAGCCGTAGGAGGATTGGAGCGCGTGACTGGCCGCGCACGTATCAGTCGTCTGCCTTCCGAAACATATTTGCTGTCGGGGTCGCCTTTGCTCCGCCGCACGCCGTTTCGCGGCCGCATACAAGTCCTCGCGGCACCCTGATCGCGCCGGCGGCGCCCAGGACCGGCATGCCCTCGGCAATGATGGGAAAGGCGGTCGCTCGCAGTGTGGTGGACATGATCCAAGGCAGCGAGGGGCACACTCACACTGCTTCGATGGCTGAAATTGGCGCCTCGTGCGTCGCGTCGGCCTGAGCTCACTTCTTCACCGGCACCGCCGCCTCGATGACTTTCATTCCGATCGTTCCCGATTTCGAGCGCTATCCCGAGTATGGCCGAGATCTGGGCCGGACCTTCGGCGAGATCGGACTGGCGGGCCGACTGGATCAAGCTGCTGCTGCACCACAGGTTTCTCTACAAAGCCACGCTGCAGCCTGGCTGGACTCTCATTCCGGAGTAGCCAGTTGATGGACGATCCGACGACCCACGCCACACACGTGACTGCCGGCAAGGCGTTCTACGCGCCCAAACCGACGCGATGGACCGTATTCATGAGGACCTTCATTCCTTGGCAGCTGGTGCGGTTCGTCTGGATCAATTTCAAGATGACCGACATGATCCGGGTCAGCCACGGGGACCGCCGTTGAACAGCCGGACGGCCTGAACTGAGGGGGCCAAACGCCTGTACATCACGACCGGGGGTCGTGGTCTGCTCTCAGCAGGAGGAGCATCAAATTGATTTATCTCAAGCTGGACATCCGTAAGACGAGCTGTCAGGGCGGCGGAGCCATGTGGTCACTGCTCAGTCACGTGCGTGACCTACCGCCGGGCGACACGATCGAGCTCTTCACCGACGACTACATGGCAAGCGCCGACATCCCCGCCTGGGTCAAGAAGCGGCACTGGAAGGTGACACATCACCAGCGCGATGGCTATGTCAAGTTCATGATCGAGCGACCTCGCGAGCTCGCCTCGGCGGTGAGCTAGATCACTCGACGATGGCCGGATACCGAATCCGAGCGGGCAAGACGGCTGTAGTCATTGAGTTGACCGAACGTTGGCGTTAAGAAGGAGCAGTTCCTCAAGACGTTTGGGGAATGCCAGGCCGGACGATGCGCGTGTCTCACCGACGAGTACGGCAAGCTGGCCTCCATGGAGGTTGGTGGCACGGGTGATTCGATCCGAGTCCCGCTCGAGGCCAAGCCCGGTGAGAAGCTGGACGCTGCGCAGATCGAGACCTGCCTCGGTTACACGACGATGAAGCTTCAGTAGAGGCACTGCGGGAATACCCGCATACCCCCCGGGGTATATTGGGAAGATGGAATATCGGAATGCGTCTGAGCTGCTGAAAGCGTTGCGGCGGATCGAAGGCCAGGCTCGAGGCGTCCAGCGGATGATCGAAGATGGTCGCCCCTGCGACGAAGTGGTGCGGCAGGTCTCGGCGATGGGAGCGGCCGTGGATCGATTCAACCACCGGCTGGTCGCGAGCAATCTGCTGGCCTGCGTCGAAGATGCCGGGCTGGGACCGCAGATCAAGCATCGCCTTGATCGCGGCCTTCGGGCGCTGTCCGAGATTCGTAGCTGAAGAATTGCCAGACAGGAGATGACGAGATGACCTTAATGGACGAGAAGACAAAGCTACAAGTTCGAGAACGGCTCGCCGAGACGCTCATCCGACCGGTCGAGCTGCGGCTTTACCGGCGACCAGACACGGGCCGCCTGATCCTGCCTGGTGGCGTCGGCTGCCAGACCTGTGAGGTGACCGAGGAACTTGCGCGGACCCTGGTTGAAGCGGCTCCAGACAAGCTCCATCTGACCGTGATCGACGTAAGCGAGCAACCTGGCGAGGTGGACGCCGTTCCCACTCTGACCGTGGCGCGGCCCGGAGAAGAGAGCCGGATCACTTTTCAGGGCCTACCTTCGGGTTACGAGTTCGTCACCGTGTTGGACGCCATTGAACGCGCGTCTGGAACGGGCAACGAGCTGTCACCAGAGGTGGCCGAGCAGCTTGCCAAACTGGCAAGCGACGTCGAAGTGATGGTCTTTGTCACTCCCACCTGTCCCTACTGTCCGGGCGCTGCCTCGATGGCCAACAGGATGGCACTTGCCTCACCGAGGGTGCGCTCGCTGGTGGTCGAGGCCAATGAGTACCCCGAGCTCTCCGACCACTTCCAGGTCCAGGGTGTTCCGCGCACGGTGGTCAACCGGTCGGGGGCGTTTGTCGGCGCGCTCCCCGAGGCCATGTTCGTGGAGTCGGTATTGACGCTGGCGTCCAACGAGGCGGCGTGAACATGAAGCGTCGCTACGGATTCACCGTCGACACCGACCTGACGTTTGAGGCGGCGGAGTCCAGGGTCCGTGAACTCCTCAAGGAGGAGGGCTTTGGTGTTTTGACCGAGATCGATATCAAACAAACGCTCAAAGACAAGCTCGACGTCGACTTCAGGCCATACAGAATTCTGGGCGCCTGCAATCCGGCGCTGTCCCATCGCGCGCTGCAAGTCGAGCCGGGCATCGGCCTGCTCTTGCCGTGCAACGTCGTTGTTGAAGGCGGGCCGGCCGGCGGTTCGCGCATTTCATTTCTTGATCCTGAGATCGCCCTCGGCTTGGTCGGCAACCCAGAGCTGGAGCCGATCGCCAAAGACGCATCGCAGCGGCTCCGCAGAGTCGCCGATCGCCTGTCTGGTGCTGCATCCTTTGCCGACATTGCTTCATCTAATTAGCAAGGAGGTGAATAACCAATGCAGTTTGTAGAGTGGATGTCGAAATCCGCAGGCCGGATTGTGCGCATCGTGGCGGGAGTCGTTCTGATCGGGGTCGGCCTGTACTTCCAGGGCGTCTGGGGTTATGTGGTCGCCGTCGTGGGTGTGGTTCCGGTTCTGGCCGGAGTCTTCAACTTCTGCCTGATCGCCCCGATCCTGGGCGCGCCCTTTCGGCCCCGCAGTCTCGCCTGAAGGTGGGCCAAGCTACCCGGTCCGGTGGGGCCGTCTGGCCGTGTCCGGACCGGGTTTGGCCGTCAGATGATCGGACAGCGTGCTGACAGAAAACGAGCTGACCGCGTGCATCGAGTCCCGCCGCGGCCGGCTGACCCGGATGGCGGCCTCGATGCTGGCCGATGCCGCCGAGGCGGAAGACATCGTGCAGGAGTCGGCGCTGCGCGCCCTGCGCGGACGGGAGGGCTTCCGCTCCGAGTCCGACGTTTGCTCCTGGTTCCAGCGTATCTGCATCAACACCTGCCAGGAGGTGGCCCGCAAGCGCTCTTCCGAGCAGAACCGTCTCGAGGCGGTTCGGCGGGAGGAGCTGTGGCGGGATCCAGGCTACTCGGTCGATCCGGAGGCGGTCGCGGTGGCGCTTGAGAGTGGGGAGCGACTGCGAGGTGCATTGGCTTCGCTCCCTCCGGACCAGCGCTTGGCTGTAGTGATGCACGACCTGCAAGGCTGGAAGGCACGCGAGATCGCCGAGAGCTCCGGGCTTCCACTGCCGACGGTCAAATCACATCTGCGTCGTGGCCGCCAGGCGCTGGTGACATTGCTGGCGGTGCCGGCGTGATGGTGGCGCTCAGCTGCGCCGAGGCGCGGGACCTGGCCAGCGATCTCCTCGACGGAGAGCTGGGTCCGGATCTGGAGCGAGCGGTCGACGAGCACGTGACCGGTTGCCCGACATGTCCGAGCCTGTACCGGGCGCTCCTCGCCGTCCACCATGAGCTGGAGCGACTGCGGCACGAAGAGGAACCTGGCGAGGGAAGCGGCGCTGGATGAAAAGCCAGGACTGGGATCAGCGTTACGCCACCACGGAACTGGTCTGGGGTGCAGGGCCGAACCGATTCCTCGTCAGTGAGGTTGCCGACCTCACACCCGGACGTGCTCTGGATCTCGGCTGCGGTGAAGGCCGGAATGCGATCTGGCTCGCCGAGCGTGGCTGGCGGGTCAGCGGGGTCGACTTCTCACAGGCCGGCCTGGACAAGGCGCGGCGCCTGGCCGTCGACCGAGGCGTCGAAGTCACCTGGGTCCGCGCCGATCTCCTCGACTACGAGCCCGACCACGGGGCCTTCGACCTGGTGATCCTCATGTACATTCACCTGCCGGCCGCCCAACTGGCGGACGTCATGAAGACGGCCAGCGCTGCACTGGCGCCTGGAGGGACCCTTCTGGTGGTCGGGCACGATCTCCTCAACCTAAGCCAGGGCCATGGCGGGCCGCAGGATCCCGAGTTGCTTTTCACACCGGCCGACATCGAGCGCGTTCTGCCAGGGCTCGGTATCGAGCGAGCAGAGAGCGTACTGCGCCCGCTGACTGTGGACGGCCGCGAGGTCAGTGCGATCGACGCCCTGGTGCGAGCTAAGAGGCCCTTGGGGGCTCGATGAGCTACGACGCCCTCGTCATCACCGCCCACCCCGACGACGCCGAAACCCAGATGGGGGGCACGCTGGCGAAACTGGCGGAGGGCGGCCAGCGAATTCTGCTCGTCGACCTGACCGAGGGCGAGCCGTCGGATTTCGCGCCTCGCGGCGAGCGCGCCCGACAGGCGGCTGAAGCTGCCCGCATCCTCGGCGTCGAGCGGCTAACTCTCGGACATCAAGACCGCTTTCTGGCCGACGACCAAGGGTTGCGGCTCGAGGTGGCTGCGCTGATTCGAGAGCACAGGCCCCGCACGGTGTACGCGATCGGTGAGGCGTGCGTGCACCCGGACCATGTCGCGGCCGCAGGCATCGCGCGAGCAGCCGTGTTTCTTGCCCGACTCGGGCGATGGGAGGACGTCACGGGCGGCGAGCAGCTGGCCAGCCAATCGCGCTGGATGGTGAATCGCCTCTTCTTTCCGCACTGCAAGATGGAGACGCCCTGGTCGGAGTTCGCATTTGCGGTCGACATCAGCGAGGTCTACGCGCGCAAGCGCCAGGCCCTGGCCGCCTATACGTCGATCTTTCAGCCTGAGGGTGATCGTCTGCTCGCCCTCTACGAAGCCGAAGATCAGTACTTCGGCCGGCTCTTGGGCGTCGCCTACGCCGAGGTCTTCAGGAGCGCCAGCCCGATCTTGCTGGCCGACCCGACCGTGGTCCTGCCCGGCGTTCACGGCTGAGCTCGCGAGATGGCCTAGAGTCGGAGTCGCAGGTGTACCGGAGAATCGTCCTGGCCGTGGATCCAGAGGGCGTGGCCGAAAGCGTGCTGCCCATCGTGGGCGCGCTGGCGCGCCGCGGTGGGGGTGAGGTTTTCGTGGTCGGGGCTGCGAAAGCTGGCGACCCGCCCGAGCAGCGGGCCTCGCTCGAGAAGCACGTGCGGGAGGCAGCGGACGAGCTGAATGCGGCGGGCATCAAGGCTATTGGGGAAGTTCGTCAGGTGGCGACGGAATCCTCGGCCGCAGCAGAGATCGTCGCGGCCTGTCATGAGCGGGCGGCCGACCTGGTCGCGCTTGGCTCCCACGGCCGCGGCAACATCGCCGCGCTTCTTGCAGGCAGCGTCGGCCGCCAGGTCTTGTCCCAGGTTGAAGCCCCAGCGATCCTGGTTCATAGTCGCGAGGCGGCAAAGGGCAGCTTCCTCCCGCGTCCACTCCATCGGATCATGGTCCCGGTGGACTACTCGGACACGTCTCG
>DATLRQ010000025.1:0-9148 GCA_035534555.1 Candidatus Micrarchaeaceae archaeon
CAACTTTGCGTCCGGGCCCACCAGGACCCGGAAACGATTGCGCTCCATGCCGTCGAGGATGTCGCGCGCCGCCTGGTCCGCCGGGTAAATCTTGCGTGGAGCGGACCCGGCAGTCGCAGCGATGGTCACGCCTGAGTTCGCAGAGATGTTGGTGGCGACTGCGCCCGGGAAGACGACGGTCACGTGTACCGCTGTTCCGGCGAGCTCCGAGTGCAACCCTTCGGTCAAGAGCTTGACCGCCGCCTTGGACGCGCCGTACGCGGTCTGCCCGGGCACCGGGAGGAAGCCGCCCATGCTCGAGATGTTGACGATGTGCCCCTCCGGGCGCTTCAGCAGCCAGGGGAGAAACGTCTTCGTCATATACAGGGTCCCGCGCCAGTTCACGTCGAAGACCCGGTCGATCGCGGCGTAGTCAAGCTCGTTAAGGCGAACAAACGGCTGGATGATCCCCGCGCAGTTGATGACCCCGTCGACGCTTGCGAATCGGTCGACCACGGCCTGCGGGAGGGCCTCCACAGCGGCTCGGTCGGTGACGTTGACCACGAACATGGCCAGCGCATCGGTCCCGCCGGCCGCCAGCGCCACCGTCTCGCGCAGCCTGGTCTCGCTCATATCCACCGCCGCGACGCGTGCCCGCCGCCGGAGCAGCTCGAGCACGATCTCGCGCCCCATGCCACTTCCGGCGCCGGTGATGACCATGACCTTGCCGGCGGCGTCCACTGTCATTGAAGCGTAGGCCGGAGGCTTGGCGGCCTGGTCCTGTCGGAATGCCCGCCCACTAAGTGCCATTGGACCCTGGGTGCCTCGCGAGGAGGCGGAGCTTCACGTCGCTGCTGCGCTGGCGGCGTGCGGCCGACTGGTACGGGAGCGCGGGTGGTGACGATGCCAGCCTCCCAGGCGCCATCCCGCGGCGATGCGTCGTTGCCGGCGCACCGAACGATTTAAAGTGCAGCCATGAAATCGGACCCGTCCGGGCCTGCCCCGAACAGAAGTCGCTGGTGGCCGTTCAACCTGCGCTCGGTACAGATTGCGATCCTCGCCGTCGCCGTGCTTTACACCATCAATTACATCGTGGCGTGGCTGTTCCCCGGCACCCAGGTTTGAGGCTCCCGTCGGTTTAGCCCAATTCGCCTGCCACGAGCGACGCTGAGCGGCCCCGGCGCCGCTGCCCCCGCGACCAGGTTCTCGCCGCCGAAGGGCGGTTTGGATCGGCGTGGCGGCCGCGCCCTCGGTGCTACGAGGCTACTTAGTCCCCGCCCCGATGATCAGCTCGGTCTCGGCCTCGAACCCGGCATCGCCCTGGAATGCGCGTAGCTCCTGCTCGATCTCTTCCCACGTTGCCTCCTGCTCGGCATCCGGCAGCGGGGCCAGCATCTGCTGCAACGCGCCGAACGACTCGCGCTCGAAGCGGACGCACTCGGCCGCGGAGGCGAGCCGCAATGGCGTCCGCACGGCCGTTGCAGTCGAGTCGGCGAACCCTGCGCGGCGAAGCGAGTCCTCCATCATCCGCGGAGCACCGAGGCTGAATGGGCCCGGCAATCCAGGCGCGGGAGGAGCCAATCGGGCACGCCGCCGGATGACCGAGATCGGGATCGAGAAGAAGCGGTTCTGCTCGGGTGTGGAGAAGCCGGCCAGCACTACACTTCCGCCGCTCTTGAGCATGCGGTGCGCCGAACGCAGGGCGCCATCGCGGTCGGGGAAGTAGATCAACCCCAGTCGCGAGAGCACGGCGTCAAAGGTGGATTCGGGCAGGTCGGGCTTCTCGCCGTCCATGACCCGAGTCTCGAGATTCATCAGGCCTCGGTCCCGCGCGGTCTGCGCGGCGAATTCGAGGATGTTGGATGAGATGTCCGTGGCCACTACGTGGCCAGACGGGCCGACCCTCTGGGCTGCCGACAGCGAGGGCTCGCCGGCGCCTGCCCCCAAATCGAGGACCCGGTCGCCGACCTTGAGGTTCGCCAGATCGAGCATGGCTTCGGTTACCGGGCTCAGCCAGGCGTCAAGGGTGGGCGTCCAGCGGTGCCAGGCGGCTGCCGCTTTCTGCCACTGCTTCAGCGTTGTCTCCTTGAATGCGCCCGGGTCGAACTCCTGCGTCATGTCCGCGGGCAGAGTACACCCCCCTGACGACTGTTCGGCCGTGGCCACCGTCCGCTGAGCCGAATGCGCGCTTACCTTTGCGGATATCGGACTGAGCGCGGTGCTGACGGCCAACTACGGTGTTCGCTAAGTCGTGTCGGCAATCAGGCTGTAGAAGCTCACTGCTGCGGTGAGGAGTTGGAAGCACAGAGCCAGTGCGTAGACTCCGACAGAAGCGAAGAAGAAGGCATTGAGCAAGAACAGGGTGGTACTCGTCACTCCACTGACCACCATCATCTGGCCTGAACGCAGCCGGATGGCGCGCGTCTGCACGAACTGACGTCCGCGGATCGTGATGACGCAAAGAGCATAAGTGCCCGTGACCAGGCTGGCCACCACGAGCGCGGAGTGAATGTCACCGAGCATGAGAGCGGCGATCAGCGGGACCACGCTCTCGAAGGCAACATTGAAGCTGGTGGATACGATGGCCCGCACGCGGATCGAATGAACTGGAGTCCAAAGTTTGGATTCCGAGCGCAGGCTCGCGGCTACAGCAGCGAAGCCGGCGGTCCCAATCCCGAATGTGCCGATCCCGATAAGGAGCGCATCTCCCTGCATCGACGGGATATTAGCCGCCCATCGTGTGATGAATTGTCCTTAGGCGCTGGGGCTCACGACAGCCGGCGGCACTTGGCGGTGTTGGCCGCGGTGGACTCAAGCCACCTGCCTCCGCGCTAACAGGGCCTGTGCGCTGCGCTTAAACCTGCCCTGATCTGAGGAACCGGAAGCCCTGCAGCCCTCGTTATGTGGCAGTGCTTGCCACGGGCGGAACCTGTTGAGGGCCAACCACTATTTCGCCCAACGCCGTTATCCCTGTACTTAGCCGAATCCGGACAGTGAGACGGTCCCCTTAGTAGACGCTCTTCGAACTTTTCTGATCGACCCCACCCCTGAACTACGCGAGATGATCGACCAGGTCTGGTTCTCCGGTACTCCGCCACGCCGCCTGCCGACCCAGGCATGACCATCCTTTGGAATCCCTCAGGGGTTCGAGACTCGCACTTTTCGCGCTGTTCGTCGCCGTGGCGGGCATTGTCTCCGCCACCAGGTGGTTCGGGCGAACAGCCGAGTGCCGATGTAACTGAGCCAAACTACCGCGCGGATCGCCCCGTCTTTTGCCGTTCCGCATCAATGTAGTGCTGCCAGGCAGCCACGGCCTCAGCCTTATTTCGAAGTTGGTTCTCTCGATAGAACCGCTCGAGATACGTTCTGACAGTGCTGACAGCAATACCCATGTCAGCAGCGATCTCTTTGTCCGTGCACCCGCGAACCGCCAGGTCGAGAATCTGCCGTTGCCGTGGAGTGATGTGCAGCTCACCACCCGAGATTGGCCGGCGGGACATGTTCCCTCACCCATACTTCAGCTAACGGCACGGGGCCACGACACTTGCCTGCCGTAGCCAAGAACAAGCGCGGCATGCCGAGGCCGCGTCGCAAATTCGGACCCCAGCTTCCACTCGCGCCCGATCTGCTGCATACGAACACCGACATGTCATAAGAAGTATGGACAGTGATTCGATGACATCAGAAATCACGTCTTGTGTCGGGGGCTCCAGAGGGCCAGCGTTCCAAGCCTATGACAGGAAGCGTGCCTAGTGCTTGCAGACAACATCCCTATCCGCCGACCCATACCAAGAGGGGCGTGTCGTTTGGGGCCAAATCCGACGTGGATGACCGCGCTTAGGTGTTGGTCGAGTCCATGGGCTTTGTCGCGGCGGAGATCCTACTGCTCCTCGCTTGTGTATCGGCATTGATAGCCCTAGGCGTCGGCAGTCTCGAATCAAGAATGGGGATCACGCGAGACGGGATAGGTATTGGTAAGCGGGCGCCAATGTGGCAGGCGCGAGATCTCGCTGGGCAGGTTCGGCGAGGCCCACACGGATCCTCGTGGCAAGTGCTCGTCTTTGCTGATCAAGAGCTTGCGGTCTTTCAAGACCTCAGAGCTGGACTGAACAGGATCCACTCGTCCGACTCCGACATCGAGGTCCTTCTGCTTAGCCCCAGATCCAAGGAGATCTGCGACGTCATCGCCGACAGTCTTGCAATATCTGTGCCAATGATCCCGGCGGCTGAGGATCTCTATGGACGTTTTCGAGTTCGTGTCAAACCATTTGTCCACGTTATTGATCCGCACGGTGTGGTGCGGGCGAAAGGCGTTGCGAACTATGAAGTCACCCTCCGTGCCTTCGTGGGGTGGGCCCGTTCTCAGGGATCCGCGTCATCCTCCCTTTCGATGGCTTTTCCGAGTTGATAGCGCTAATTGTGTATGCGTTGCGCGCTCTGCTTGCCGCGGTGCTTGTTGTGTCCAGCACCGCCAAACTTGTTGATCTACCCGGATTCGAACGCACGCTTCGGCAGCTCCGGTTGCCAGGAACAATGGGAGTAACCCGACGACTGGCAGTCGCAGTTCCGTGTCTTGAACTGATTCTCGGTGAGTTGTCAATCAGCGGAGTAGCTCAGCAGTATGTCGCCGTGGCGGTTCTAATCGTTTTTGTCGGGTTCACTCTCGTGACCGCAGCGGCATTCATGACTGGTTCCGACGCGCAGTGCAGGTGCTTTGGTGCGTTAACCGGTAGCCAGTTTACGAAAGGAGGGCTCGTTCGAGGCTTATCCCTGACTGCAGGCGCAGCAGTCGTCTCGATCTGGTTCAGTGCTGGCAACCGCGTCGCCTGGTCACCACTGGAGAGTGTGCTTGTAGCTGCTGGATTCCTTGTCCTCGGAGCCGCTGCAGCACAGGCCTCTTACACGATTGCTCGTATCCATGACAGCGCGACAGCAGGTTATCGATGATCCTAATCCCAGCGTCCCTTCTAGTAACGGAATGGGTGCTCCTTTTTGCCCTCGCGGCGCTGGTGGTCGTGGTATTCCGCCAAATGGGCTATTTGTTGAGGCTCAAGGGCGTCGGAACTGCACGCGATGGCCTGGCGGCTGGAAGTCGTGCGCCAGGCTTCCAATTTCGAGCCTCCACTGGAGGCTACAGATTGGAGCGTTTTGAGCCCGGCGGAAATTGGACGTTGCTGGTGTTTGCGGATCCTGGCTGCGTTAGTTGCGAATCCGCGATCGACAAGCTTGAAGGCCTTCGGACGGACGCCCCAACCGACCTTCAGGTGGTAATCGCTACAAGTCTGGAGCCATCGAGAATTGCCCCAGAGTCACGATTTCTAACCACTTCCATTCCGATCCTCCATGTCGCATCTGATGTTGCAACTAAGCTCTATCAGTCGAACAGCGTTCCATTGGCCATCCTTGTGGATCGTGCGGGGATAGTCCGAGGCAAGACGATTCCGACCGACGCAAACGAACTGGCGACTCTATTGCGCATATCGACCGAAGAGCCGAACGCCGTCACCAAAGTATTGGAGGCATGATCCAGATGATCGATTGGCAGAATGTAGACAGCGCGATCAGCCGTTTGTCGGAATCGACCGCGCGGACATTGAGCCGCCGCGGCGTCATGCTGGCTGGTTTGAAAGGCATCGTCGCAGCCACAGCTGGGCTGTCTTTGGGGATCATTCGGAATCCAGTGATAGCCCTGGCCGGCAATCCTGGATGTAGTTGGATAGGCGGCGTTAACAATGCGAATTGCCCGAATGCCGGTGCGAATTGCCCGTGCGGTACTTGCACCCCTGGGTGCCCTAGCACCTGCGTGGTCTGCACCAGCAGTAACTGCGGCACCTTTTGTCCCTACAGCGACGGGCAATGGACAGTCGGTAGTTGCGGCAATTGCGGTTTCTACTACTGCACAGACTGTATGTGCACGTCGTGTAACAGCTACAAGTGCACCTGTGAGAGCGGTTGCAAGTGCGGCCAATGCTGTACGCCGGAGGCTGTTCGTGAGTATCTCAACAGCGTCAAGTTGGGCCAAGCGTCGTAAGCATCACGATGATTGCGGACCGTTTGCTGACGAACGAGTGGCTGCTCGATCGGAATCGGGCCGTCGTGTGCCTATTTTTCCCGCTAGCTGGAGTCGTCGGCGCAGGGCTTGCGATCAGATCAGGAATCCCTGAGGTTATCGGCCCAGCGGCGGCACTGGTCATGGCCGGCCTTATCGGAGCTGCAAAGTTCGCATCTCCTTGAGGATTCAATGCGGCGCAGAGCGCTGCAGCAACCTCAGTTGGAGGTAAAGCCCGTGACCGTGCAATGTATGTGGTGGTACACGCGGTCTCCGGTGCGCTGGTCTGGGGGGCGGTAGGAGCTTTCATCGAGCCGCTAGGGGTTCATCTAGAACGATGGCTGGTAGTCGTCGGCTTGGTCTATGCCGCTTTATACGGCTTGTCCGAGGTCCTGGGAGTGCGTATCCCCGCCCTAAACTCCGCGTGGCAAGTACCACCTTCGTGGGTACGGTCTCGGAGCCGTTTGCGCGACCTCATCTGGGGGGCGACACTTGGGCCTGGAATAATGACCCATAACCCCTATGCGGGGATGTGGTTCTTGCCTTTCCTAATTGCCTTGCAGCCTAACGTCTGGTCGGCATTTCTGCTGGGTTGCGGAATAGGGGCCAGCCATGGGGGGGCGCGAGCCGCGACTCTCCTGGCTCTCCATAGTCGCGGAGTTACTTGTTCCGCCCTGCGCATGCTGGCCTGGCGAGCACGATGCCGCTTTATCGACGGGCTTATACTCCTCGTCGGAGCGGGCGCGATACTCGGTTTGGCAGTGTACTGAATTTCCCAAGAATCACGACTTCATGTCTGAGGTATGTTCGACAGTTCGCCTGTTTCGCTTAGTGGCTGCAATCGGTGCGGTAGCCATCACACTGGGCTGCTCGATGTCGGGTCAACCCAATAATGGATCGTCCGTTACGCCACGCTCTACAGCGCACCTGAGTTCACCGAGTCCATTAGCCGATCCACCTGTAACGTGCGTCACTGGTGGGTCCCCAGAGCAACTCAATCCGGCGTTCGGCCCGGGTATCGGCGGGTCGCCCGTGTGGGTAATTTCGGGAACTACCATCCACGTTGGATTTGGTGATGGCACTTTGCGTGGCGTCACGTACACAAATCACGGCTGGTCAGTCAAGGTGCTGTGGGTTATTGAGCCGAGTTACAGTCATACGATTCGTGTCAGTGGCGCTGCGGTGGACACCGGAGAGCCACTTTGGTTCCAATTCAATGGGCAGGAATCACCCACGACATCGGCAGTCCTTGATCCGTCTAAGCCGCCCACCGGGGCTGGAGGCTGGCCAGGTTTTCCTTCGAACGTATTCATCCCGCGAGCGGCATGCTACAACCTGACAGCTACGTGGCCACAAGGTCATTGGAAATTGGTTGTGGCTGCCGGGTTGTAGTCAGGCGCAGAGCGTGCGAGACTGCATTTGCGAGTTACGTCCTCGTCAAGGGATGGTTTGCACAATTTTTTCCATTAGTGCGGCCGAGTTCCCCCGTATTCGCTTTAAGTGCATCAACTTGAGTTCAGAGTCCCCTTAGTGGACGCTCTTCGAACTTTCTGCTCGACCCCACCCCTGAACTACGCGAGACGATCGACCATGTCTGGTTCACCGCCACCCCATCGGCTGACTCAGGCATGACCATCCTTTTGGAGCCCCTGGATATTCCCTTCGGGTGGACTGATCTTCGAGCTGGACGGGCCGCGATCCAATCTAAGTGTTGGTGGAGCGCGTGTGTTGTAAACAGGTGGTCTATCCCTGCCGCTGGCCCGTCACCGGCGGCCGCTCGCGGGCAACGGCCCCCGAGTAAGGCCGTCATGTCCGTGAGGCCTGTGCCTAAGCATCGCCACCCCCCGATCGATCCTGTCAACCAGCGCCGCGGGGACAACTTACTTACGCACGAGCAGAACGCGGAGCGACGTGGCGGAAATGAAGTAGGCTCGGTGTGGGCCACGAACGGCCTCCAACCTCCCGCTCCGAATCCTTAGCCGGAGAGTCTCGAAGTGGCAGCCAAGACGCTTGGCCACGTCGTCGAGCTTGAGAAGACTTGATTTCACCTTTTCGCGATCGCGACCGACTTGCAGTTTCAAGGCATCGGACACGAATCGTCCACATTGTGAATAAGTAAAAGCACCAAAACTTGTGTTGGCACGCCCTCGGCATTCGATGACCCGGGGCCCTCGGCGCGGAGCTGAGTGGCAAGGACAGTGATGGGCTCGTTTGCCATGCTCGGGCGCGCCCCCGATTGTCTGCCTCATTAACTTCATGCCGTGGCTTCCCCTTTCGCCGCATCGAGCAGCACACGCGCGACCTCGGGGCGCGTGAACTCCGGGGGCAGGTCGTGGCCCTCGGCCAGCAGCTTGCGCACCGCCGCTCCGCTCAGCGTGCGATGGACGTCCGCCGGGTGCGGACATGTTCGGGTCGATGCCATTCCGCCGCACACCGAGCAGTAGAAGGTGTGCTCGAAGCGGAGAATCTCGATTCCCAGCTCATCCGGAGCATACTCGTCGAAGATGCGGTGGGCGGCGTACGTGTCGTAGTAGCCGCCGACGCCGGCGTGGTCGCGGCCGACGATGAAATGCGTGCAGCCGTAGTTGCGCCGGACGATGGCATGGAAGACCGCTTCTTTCGGACCCGCGTACCGCATCCAGGCCGGATTGGTCGCCAGCACGACTCGATCGGGTGGGTAGTAGCCGAGCAGCAGCTCTTCGTAGCAGCTCATCCGGACCGAAGCGGGAATGTCGTCACTCTTGGTCTCGCCGACGAGGGGATGAAGCAGCAGCCCGTCCACGATCTCGAGCGCCACCTTCTGCAGATACTCGTGCGCGCGATGGACGGGGTTGCGCGTCTGGAAGCCGACCATCGTCTTCCATCCGCGTTGGTGTTTCACGGCCTTCACCTGAGCTGGCGTGAGGTCGTAATCGGGAAAGCCGGACGTTGGCCGAGACAAGGCGATCACGCGGCCGCCGAGCGCCCAGCGCCCCGACTCCCTGAGCACGTGCACGCCCGGGTGCGCATCGTCCGTGGTCCCGTATATGCTGTGCGCTTCGACTTCGCGCGCGGTCGTGAATGCCGCCTCGACCTCGAGGATGCCAACCGGCTGATCGCCTGTAAATAGGCCGATCCGCT